>NZ_DASYMN010000464.1:0-58612 GCF_036009065.1 Bradyrhizobium sp. | reverse complement strand
GATGCGCGCCGCTGAGCCTCGCGACATCGAGGCAACGTGGCGAAAGGTCGGCAAACTCCTCGATCTCTTCTCCAAGGAGGAGTGCCTCAACTACTTTAAAAACTCTGGATATGTTTCCGTATAAAAACAGCGTGCTCTAGCAGGGGTTCTGCGCTTGACGAGGAATTGCCGGGCGAAAAAACCCGGTCCTACATCACGGCGCCGCTTGGGCCTTGGTAGGTATCGCTCCGACCACGATGGCGGGAGTGGTGGGGCTGCTGCCAATACGCCATCAGCATCCGGCCCGAGGAATGGCCGGAAGACTTGCAGTCTGATGACAACACCGAGAACTGGCCATGGCATTACTCTCTGATCGAAATGCTGACCGCTGTTCTACCCGGCATGGCTGTGCAATCATAATCGCCCGTCCGCAATGTAGAGGACCGCGTTCATGATCACTCGCAGCCCGTAGGGCGGAATAGCGCAGCGTATTCCGCCAGTCCATGCGGGCGGGCGGCGCAATACGCTGCGCTATTGCGCCAGACGAATTCTGAACGCCTCGCTACGCTAAAAAAGCCAGGCCAATCAGCAAGCGTAGCCCGGATAAGCGCAGCGCAATCCGGGATTCTTCTTGGCGGACGGCCCCCCGGATTTCGCTTCGCTCATCCGGGCTACAGTGCGTAGCAACCATGCGGCCTCACACGGCCAGCCTACGGAGCGAGCACGTCCCTGGATCGATCAATTTTCACGGTTTCACCGATCTCGTAGTTCGGGGCGAGGTCCCAGTTGCGGAAGACCTTGCCGTCTGTCGCGTCAAACTGCATGAAAGGCTTGAACCGCCGGGTGATAGAACCCGCCCCGGGAATTGGACAATTGGCCACTCCGGCGAACTCGTGCAGCGTAGCCGAAGCTCCATTCTTCAGGTTGACCGATCCGGTTGGTTTAAGCTGATCCTTGCGAACGAATAACCCCGCATTCTCCGCGGCCTGGTTGCCGTCGACGGCCTGGGTACTCCAGAAGCCTATGCCGGACGTGCCGTCGAGGGCGCCGTTCTTTGCCGCCGTTATGACGCGAAGCAGAGCGCAGCCGGTGATCGGCTTGTCTGCGGCGAAAATGACTCGATGAAAAGCTGGAGCCTGCGCCGCCCGGCTGAGAACGTCGGTGCAGTCCAGCGAGCCAATGTCAATGGCGCGGCATTCGGCTTTATTCAGTGCCAGCGGCGTCGTCTCGGCGCGCACAAGCGTGACGTCGTCACGGTCCTGGTCAACGATGACGCGGTCGGACGACCTATCGTCGCGAACCCCGTATACGGCGACATAGTAGTTTTTCGGGAATTGCGTCGGCTGCTCATTGCCCGCGTAAATGCGCCGTACCTCGTCATCGCCGTACGTAGCAACGAAAACCTTGCCACCGGCGACCGTCGGCGGCGAAAACTTCGCGAACAATCCGAGCTGGTCACGTGCGGGCGTTTGCTCGCTGGTCCATAGGGTGCGCGCCGCGTCCTGTGCGTCCAGCGCGAGCAAGATACCCTTTACGCCGCGTTGCTGATTGGCGTCCCCGTCGAGGGGAACGACGGCCCATAGCACACCGGTGCCGGCCTTGGCGCCGTCGGCAGAGAGCGACAGCATGCCGCCGGGCATGCCGAGTGGCGGCCGATAGCCGCTCTGCTGCGGTCTATCGACGTTCTGCAATTGTCCGCCGCTGAACTCGTATGCCTTGAGCGGGCTGTTTTCGCCCCATACATAAATATGCCCGGTGTCCGGTCCTTGCCAAAACACCGGCGATCCGTGGATGTTGCCCCAGTGCTCGTGCACCCGCGGAAATGCGTTGACTTGCTGGACGACGTTCGGGTTGCGGCAATCGGCTGCCGCGGCGCCGCTCGAAAATTTTCCCATATTTTCCCGCGACAGAACATAGAGCACGCCTTCCTTGCCGCCGCCGACGATCCGTGCCGGTTCGCCGGGGATCAGTACCGGGCCGGCCGATCCCAAATCGAGATCCTTGCTGTTGAGGGCATCGATATTACAGGGCGTGAAGTAATCGGTCACGGTGAAGCCGTTTCCCTGCAGCTTCAATTTCACAAAGCTGTTGCCGAAATTCTGCTTGTCGGCATCGAAGCTGCCATTGCCCGTCATCAGGTAAATATTGCCTTCACTGTCCACGGCCGGCGCCTGCCCCGATTGCCATATGCCGCCATCCTGCCCGGCCGGTGTCGAACTCCATGATGCTCGCTTGACAAGGTTGGCCGCGTCAAAAGCGAACAATGCACCGCGATTTCCATCGCCGCCGAAGCCGATGTAGATAACGCCTCGATCCAGAAGCAGCCCGGCGCGCTGCTTGTGCAAGCATGGATTGAAGATGCTCTGCAACCGGCAGGGGTTTAAAGCATCCCTTGACGAAGGGCCTATCGCCACGGCCGGATGGCGCTGCGTACCATTCTTCAGATCCAGCGCGTGCAAGCGATATTGAAAACCGTTCGCTCCCTCGTCGTGCCATGCGACAACGTACAGGGTCGACCTGTCGTCACTGATAACCGGCGTGCTCAGGATTCCCCATTCCGGATCGTTGGTGCTCCACATGTCGATTTCTTTGCCGCCCGGCCGCGGCGGTCCGAGCCAGGTTGCCCAAAGCGGCACGGTGCGGCCGGCGGGGCCAGGTTTCTCCTGATCGGCGTCATAGACGTAGATCGTATTGTGCATTGTCGCGATCACCACGGCATTGAATGTTCCCTGCACCAGAGGAGCGTTCGGGTTGGCCGCCGTGTCGACGCGCAGGCCGGAGACGTAAAGCGGCTGCGCGACGACCTGCCCGTCAGCATACAAATTCCAGAGCTTGCCAAACTTCGGCCCGACTGTTTTCGCGTTCAGGACCGTCTCGCTTAAATTCGCGCCGGCACGGGATTTGTCGTTGTGCTGCATCAGCACGTCCTGCGCGTACGCGGCGCCAAACAGCCACAGCGATGCCGATAAACAGGCGAGGTAGCGTATACGATGCCTCATGTCGGACTCCTGCCGCTTGTGACCCGCACCCGCATTCAAAAGGGCTGGTGGTTGTATGCGTATTTCATGCTACCGAAAAATACCGCGGCCGTCTAATTCCGGGGCTGGCTTTCTGATACTGCCGGGCTATGGTGGCGCGCGAAAAGCGCTCGTAGCTCAGCTGGATAGAGCATCGGACTTCGAATCCGAGGGTCGGGAGTTCGAATCTCTCCGAGCGCGCCAGTTCGCATCCGGCTTTGGGTACATCACGCCAGAGTGCCCCCGGACCCAAGATACATTCAAGACACGAAGGATCACTGCACCGGGCCATTGGGTGCCTTCACGATGCAGCGGCGCCGCGCGCCTGTATCCGATTATCTCAGCTGCCTGCAAGGAAGCAGCGGCCGCCGTTACGCTCGGGTGAGAATGGGACCTCCTCGCTCTTGGGAAAAGAGCGCGGAGGTCCTCTAACACGTTGGTTTGCAAGGACAAAAATTTTGCATCCCTCGGCGGAGAGTATACGGTTGAGCGCGCTGCCAGGCCGCACAGAAATTATCCAGTGAACCCCGGCAGTTGTACTCATAAGGGATGGCACTCTGAGACATGCGTGCTCTTATATAGAGACCGCGCAACCCCCTCCGAAGAAGTTATGTCTTTGAAGTGATGATTAATTTCTTTTTTGGCAAAATCTCTGTTGCCGTTTAACTGCGAAGCACCAGGCCCTACGAGCTGCAAGAACCCGTACGTGCGATTTGCATCGCTCTCACGCCGGCTCGAAAGACGCAATCTTCTTGATCTGCGGCGCGAGTATGTCTTCGGCCGTTTCGAGATCGAAGCGCGCCTGAATGTTCATCCAGAACGCAGCGCCTGTCTTGAAGAACTTGCCGAGCCGCAGCGCGGTGTCCGCGGTAACGGGCTTTTCTTCACGCGCGATGCGTTCGATCCGGGTACGCGGCACATGCAGCGCGGCCGCGACCGCGTAGGGTGTCAGCTTAAGCGGAACGAGAAATTCTTCCCGCAAGATCTCGCCGGGGTGAATCGGCGGAAGTTTCTTTGCCATGTTCGAACCTCCTATTCGTTCGCTGGCCACATTCGGCCGTTCAGACTAGTGATAGTCGATTATCTCGACGTCTTCGGGACCCGGATCGGTCCATCTGAACACGATCCGCCATTGATCGTTGATGCGGATAGAGTGCCTACCCGCTAAATCGCCCTTAAGCGCTTCAAGGCGGTTGCCGGGAGGCGAGTTCAGGGCCTCAAGAAAGGCGGCGGAGTCCACCATAATCAGTTTTCGGCGAGCTACCTTGGCGAGATTCGCCGGGAAACCCTTCGGGACCATGCGGCCTTGCAGGATCGGCTCGGCAAATTTCCCCCTGAAGCTCTTGATCATGAGCACTACGTATCTCATTAAGATACGTAGTGCAAGACTTTCGTATCCTGATGAGATACTGCCCCACGATCCCGCATGTCGCTGCGCTCATGCGGACTACGCCGTACGAAGCAGCCGAAGAACAAGCCACTCAGTATCCGCAGGACCCGCAGCGCGGGCGCACGGCGACATAGTATTCGCGGGCCGGCGCGACCATTTCGACGCGCTGACGGGTCGCGTATTGAGGCGCGATCTGCTGGTACTGAACGCGTTCGGGAGCGACCATGACGGTCTGCGGCACCATGACGGTGCGATATTGAGCGGGCGTGCGATGGGCGACTACGGCTCCGGGCGCTACCATCACCGTTTCCTGAACCGCGCGATACTGCGGAGGCGCGACCTGGCGCTGATAGCAGGTGGGACAAGGCGGTGGCGTATAGCAACCGTAACATCCCGCGGACGCGGCGGTCGGAAGCGCCATGACTGTGACTGCCGAAGCGAGCAGTGCTGCGAATACGCGTGAGGTTGTCATTTCCGGTGGCCCTTCCATTGCGATCTCTCCGCATGAATAGTTCGGCCATTGCCGTCGTCAACGAAAGACGCGAATTTACCTTTATAGACATCACTAACAAAGTGTTCTGGATTGCCGTCCAAACACGCCGGCCGAGGCTATCAGACCCGGCTCGCCGTCAGCAGCGAGCACCTCGCCCGATCGGCGGTGATATTGACGAAGCCGACATGCATCCGCGCAAAAGTCTTGCGGCTTTTCTTTTTCACCGCGTCACGGATGGTCTGGCGGCGCTCGGTCACCGGGCTGCCGTCGGCGCGGCTGAACGAACAGAGCAGTTCGATGCCGCCGACCGCGTAGTCGTTGTCGTTGCGCAGCGTGAGCGTGATCAGGGCTTTCGAGCCCAGGCCGCCCCTTCGCCAGGACTGCGATGAAATTTTCAAGCCCTCGACCGGCGCCGCCTCCACGGGTGCGGCGGGCGCGGTAGCAAATTGCGGTGCGCTCAATGCGGGATCGAGTTGCGGCGTTGGCGCGGGCTCAATTGACGCGGTCGTGGCGAAATTCGACCTGCCCACGGTTTGGCCCTTGACCGGGCCGGCAGCGTCCTCGGACAGCATCTTCCACGCCCCCGCGGCAACGACAACGATGACTGAGAGCCAGATGAGCTTGTTCGTGAGCAGCTTCGCCGCCGGCCGCCCGGAAAACCCGGCGCCGACGAGGCCGGTCGATTCGATGCGAAAATGCCCAGCACCCATTTCCTTGCCCTCCACGAGGCGGCGAAATGAAAGGCTCGATTTCGCGGCGCAATAAAAAAACCGCGCGGGCATTAAACCGCACGGCTCCTGTACACGACTGCCGATTGCGCGGTTCGGCCGATTTCCATCAATTCATGAAACCGGAAATAGTTGCGCTCGAAGGCGGCAATATCGGAGAATGTGAGCGCCGATTGGCTGCGATGGCCTGATACCAGCACCGCAACACAGAACAACGGGGAAGAGCAAATGCCGATAGTCACCTGGGATCACATTCATCTCCGCAGCCCCGACCCCGAGGCGACGGCGGCGTGGCTGGAAGACATTCTCGGCGGCGAGATCATTCGCAGCCCCGGGCGGATCGACGTCAGGCTCGGCGGCGCCAATGTGTTCATCGCACCGGTCGCGGCGGGGGACGGCGTCAACGCACCGCCGGTGACGCCCTATCAGGGGCTGGATCATTTCGGGCTGACGGTGAAGGACATCGATGCGGTCGCCGCCGAAATCAAGGCCAAGGGGGTCGAGTTTACCCGGGAGCCGGAGACCATCCGGCCCGGCGTGCGCATCTGCTTCATCCGGGGGCCGCAGGGCATCTCGGTCGAACTGCTGGAGCGCGACAAGAAGTATGCGTGAGTTCAGGCGGCGCGGATCGTTTTTTACCTCTCCCCGCAGGGGAGAGGTCGAAGCCGGAGCGTAGCGCAGGCTCCGGGTGAGGGCTCTCCACAAACTCGGACTCGCGGACAAGCCCCTCACCCGGATCGCATCTGCGATGCGATCCGACCTCTCCCCTGCGGGGAGAGGTAAAAACGCGGGCGGAATTCGAACCCATGGCGCGCAGAACGACACCAACGGCCAACCTGGCGCGTTGACGCCGTGGCACCGGCTTTGGCAGAATGCGAACGGCGCTCCGCGACCCGGGACGGTCGCGTCGGGAATACGATGAAGAATGGGCTGTATTCGATTCACGTTGCGTTGCTCGACGGGCGTTCGGGCAAGGGCAGTGGCGTGATTCTGTTCCGGGACGGCAAAATCCTCGGCGGCGATGCCTATCTGTATTACACCGGCAGCTACTCGGTGAAGGGCGACACCTTCAAGGGCGAGGTGCTGGTGCAGCGTCATACCAGCAGCCCGGATGCGAACCCGTTGTTCGGAGGACCGGTCCCGGTCGGCATCGGCGTTTCCGGCACGTTCACCGATACGGCGGCGATCATGAACGGCACGGCTCTGGTTGGAAAGGCCAGCCAGATTTTCGGAGCGACGCTGCGAAAGCTGGCGGACAGCAATTAAGCCGGTCACCTCTCCCCGAAGGGGAGAGGTCGGATGGCATCGAAGATGACATCCGGGTGAGGGGATCTTGCACGCATTCGGACTCGTGGATAGACCCCTCACCCGAAGCCTACGCTTCGCTCCGGCTTCGACCTCTTCCCCGCGGGGAGCGGTAAGGAGTTATTCCGCGGCCTGCTCGATCGGCGCCACCCGCGGCAGGATGATTTGAATCTGCGTGCCGCCGCCCGGCTGCGAGTCCAGATCGAGCCGCCCGCCCAGCCGGTTGGTGACGATGCTGTAGACGATATGCAGGCCGAGGCCGGTGCCGCCTTGGTCGCGCCTTGTGGTGAAGAACGGATCGAACGCCCGCCGCCGGACGTCGAGGCTCATGCCGATTCCATTATCCGAAAACAGGATTTCGACATTGTCCTTGCCGGATTCCCGCACCTTGATGTCAACGGTGCCGGACCTGCCGTTCGGAAACGCGTGCGCGACCGAATTGAGGAACAGGTTGGTGAGCACCTGCCCGTAGGGCCCGGGATAGCTGTTCATGGTGAGATTGGGCTGACAATCGACGTTGAGGGTCAGGTTGTGCTTGCGCAGGCCCGGCCGCAGGCTCATGACCACCTGCTCGGTGAGATCGGCAAGATCGAAGGCGCGCTGGTCGGAATAGTTGCGGTCGGCCGCCACCTGCTTGAACGACTGGATCAACTCGGCGGCGCGGTTGAGATTGGCCACCAGTTGCGACGACGCGTCGCGGCTGGCCTCCAGGAAATCGGTCAGGCTGGACCGCTTGAGATTGCCGCGCGCAACTTCGGAGGTGAACAAAGCGGTCTTGCGCTCCAGCGACGACGCCACGGTCAGGCTGATTCCGACGGGATTGTTGACCTCGTGGGCGACGCCCGCCACCAGCCGTCCCAGCGCTGCGAGCTTCTCAGCCTCGATCAGCGAGTTCTGGGTTTCCCGCAAGTTTCGCAGCGCCGCTTCGGCGGCATCCTTGGCCTTGCGCATTTCCAGTTCGCCGCGCTTGCGCTCGCCGATGTCGAGCGCGACGGTGACGATGTTTTCGATGTCGCCCTTGGCGTCGAGCAGCGGAAGCTTGTTGACCAGCCATTGCCGCATGTGGCCGGATGAATCGATATATTCCTCTTCGTAGAAGCCGAGTTCCCGGCTTGCGGCCAGCACGCGCTTGTCGTTTTCGTCGGTTTTCTCCGCGCCATAGCGCGACATCAGGTCAGTGGTGGTGCGGCCGATGGCGTCCGAAGGTTCGATGCCGAAGATGCCGGCCATATAGCGGTTCATCAGGATATAGCGCAGCTCCTTGTCCTTGACATTGATCACCGCGGGCACGGTGTCGATCACCTCCTGCAGCAGCCGGCGGCCTTCGGCGATGGCGTCTTCTGCGCGTTTCTGGTCGGTGATGTCGCGCACCGTGCCCTCATAGCGGACCACCTGACCGGTTTCGTCACGCACCGAGGTCGCACTGTCGGAGAGCCAGAGAATGCCGCCGTCGCGCTGGCGCACCTGGTATTCAAACTCGCGGACCATGCCGTCGCGCTGCATGCGCGCCTGATATTCGGCGCGGACCTCAGGATCGACATAGACCGTGCGCGCAATATCGTTGACACCGTTGATCAGGTGCTCCGGCGTATCGTAGCCCATCATCCGCGCCAGCGCCGGATTGGCGTTGAGCAGGCGGCCGCCCGGGGTCGTTACGTAGATTCCATCGACCGAGCCCTCGAACAGCTTGCGATAGCTTTCCTCGGCCAGGCGCTGTTCGGCCAGAGCGCGGACCGCCGCCTCGCGCGCGGCGTCGGCATCGACCAGCGTGCGGCGGAACACTTCGGCGGCGCGCGCGATGTCGCCGATCTCGTTGTGCACGTCGGTGGCGGGAATCGAGGTATCTTTTTCACCGACAGCAAGCGAACGGATCGCCGTCGCGATAGTCCTGAGCGGCCGGACCGTCCTGCGCACCATGAACAGCGCCGCGAACAATCCGATCAGGACTCCGGCGGCGCCGAGCACGATGCTTTGCCATTTGTCGTCGGCCAGCGTGCGGGCGAGGTCGTTGGACAGCACCCGCCCCCGCTTCGCGCTGAGCTCGCGCAGCAACTCGGTTACGCGTCCGATCAGCCGGCCTTCGGTTCCGAGCACGTCCCTATCGAGGTCGGCGATCTGACGTTCCCGGGTTGAAAGCGAAATGATGGCCTCGGCATAGGCCTCGGCCGCGCTGCGAACTCGTGGCTCCGCGATGGTCAAGGTGCGCATGCTCTGGGCTGACTGCTCGGCGCTGGCCGGATCGTGCGCCAGCAGCGCCGCGGCGATCCGGCTTTGCGCGTTGAACAGGGCCGACGCCGTGGCTCTTTCCGAGGATTCTGCGACTGCCTTTTCAAATATCTCCCGCAGCGGCGGCAACGCCGCGATCAATTCGTCGCGGCGCGCGATCAGCGCGGTGACGCGCTCGATACCGCCGCGATAGGTCGACAGTCGCGCCGCGACGCCGTCGATCATGTCCCGCTGCTCGGGATCGAGCTCCAGCCGCGTCTTCTTCAACAGCACATTCAGCGCCGATGCGGCGTCCCAGACGCCGGTGGAATGCGCCTCCGGGTCGGTGACGTAATCGCGGGCGGCCAGCCGCAACTCGTTCATGCGCCGGTCGATCTCCTCGGCCAGATCGCCGACGCTTTGCAGCCGCTGCAGTTCGGCGAAGGTGGCATCGATATGGCGGATGGCGACGACGCTGGCGATGCTCGTCATCATGATCACCGCCAATACCAGCAGAAAGCTGCCAAAGGTCAGCTGACCAATCGAAAGCGAGAACGAGCGTATCCGTTGGGCAATCGCGGCAAATGGCATTGGTGATCGAGACCGGCTCCGAAGGCCGCAATATATCCCGGAATCGGCTCCGGGGGGAACACCTGACCCCTGTGTCAGTCCGCGGTTATGCCGGCTTCCTTAACCACTTTCGCCCACAGCGCGACGTCGGCCTTGATAATGTCGGCGAACTGCTTGAGCGGCGCGCTCTTGGGCTCGCATCCGGCGGTGTCGAGACGCTGCTGCACGTCCGGTGTGGCAAGCGCTTTGTCCAATGCTCGCTGATGCGATCAACGACCGGCTGTGGTGTGCCCGCCGGCACCACGACACCGAACCACGGCGTCACCTGGGCGTCGGCAAAGCCCTGCTGCGCCATGGTCGGCGCATCGGGGAAATATTTCGAGCGGCCATCGCTGATCGCGCCGATGATTCTGATCGCCCCGGTCTGCACCTGCGCCAGCGCCTGATTGGCCGACAGGAACGTCGAGGTGATCAGGCCGCTGGCGATATCCGGCACCATCTGCGGATAGCCGCGATAGCCTATTGCCGTGACATCGATGCCGGCGAGCCGCTTGAACAGCTCGAAGCCGAGATGCCCGGTGGAGCCTTTGCCCGGGTGGCTGTAGTTCAGCGTGCCGGGCTTCGCCTTAGCCAGCGCGACGTAGTCGGCCACACTCCACACCGGCAAGGAGACCGGCACGATGAAGAAATTCGGCGCCCGGCAGATCTGCCCGACCGGGATGAAATCGCGCACCGGCTCCCAGCGCAGTTTTGGATCGAGCGCAGGGCTCGCGGTGAAGAACGTCGTCACCAGCAGCCACGTGTAGCCGTCGGGCGCCGCGCGCGCGACTTCCTCGGCGGCGATCGAGCCGTTGGCGCCGGACTTGGATTCGACGACGATCGAGCCGTTCCACTGCGCCGCCATGTTCTGCGCGACGATGCGCGCGAACACGTCGGTGACGCTCCCCGGCGAATAGGGGATGACGATGCGGACGGGGCGGGAGGGGAAATTCTCTTGGGCGTGCGCGACACCAAATATCGCGAGACACATCAGCCATACTATCGCGGCGGCGATGTTGCGGCAGCTGAGAGAAAAAGAGGCGCGGCCACACATGACTCCGTCATCCTGAGGAGCCGCGCCCTTGCGCGGCGTCTCGAAGGATCGCCGCGAGTGCCCTTGGCCGATCCTTCGAGGCTCGCCGCTGCGCGGCGAGCACCTCAGGATGACGGCGGTGTGTGCGGTGACCCGGTTCAAAAGGGCCATGATGTGCCCTGCCCTCACCCGATCGATCCGACCTCGAACACTTCGCCGTCGTAACCCGCCTCGGCGGGAATGCGCAGCTGGCGGCCGCCATTCTCCCTGGTCATGACCGGCATCACCGTGACAACAGGCTTGCCTTTGGCATCGTCGAGTGCGGCTTTCACCGTGCGATGCTTGCCGAGCTTGATCAGGTTGCGCGTGGTCGGAAACGGCAGCTTGAACCGGCCGCTCTCGCCGCCCGCCAGCGCCTCGCGCGGCGAAACCCAGATGGAGTCCGTCGACTCCTTGCCGTCGTGGGCACCGGCCTGGTCCGGCGGGGCGGCTGCGAGGAAGAACCAGGTGTCGAAGCGTTTCGGCATTCCCTCCGGCGTGATCCAGTGCGCATACGGCACCAGTTCGTCTAATGTCAGCAATATCCCGTTGTCGGTGAGAAGCTTCAACAACGTTGTTTTGCCTTCGCACAGCGCCCCGCGATTGCGTGCTTCGATCTCGCCCGCCCGCTTCGCGTCGACCAGCGCGGTCGACCCGCGCGGTTTCGCCAGCAGGATGCCGCTTTCCTCAAACGTCTCGCGGATCGCCGCAATCCGGAAACCAAGCGGCTCGGCATCCAGCCCCTCACCGCCGGCGTAGAGTTCAGGCTTGGCCGCAATGTCATGATCGCCGGCATCGACGGCGCCGCCGGGAAACACCAGCGCGCCGGAATTGAAGTCGATCTCATAATGACGCACCATCATGAAGACTTCGATCTCGCCGTTGCCGTCGGGACCTGCGCTGTCGCGCAGCAGCAGGATGGTGGAGGCGGGACGGGCTTTGGCGGCTTCGGCCATAACGTTGCTCTCCAAGATTAATGCGTAGGATGGGTTGAGCGAAGCGAAACCCATCACAAACGCTGCGCACCGGAGCGATGGGTATCGCTTCGCTCAACCCATCCTACAGGTCCATTTCAACCCGCAGCACTTGATTGCGGCTGCATCGCCGCCCGCTTGTCGACCCGCGCCACGCGCGACAGCAGGTAGTCGACCTCGGCCTTCGCCGCCGCGGTGATGTTCGAGCCCGGCTTGCGCTGCGTGCTGGAGGCGATCACGCCGCGCTTCTGCAGCACATATTTGCGCACGGCAAGGCCGGCGCCGGGCTGCTGCTCATAGCGGATCAGCGGCAGATGCGCATCGAACAGATCGTGCGCGGCGTCGCGCTTGCGCGCTTTCGACAGTTTTACCACATCGATCAGCAGTTCCGGGAAGGCGTAACCGGTCATCGCGCCGTCGGCGCCGCGCTCCATTTCGAAATCGAGGAACAGCCCGCCATTGCCGGTCAGGATCGACAGCGGCCGCAGCGAACCGTCTTTCTGGAAATTGCGCAAGCTCGAGATCTTCTCCAACCCCGGCCAGTCCTCGTGCTTGAGCATCACGCAGGATGGGCTGTCCATCACGATCTTGCGGATCACCGACGGCGTCATGATCACGGTGAGGGTCAATGGATAGTCCTGCAGCACCCACGGGATGTCATCGCCGATCGCCTCGACCGCCTGCTTGAAATAGCCGGTGATCTGCTCGTCGGTGCGCAGATGCGGCGGCGGCGCAATCATCACGCCGGCAGCGCCCGCATCCATCGACGCCCGCGCCAGCGATCGCATCGCGGCAAAACCCGGCGCGGAGACGCCGACAATGATCTGCATGCTTTTCGCGCGCTTGACGAAGCGTTTTGCGACTTCTTCCGCTTCCGAACCGTCAAGCTTCGGCGCCTCGCCCAAAATGCCGAGCACGGTGACGCCGTCGCAGCCCACCTCGGCGTAGAAATCGGTCAGCCGGTCGATGGATTTTTCGTCGATACGCCCGTCGTCGTGGAACGGTGTCGGGGCGATGGCAAAGGTGCCTGCGGCGGTGTGGGTGAGTTTCATGGTGACTCCTGTCGATGATCCGCAAGATTATATCCGTTATTCGTCATTGCGAGGAGCACTTGCGACGAAGCAATCCAGTCTGTTCTTGCGGCTCTGGATTGCTTCGCTTTCGCTCGCAATGACGGCGTTCTATTTAAACCGCCGTGCCGATTTCTTCACCGCGTCCTCCGAAAAGAAAATCTCCCCGGCGTGATCGACGATATCCTCCGCCTTCCATCCGCTATGCGGCGGCGTCCAGCCGTCCATTTCCATCATCCGCATCTCGCGTACGCCACGTGGGCCGGAGACGCCGAGCACTTTTCCAGTCTGATCACCGGACAGGCTTGAGACCATGTATAGCACGGCCGGCGCGATGCCGTCCGGCCCGAGTGCCGCGCCGGGGTTCTCGATATAGCGCGGCAGGTCTGATGTCATGCGGGTCAGCGCGCCCGGAGCCAGCGTCCAGACCCGGATATTGTATTTGCGGCCCTCGATCGCCAGCACGTTCGACAGCCCCCAGATGCCGCCCTTGGCGGCGCCGTAATTGGTCTGGCCGAAATTGCCGATTAGCCCCGAGGTCGACGAGGTATTGACGATGACGCCGCCGCCGTTCTCGCGCATCCATCTGAATACAGGTTGCGTGACGCAGAACGTGCCCTTCAGATGCACCTTCAGCACCTTGTCCCAGGCCGCCTCGGTCGCCTTGGCAAAGGTCTGGTCGAGCAGGATGCCGGCATTGTTGACCAGGATATCGGCGCGGCCGAAATGTTTTATGGCGTCGTCGAACACCGACTGCCCGCCCGCCATGGTGGAAATGTCGGCGCCGTTGGCCACCGCGCGGCCGCCTTCGGCCTTGATCGCGTCGACCACCTTCTGCGCCATCGACGCGTCGCCGCCGCTGCCGTCGCGCGGGCCGCCGAGATCGTTGACCACCACGGCTGCGCCCTCGCGCGCGAACAGCTTTGCGTAGGCTTCACCAAGCCCGCCGCCCGCGCCGGTGATCAGCGCTACCTTGCCGTCTAGGTGTCCCATGTGTTTCTCCCTCTATCGTGTCCCGGGCGCGCTGCGGCATTCTTCATGCCGCTGCGCAGAACCGGGACCCCGGTTTCTTATTTCTTCGAACCGAAAGCAACCGGGGCCCCGGCTCTGCAGCGCACCGCTCCGCAAGGGCTAGGCGCTGCGCTGCGTCCGGGGCACGCTCACCCCAGCTCCGTCCGGCCGCTCTTGATCACCGTCACATTCCGCGCTTTCACTTTTGCCTCGAATGAAATCACATTGCCGTCCTTCCACATGTCCATGGTCACCGTCTCTCCGGGATAGACCGGCGAGGAAAACCGCACGGCATGCCGTATGAACGCGCCGGCATCGTAATCCGCGTAGGTCTGCAGAATGCCGCGGCAGGTGATGCCGTAGGTGCACATGCCGTGCAGGATCGGTTTTGGAAAACCGGCGCGTTTGGCAAATTCAGGGTCGCTGTGCAGCGGATTGCGGTCGCCGCAAAGCCGATAGATCAGCGCCTGATCCGGGCGCGTCGGGATATCGACGGATTTGTCCGGCGCCCGGGTCGGCACCTGGTGCGGCTCGGGCTGGCCTTCCGAGGGACCGCCAAAACCGCCGTCGCCGCGCGCAAATCGCGAGGCGACCAGCGTCGCCAGGTCCTCGCCCTTGTCGTTCTTGAGCACGGTCTTGTGCCTTATGACCGCGCCCTTGTCCTTGCCCTTGTCCCATGCGCCGAGGACGGTGGAGTCCGCGGTGATATTGGCAGCCACCGGGAGCGGCTTGTGGAAGGTGATGTCGCGCTCGCCGTCGACCACCATCAGGCGGTTGAGGTTCATCTCGCCGGGGTTGGCGCCCCATGCGGCCACCGAAGCGAAAGTCGGCACCACCTTCAAGGCGCGCGGGCTGAAGACGGCCTCGTTGACATAAGCAAGTTCTTTCTCATCCATCGGGTCGGCGCCCATCCCGATGCCAACGGCGTACAGCATCACCTCGCGATCGGTGTAGGCGTATTTCTGGCCGAGGTTTTTCAGCGCCATCAACTCGTCGTATTTGGGCATCGGTGTGTTTCCCCCTCGTTTCTCCTCATGGTGAGGAGGCGCTCTTGCGCCGTCTCGAACCATGAGAGCCACAAGCTCATTCCCTGTTTCACTCATCCTTCGAGACGCGCGCAAGAGCGCGCTCCTCAGGATGAGGGCGTCAGCTAACCGGCGTAAAGAACGGCAGCGGCGCGCCGTCGGTCGGCTTGAACACCACTTTTACCTTTTGTCCGATCTTCAACGAACCGAGATCGCAATCGACGAAATTGGTCTGCAGCGACGGGCCTTCGTTCAGCGTGACGTAGCCGATCGCGTAAGGCCCGCTGGCGGATTTACGCATCAGGCTGAAGGTATAGATCGTTCCCTCGCCCGAGCTTTCCTCCCACACCGTCTTGTCGGAAAAACAGAACGGGCAGATCGAGCGCGGAAAATAATGCGGCTCGCCGCAGGCGGTGCAACGCTTGATCAGGAACTTTCCTTGGCTTGCCGCTTCCCAGAATGGTGCTGTTTCCGGATTGCCTTGGGGCGCCGGATATTTCTTTGCTTCAGCCATTACACGCGCTCCAGGATGGCGGTCGAGGCTGCATGGCGGACGCCGAGCAATCCGCCGGTGCCATGCGCGACCGCGAGATCGCAATTCTTCACCTGCACCTTCGGATGCGCCTCGCCGCGCAATTGCCGTACCGCCTCGATGATCTTTGTCATGCCGCCGCGGTTGACCGGATGGTTGCTGCACAGCCCGCCGCCGTCGGTGTTGAACGGCAGCTTGCCGACGCCGGAAATCAGATTGCCGTCGGCGACGAATTTGCCGCCCTCGCCTTTCTTGCAGAACCCGAGATCCTCGAGCTGCATCAGCACGGTGATGGTAAAACTGTCGTAGATCGACGCGTATTTGATGTCCTTCGGCGTCACACCCGCCTCTTCGAACGCGCGCGGTCCTGACCACACACCGGCCGAATAGGTCAGATCGAGATCCTTGCCGCCGCGCGGACCTTTCATAGCTTCGCCGTGGCCGATCATCCGTACCAGCGGCTTCTTTAGGCTTTTTGCGATCTCCGGCGTGGTGACGATCAGCGCGCCGCCACCATCGGTGACGACGCAGCAATCCATCCGGTGCAAGGGATCGGAAATCATCGGCGAGTTCAGCACGTCCTCGACGCTGACAACCTCCTTCAGCATGGCATGCGGATTGTATTGTGCGTGATGCGAAGCCGCGACCTTGATCCAGGCCAGCTGCTCGCTGGTAGTGCCGTAGTCGTGCATATGGCGCATCGCGCACATGCCGTAGGCATTATGGGTGGTGGCGCCATAAGCCGCCTCAAAATCCTGCTCGGCTCCCGCCGCGCGCGGTGGCATCGCGCTGGTGCGCGGCTTGCCGGCCAGCGTGACCAGCGCGATCGAGCATTTGCCCGCCGCGATGGCTTCGGCGGCATGGCCGATATGGATGATGTAGGAACAGCCGCCGGTCTCGGTGGAATCGATGTGGCGCACCTTGAGGCCGAGGTAATCCACCATCGGCCAGGCGCCGCCCGGCGCATCGCCGGCGCAGAAATAGCCGTCGATATCGGCCTTGGTCAGCCCGGCGTCTTCAAGCGCGCCCTTGGCGACTTCAGCGTGTAATTGCGCGGTGGATTTGTCGGGTGCATGCCGGGTCGGATGCTCGTAAATCCCGGCGATGTAGGCCTTGCCTTTAATCGTCAATGCAGCTCTCCGCTGGCGTTTTTTCCAGCGGTTTTTGTGGCCTGTCAGGAGAGGCTTGGCAAGCGCGCTAAGCGGAGGAATAGCAGCTGTGTCCTGGACGCGGCGCGGCATTCTTCATGCCGCTCCGCCCTCGCCCGGCATCGAACCGGGATCGCGCGCGCCGTGACGCACGCCGACAATCACAACTTCGTCGTCCTTAACCTCCTAAAAAACAAGATAGGGATAAGGGGCGGCCACGAGGCGCCGTAGACCAGATTCGCTCGTTTTCCGGCCGCCATTTGGGTGGCCCTGAATGAAACCGGCGAGACCGAGCAAGCGCGCTTTGATGCGCTCTGCACCATGCGGCGATCGTTCCGCGATATGATCGAGGATTGCGTCCAGTTCGGAGAGCGCCTGCGGCGTGAAGCGCAGCTTCAGAGGCCGTGCTTCGCCCAGATCGCCCGCACCTGTTCGTCCGTCGCGTATTCGCCGCGCCGTGACTGCTCCCTCGATTTCGCGAGCGAAGCTTTCTCTTCAGGAGACAGGACGTAAACCGGTTCCTCGTCGGTAGCCATCATCAGCACGACGCGGGCGATCTCGTCTTGCGCCTCGGGCGGCAGGTTGCGAGCCGCCGTCATTGCTCGGTCTAGCAAGTCTGTCATTCCGATATTATGCATAAGGACTTAGCACAACGGAAGGGCTTTGTTCAGTGCTACTCCGCCGCGACCTGCCGCGGCGCGGGCGGCGGATTGACCAGATCGCGGGCTAACTCCGCATAGCGGATTTTGGCGATAGCTTTTGCTCCCCTATGACTGACTACGCGCTTCCGCCGCGTCGATTTGGGCTCGACGCTAAGTTGCAAAGTACTAGCTTCAGAGGGTAAAACTCTGACCGCAGTTCGAGAAATAATGGGACCCATCACTTACAGCCTTTGTCATAGAGAAATCATCGGACTTGCGATGTGGATCACGGGGCTCTGCGCTTTTCCACCCTTGATTCCTGCAACTGAAATTTCGATTCGAGAAGCGGGTCTGGTCCTCAGTACGAAATTCACTGCGCCCGTCGACAAATCTTACCTGCTCAGCCTCAGATTCGTTTTTTCATCAACGGAGACCCGCATCAAGGACAACCTCGTAGGCGAGCGTTACAGCGGCAACTATTGCACTGGCAACATCCAGTATGACGCCATTCCACAACAAGAACGATCAGGCTTGGGCCTCCCCATTTCATTCAAAGTCGTTATGCGCACAGAACCGGGAAGCGATCTCGTGTTTGAACAGACCTTCAATTCGCTATGCTACGTGGCTCACGCGACAAATGACAAATATAGGGATGTCGGCCGATTTGGCCTCAATGAGGGCGTCTATCGCATTGAGGTTTATAACTTGCAGCCACAGCCCGCCTTCGGTGACATCAAGGTCGAGATGAGTCTTGACTCCGGTGACCGGAAGTAACGCGCGGCAGGGAGGCGAAGCGAGCCCCCATCGCTCGCAAATGCTTGTCATAGTGGGCACGGCGCAAGAGCGCCTTTGCCCACCCTACGAAGAGTCCGCCCTACTCCGCCGCGATCTGCCGCGGCAGCGGCGGCGGCGGGTTGACCAGGTCGCGGGCTAATTCCGCGTAGCGGAGTTTGGCGTCAGCCACCGACTTGTCCTTCACCGGCCCGTAGCCGCGGATGCGGTCGGGCAGCGACAGCAGTTCGACCGCGGTATCGATATTGGCGGGCGACAGCTTTTCCAGCACGAAGGCGACGTCTTTTTCATAGCCCGCGATCAGGTCGCGCTCCATCCTGCGCTCCGCGCTGCGGCCGAACAGGTCGAGCGGCGTGCCGCGGACGAACCGCAAGGCCGCCAGCAGCCGGAACGCCTTCATCATCCACGGCCCGAAGGTCTTTTTCTTCGGCCGGCCGAGGTGATCGTTCTCGGACGGCAACAGCGGCGGCGCCAGATGGAAGGTGAAGGTATAGTCGCCGTCGAACTGGTCTTTCAGCTGCTTCTCGAACCGGCCGTCGGTGAACAGCCGCGCCACCTCGTATTCGTCCTTGTAGGCGAGCAGTTTTGCGTAGTTGATCGCGACCGCGCGCGCAAGATCGTCGCCGAACTCGGCCGCCGATTGCCGCCGCACCCTGTCCACCAGCATGCGATAGCGTTTCGCCAGCCGGCCGCTTTGATACCCGGTCAGGAATGCGCTGCGGTGCGCGATGACTTCATCTGTTGTCATCTCGTCCAGCGTCTTCGGCGCTACCGTCTCGTCCTGCCCCTTCATCATTGCAGCTAGGCGCGCGGGCGCGGCGGCTGCCAGCCGTCCGAGCTGGAATGCCTGCGTATTCATCTTGATCGCAACGCCGTTGATCTCGATGGCCTGCTCGATGCTAGCTGCCGTCAGCGGCAGCAAGCCCTTTTGATAGGCATATCCCATCATCATCATGTTGGTGGCGATGGAGTCGCCCAGCAACGTTTCAGCCGGCTTGGTGAAATCGAAGAAGGAGGAGTCCTTGCGCAGCGCGGTTTCCAGCACGTGGTTGACCTTGCCGCTCTGGAAATTGAAATCGCGGTTGAGGATGAAATCGGCGATCGGAATGAGGTGCGTGTTGATGACGCCGTGGGTACGGCTGGACTCGCAGAGCGTAATGGTTTCCTTGGCGATCGCCACCACCTCGTCGGCAGCGATCACGAGATCGGCGGTGCCGGTGACGATGCGCGACGACGTCACGTCGGCGGGATTTTGCGACAGCCGGACGTGGCTCAGCACCGCGCCACCCTTTTGCGCGAGGCCCGACATGTCCAGGATCATGCTGGCCTTGCCTTCGATATGCGCGGCCATCCCGAGCAGCGCGCCGATGGTGAGCACGCCGGTGCCGCCGACGCCGCCGACCGCGACGTTGTAGGGTTTTTCAAGCGAGGGCCGCGATGCCGGCTCCGGCAGGTCGCCGATGTTGCCGAGATCGGCCGGCGCGCGGCGGCGCAGCTTGCCGCCATCGACGGTGACGAAGGACGGGCAAAAGCCCTTGAGGCAGGAATAATCCTTGTTGCAGCTGGACTGGTTGATGGTGCGCTTGCGTCCCATCTCGGTTTCCAGCGGCTCCACCGAAATACAATTCGACTGCACCGAGCAATCGCCGCAGCCTTCGCAAACCGCAGGATTGATCAGCACGCGGCGCTGCGGATCCTCCAGCGTGCCCCTTTTACGGCGGCGGCGCTTTTCGGCGGCGCAGGTCTGCACGAACACGATGGCGGAGGCGCCCTTGATCTCGCGGCAGGTTTTCATCACCGCGTCGAGCTCGTCGCGATGCGCGGTCTTGGTGCCCGGCGCGATCTCGGAGGCCGGATAGGCCTCCGGAGTTTCCGACACCAGATAGATGTCGCGGATGCCTTCGGAGTGCAGCTGGAACGTCACCTGCTGCGGCGTGAGGTCGCCGTCGACATGCTGGCCGCCGGTCATGGCGGTCGCATCGTTGTAGAGGATTTTGTAGGTGATGTTGGCGCCGGAGGCCACCGCCTGGCGAATCGCGAGGCTGCCGGAGTGGAAATAGGTGCCGTCGCCGAGATTGGCGAAAACGTGTTTTTCGTCGGTGAAGGGTGCGACGCCGACCCACGGCACGCCTTCGCCGCCCATGTGGGTGAAGGTTTCTGTGTTGCGGTCCATCCACAGCGACATGAAGTGGCAGCCGATGCCGGCGAACGCGCGGCTGCCTTGCGGCACCTTGGTCGAGGTGTTGTGCGGACAGCCGGAGCAGAAATACGGCGTGCGGGTGATCGGCGCCACCGCCTGCATCTGCGTCGCCTGCCGGCCGTTGAACCAGTCGGCCTTTGCGCGCAGCATCGCCGCGACTTCGGGATTGAGATTGAGGCGCAGCAGCCGTTCGGTCAGCGAGCTTGCCAGCGAGGCGACGCTGAGTTCTTCGGCGAAGGGGAGGAAGCGCTTGTCGTGCTCGTCCATCTTGCCGACGATGCGCGGGCGGACGTCGTCGCGCCAGTTGAACAGTTCCTGCTTGACCTGGTTCTCGACGATCTCGCGGCGCTCTTCGACGATCAGGATTTCCTCGAGGCCCACGGCGAATTCGCGCACGCCTTGCGGCTCCAGGGGCCACGGCATGCCGATCTTGTAGAGCCGCAAGCCGATCTTGGCGGCGACTTCCGGGGTGACGCCGAGTTCCCGTAGCGCCTGCCTGATATCCTCATAACTCTTGCCCGAGGCCATGATGCCGAACCGCGCATTCGGCGAATCCATGGTGACGCGGTTGACATTGTTGGCACGCGCGAACGCGACCGCGGCAAAACCCTTGTGGTCCTGCAGCCGGTGGTCCTGGTCGTAGCGGTCGTCAGGCCAGCGCAGATTGAGGCCGCCCGGCGGCATCTCGAAATCGGTCGGGATGATGAAGGGCTTCATCTCGTCGGAAAGATCGACCTCCGCCGTGGTTTCCACGGTTTCGGTGATCACCTTCATGCCGACCCAGCAGCCGGAATAGCGCGACATCGCAATCCCCAGCAGTCCCATCTCGATCATTTCATGGATGCTGGAGGGATAGAGGTACGGCATCAGCGCGGAGATGAAGGCGTGGTCCGACTGATGCGGCACGGTGGAGGACTTTGCGCCGTGGTCGTCGCCGGCCAGACACAGCACGCCGCCGTTTTTCGCCGAGCCCGCGGCATTGCCGTGGCGGAACACGTCGCCGCAGCGATCGACGCCGGGACCCTTGCCATACCAGATGCCGACCACGCCATCATGCCGCGCGCCGGGCGACAAATTGAGCTGCTGCGAGCCCCAGATCGCGGTGGCCGCGAGGTCCTCGTTCACGCCAGGCTGGAACTTGATGTTGTACTGCTCGAGATGTTTTCGCGCAGCGAACAGCTGCTGGTCGTAGCCGCCGAGCGGGGAACCTCTGTATCCGGTGACAAAGCCGGCGGTATTGAGGCCGGCGGCGCGGTCGCGCCGGATTTGCGCCATCGGAAGGCGAACCAGCGCCTGGATGCCGGTCAGGAAGACGTGACCGGAGCCCTGGGTGTATTTCTGATCGAGACTGATCGGACCTTGGTTGATTCCCATTCCACCCTCTCGAGTCTCAGGCGACGCTTGGACGATTCTCGGCCGCGGCGACTGTTTTTACGTAGGTATTCAATTCATTAGAACCAGTCTACGTTGGTTTTTATGTTGCGCGCACCACAAATCTAGGCAACGGAGACCCGCGCCCGCAGAACGCAATTTCGTTCTCGCTAAGGAACAACCTGGAGATCGCGTGGTGATATCGTCCTGGATTGACCGCCACGGTTCGCCGGACCGTCACAATAGCTGTATTTTACAAACGTCCCGCGTGCAGGTTGAGTCAATATCCGATCAGTTGTATAGACCGACGATCCATTGAGATGTTTCTTCTTCGATCAGAAGCGATTGAATTCGCCAGTCGGAGAATGGCGTTCCTATATTCCATCCTCAATCATATCAGGACTTTAAGCCGTGACGCAAAATCCGCAGATCGTAACCGATGTGGAAATGGCGGCCGCCCTTGCTGCCGATCAGGTGCTCCAGGCCTTCGACCAAGGCACATTCAGCGTTGGAGGCGTCTTGCTCGACAATACGGGGAAGCTGATCCACGCGCTTCACAACAACGTTGTCAAAGCTAAAACCACATTCGATCCGACTGCGCATGGCGAACGTCAGATGATCGATTGGTATTTCGAGCAAATTAGCCAAGGCGGGCAACTGCCGTCCCCGGCCGAAATGACCGTCGTAACCTCGCTGGACCCTTGTTGCATGTGCGCAGGCTCAATCCTCCACGCCGGCTTCAACGTCACCGTCGCGGCATTCGACACCCAGTCGGGAATCAACTACGATACAAAAGCTGACTTTCCTACTTTGGCGCCAACTGTTCGGGCGAAAGCCAAATCGACGTTCAGCTACCCCGCCGTCAACGGTACGACATCCTTCGCGCGAAGCGCGAGCGGCGCGCCCGTTCCGAAGTTTTTCGCCCAACCGGTGATCGACGAGCAGACCCAAGCGCTCTGCCTTACGGCCTTTCTGGCAACTTTGGGGTCGGTACGCGATAGCGTGAGCCAGGACTTGCCGCCCGACGAACTGATCGATCCAACAACACTTGCCGCCGATGATCCCATCATTAAAGCCTTGCAGGATATCTATCCGCAAACGCTGCAATATCGGGGCCCCGCGAGAAGCGCGCCGGATCAGGAACTGCTTCCTTACCTTACCCGAGCTGCGGCGATCGATCGGCAGCAGGGCGGACCCGGCCAAGCCGTAGCCCTTCTCGACTATTTCGGAAACCTGCTATTTTGTCTGCCCGGGAACATTGCCGCTTCGCCGATAAAAACCGCGTTCATGCTAACGACCCGCTCCTATGCTTTTCTTCGGTACTCCCTCAAGCAGCAGATAGGCCAGCGCGTGTACCAGTATCTCGGGCATCCGAAATACGGAACATTTGTATTTCTGTTAGGTCCGGACGACAGCGCGGCCAGCCTGATCGATCTGGGGGCCTACGGATCGACGATGGAGGGGCCGCTGCCGCAGGACAACCCAAACCAATTCCAATATTGGAACGCTTCGATGGACCCCGTCGCCCTTTCGGCCTACTGCGCTGGCCTGCCCCCTCTCTACAGTCAAGTGATTAAGGTAAATCCTGTTCAAGTTGCGGTCGCCGCCAAACGGGCCTGATCACCAACCTCCGTCTTGCTCTCTCGCCTAAGTCCGTGGAAGATTATTTAAATTCGGGCTCCAGTATACGAGGCCGGGATCTTCTCTCTTGGCGGGACCAGAAATGAAACCACCATGACTCTGTCGGTGGTGCGACGGTCAGTCTGCGCGCCCGCGCTGGTGCAGGGACGAAGTCACGCAATGCGAGCGATTTTGGACCATTGTTCGCGCGACGCTTTTGTGCACTGCGCTCGGCGCTGGCCGCGCCCGAGCCGATGCGCCTCAGGACACGATTGCGCGCGGCAAGCCGCTGGCCGACGCCGCCGACTGCGCCAGTTGCCTTACCGCCGATCCTCAAAACCGCTCGCCGGGGGAATGGAATCGCGGCGCCTATCTGGTCGAGGGCGCTCCACATTGCGGCGCATGCCACACGCCGCATGGGCAACGCCGCGCCCGCGGTGACCACGGAGCAGGTGGCGAAAGCAAGGCGGATGCAGTGACGTGGTGGTAGCGGGCCGCGCGAAACCACGCTCTAAATGGTGCATAAGCGCGTTTTGCAGCGCTGCAGGCACGTTTTGCGTGACGGTGGCCGCTGCCGAATCGGCTAGGCTGATAGCTCAATTTTGGAGGGCGTCATGGATACCGAGAAGAAGCCGGATGGAGACCAGCCGAAGCCGACCATTAGCGATGTCGTCGGCGACCTCGTTGTAAGCGGGGCAACCGTACTTGCGAACTCGGCCGCCAAGGCCGTGGTCAGCCGCGTCAAGAAAGCGGCGGCGAAATCGGCGCCGGCGAAAGCGGTCGCCAAGGCGGTGAAAAAAGCCAAGAAGTCGGCGGCCGGCGTCAAGGCCGCGAAAACGAAGAAGGCAAAAAAAGCAAAAAAGGCCTCCAAAAAATCGGGCGCGAAGAAGAGCGCCAAGAAAAGCGCCAAGAAAGCTGCGAAGAAGTCAGCCAAGAAATCGACGCCGAAGAAAAGCAAGAAGGCGAAGAAGTCCAAGCGCTGACCGGTTCGCGCTCACTCAAAAAGGTCTTGGCAACGAGGTCGGGGCCTTTAGCATGAACGCTTGACATGAAAGCTTGCGTTCCAGCCGATTCCGTCATGCCCGGATTTGATCCGGCATCCATAGAGGATGGATTGCCGGGCCTCCGCCGCGCCGAGGGCCTTCGGCCCCGCAGGCGGGTCAAGCCCGGCAATGACGCTGTGACATGGGCAGCGGCAAAACTACTTTCCCAAAATCTCGCCCACGAGCTTCATCAAATCGGCCTCGCGGAACGGCTTGCGCAAGTAGGCGCGGTAGCCGGCGACGCGGTCGCGCACCGCGCTTTCCAGCAGCGACGTCATGATGACTACCGGGACGGCGCGGGTGGCGGCTTTCTCCTGCATGGCGGCGATCAGTCCGGCGCCATCGACGAACGGCATCATGAAATCGGTCAGCATCAGGTCCGGCGTTTCCCGATGCAGGATGTCGAGCGCCTCGCCGCCATTGCTGGCGACCAGGACGTTGTAGCCGTTCTCGCCGAGCAGTACTTCGAGCCAGTCGGCAATCGCCCATTCGTCCTCGACAATCAGCACGGTCCGCACCGTCACTCTCCAGTCAGTTGCGGATCAGGAGAAGGTGGCGGCGGTGCGCCCTGGCGGGAGAGGTCGCGAAGGATGTTCTCGGCTCCCTGATGATCGCTTTCGAGCACGATGCCGCTTTCGGCGATATCGAAGCGCCGCATCCGCATACCGGTCCGGCGATCACGGGATTTGAGAACGGTCATCAAGCGATAGGTCTCCGGTCGCAAGGCCGCCAGATGCAGCGCGATGATGTTCTCGGCGACCGCGGACGGTCCGGGCTGGTTCACTCCGGCCAGCAGTTGGCCCGGCGTTATTCCGGCATGGTCGGTTTCCGCCGTCGCCAGCGTGGTAACCCCGAGCGCCCGCAACTCGTTGCACAACGCGAATAAAAAAGACCCGATCCGGTTTTCATCGGTCAGCTTGGAAAACCCGTCGATGCCGTCGATCACCAGACGCTTGACACCGCGCAATCCCTTCGGGCTCAGCGCCGCTCGTCCGTGAAGACGAATTTCGGCATTTCCCATCTGAACCGGATTGCAAGCAGCCGGAATGCCAGGCCGACCGCGAAGGCCAGCGCGGTCGCGACGTCGTGGTTCGACTCAAGCCCGAGCGCCGCAACATAGATTGCGCCCGTGACCGCCGAGACGCTGGCATAAAGCTCCGAACGGAACAGCAGCGGGATATCGTTGCAGAGAATGTCGCGCAGCACGCCGCCGGCGCAGCCGGTGATCATGCCCGCGACGATCACGATCGGCAGCGACTCATGAAGCTGAAGCGCAACCTCGCAGCCGGCGATGGTGAACACCACGAGCCCGATGGCGTCGAGCGCCAGAAATGCAAGTTGCAGACGGTGCACCACGCGCGCAATCGCGATGGTGACGAGCGCGGCGGCGACGGTCATCGCCAGATATGTGGGATTTTCCACCCAAACGAGCGGATAGTGTCCGAGCAGGACGTCGCGGAGCGATCCGCCGCCCAGCGCCGTGACGCAGCCGAGCAGACAGACGCCAACCCAGTCCATGCTGCGCCGTCCGGCGGCGAGCGCCGCCGTCATCGCCTGCGCTGCGGCCGCCACCAGCGACAGCACGTGAAGAACGGTATCGACAGGGGGCATCGTCCACATGGACAGGGTTTGATTCGAATGGGCGGAGGGGAACTTACGTCGCGGGTTCCCGGGTGAACAGGGCGAAAAGGCCGGTGGGTTCCAGTTCGGTTCCGGGAACTGCCGTCCTCTCCGGCTGTTGTCAGGAAGGAGACAACGGAGGACTTGATCCATGGCTTACGAACGTAACCCGAACGATCCCTATCGTCCCAACATCGATTCTGCGGACGACGAGTTGCAGCGCATGCGTCTCGATAGAGAGTTGCAGGCCGACCCGGAACTGGGCGAAGGCCCCGCCAGCGGCAGCAAGGTCGCGATGTTCGCCGTCGCGGTCGCAGTAGTGCTGGGCGCGGTTTTCTACGGGCTGAACAACTCGTCGATGAACCCGGCCGGCACAGGCTCGACCGCCACCGCGCCGGCGACCCAGAACACAGCCCAGACAACCCCGGCGGCGCCTTCGGGCATGCGTGACGTGACGCCGCGTAGCAACACCGAGCCGGGCATGACCACGGGCGCGGCGCCGGCCCGTCCGCAGCAGCCGGCAGCCAATGCACCGACCGGCCAGGAAATCGACCGTAGTGCCAAGCCGGGCGATAGCGCGGCACCCGACGCTCCGGCCAAATAAAGGCTGAGTACTGAGGTTTCAGGACGCAGCGGGCCTGCCAGCCCGCTGCGTTTTGTCTGCGCCGTTCAATCGCTGAACATTTTGTTCAGTTCGCCACCCGGAAAGCCGTTGCCGAGTTCAGTGAACGTGCCCTGCTGCAACATCTCGCGCGACGCCTTCATGAAACCGGCCCAGGCCACCCGCGCCAGCGAACCGCCCACGCTGATGCGCCGCACGCCGAGATCGGCAGCTTCCGCAACGCTGAGGCCGGAAGAACCGATCAGCAGGTTGACCGGTTTTGGATGCACGGCCTTCACCACCGCCGCGATATGCTCCTTCGATTTGATGCCCGGCGCATAGAGGCAATCCGCGCCGGCTTCCGCATAGGCATTGAGCCGGTCAATCACCATGGCAAGATCGGTCTGCCCCCATAGGAATCCTTCGCAGCGCCCGACCAGCAGCGCGCCGCTGCTGTCGGCATCGATCGCCTCCCGCGCCGCCTTGATGCGCTCGATCGCAAGCGCGCGCTCGTAGAGCGGGTTCGCCTTGTCGCCGGTGGAATCCTCGATCGATAACCCCGCAATGCCGGTCTTCACCCCACGCGCGACATTGACCGCCACCTTCTCCGGCTCACGGGCAAAACCGCCTTCGAAATCGGCATTGACGGGCAGATCGACCGCGTTGCAAAGCGCGGTGAGATGCTCGCAGACGTCATCGACGCTGACGCGAGTGTCGGCGCGGCCGATCGACCACGCAAAACCGGCGCTGGTCGAGGCGAGCGCCTTGAAGCCGAGCTGCGCAAGCGCCCGCGCGCTGCCGACGTCCCACGGGTTCGGCAGCACGAAGCAGCCGCTCTCATGCAGCTTGCGGAACGCCGCGCGCTTGTCCTGAGTTGAAACCGGCATGTTTTCTCCCTGTGTTCGTTTTGCTTGCCTTACGATAACCGCGCGCGGCGTCCGGCGCCAGTGCGCGCGATGTCAGGTCTCGACCTTGCGCAGGAAGCTGCGTTCCTCCGCGAGGATGAACTTGTTCTCCTCGGCGAAATTGAAATTCGCCATGCCTTCGAGCTGGTAGCGGATGAAAACCGTGATGGCCAAGACCCTCCTGCTTATTTTTCCAACAACCCGCATATAAACGCTTGATCGACGCCAATGCTTCGTCTACCATCGAAGTATGAAAGCAGGCCCCGACATAGCCATGGTCGCCGCATTGGTCGGCGATCCCGCGCGCGCCAATATCCTCACCGCGCTGATGAGCGGCCGCGCGCTGACCGCGAGCGAGCTCGCGCAGGAGGCTGGCGTCACGCCGCAGACCGCGAGTTCGCATCTGGCGAAGCTGGAAGTCGGCGGGCTGATCGAGCCGGAGAAACAGGGCCGCCACCGCTACTATCGCCTCACCGGATCCGACGTCGCCGGCGTGCTCGAAGGTCTCGCCGGGCTGGCCGCGCGCGCCGGTCATCTGCGCGTACGCACCGGACCGAAGGACCCGGCGCTGCGCCGCGCGCGGGTCTGCTATGATCATCTCGCCGGCGATCTCGGCGTGCAGATGCTGGACAGCATGAAGAAGCAGCGGCTGGTCCGGCAGCACAAACAGGAAATCGAGCTGACCGCGGACGGCGAGCGCTTCATGGCAACGAGGCTGCAGATCGACGCCGACAAACTCGCCCACCCACGCCGGCCGCTGTGCAAGGCCTGCCTCGACTGGAGCGAGCGGCGCCATCATCTCGCGGGCACCCTCGGCGCCGCCATGATGACGCGGTTCGCCGAACTGAAATGGGCCGCGCGCGATCCCGCCCCCGGCAGCCGCATCGTCAACTTCACCCGCAACGGCGAAAAGCAGTTCGCGGCGCTGTTCGGGGCGGGCGAAGAGTAAAATCACTCGATATCGTCATTGCCGGGGCTTGACCCGGCAATCCATCTCCTTCGAAAGAGTCTCATTTAGATTGATGGATACGCGGGTCAAGCCCGCGTATGACGCCCCGGGGGTACGGAGGTCTCCATGATGCGCTTTGTACTATCCGCCCTACTCGCCGCCATGCCACTCGCCTTTGCGCACGCCGCCGAACCGGTTGCCCGCGAACCCTACGGCATCGGCCTCGAAGGGTTCGCCTATCCCTACCCCGTCAACATGCTGCCGCTGGTCAATGACGGCGAGCCGGAGCGGATGGCCTATATGGATGTCGCGGCACCTGCGCCGAACGGCCGCACCGTGGTACTGCTGCATGGCCGCAATTTTCCGTCGAGCTATTGGGCGCCGGTGATCAAGACGCTCGGCGAGGCCGGCTACCGCGTGGTGGCGCCGGACCAGATCGGCTTCGGCAAATCCTCAAAGCCGGCCGCCGACCTGCATTTCGACACGCTGGCGCGCAACACCATCGCGCTGCTCGATCACTTGAGAATCGCAAAAGCCGACATCGTTGCGCATTCGATGGGCGGCATGCTCGGGGTACGCATCGCCCGCGCCTATCCCGACCGCATCGAGCATCTCCTGCTCGCAGCCCCGATCGGCCTGGAGGACTACCGGCTCTACGTGCCGCCGACGCCGACCGAAAAAATTCTCGAGAACGAAGACAAGCTCACCGCCGAAGCCTACCGCAAGCAGCTAGAGACCAACTATTCCCTAAAACTGCCGCCGGATCAGGTGACGCCGTTCATCGACGCACGCTTCAACATCAAGGGCTCATCGGAATATCCGCGCTGGCTGCGCGCCTTCGTCAATTCGGCGCAGCTGATCTATCGCGAGCCGGTGGCGCACGAAATTCCCTTGCTCACGCAGCCCGTGCTGTTTGTGATGGGCGCGGACGACCATAACGCGCCGGGCAGGCCCAACGCGCCGGAAGCGTTGCGTCCGAAGATGGGCCAGAATGCGGAGTTGGCCAAAGCCCTCGCCGCCAGAATGCCGAACGCCAGGGCCGAGGTGATATCGGGAACGGGCCATCTGGTGTTTCTGGAAGCGCGGCAACGATTCGACGAGCTGATGCTGGCGTTTCTCGCCTCCCGTTGACGCATGTCATGGTTTTTTTGCGAAAACCGCGCATTCATTCCGCATTCAGGCCGCCATAACTAGGCTTGCGCATCGATGTACGAGGCGTTGCAAGGATTCGGCGTTGTCGAATCACGCAGCTTGAATCATGGTCCGGTGCCGCTTGGCGCCCAGCAAAACGGAGGAAACATGAAGACGCTTTTCGCAGTAGTTCTGGTTGCCGGCACGCTCGCGGGGTTCAGTGCCGCCGATGCCGCCGGCGGATGCGGCCCCGGCTTCCATCGCGGTCCCTATGGCGGATGCCGGCCCAATGGCGGTGCCGTCGTGGTGGCGCCTCGCGTGGTCGTTCCCCGCGTCGTGGTCGCGCCTGCCCCGGTCGTGGTGGTGCCGCGCGCCCGCGTCTGCCCTCGTGGATTCGCCTGGCGTGCTGGGCGCTGCCGCCCGTTCTGAGCGCGGTTATCGAACCGGCAAAGCCCCGCATCATGCGGGGCTTTGTTTTGGCCGTAAGCATCGGCGAATAAATTATCGGCTCCGGCCCTCGGACTAAACCACAGTTTCGACCTTGGCGGTCCCGACCTGCTCGCCGTCCGAGAAAATATCGACGCTGGTGTATTGGTCCTTCGAAATTTTCTTTGTGAAGGTGACCTGCTTCCACTCGATCACGGTAAGACCGGTGCCCGCAGTCGTGATGCTCAGGTCCAGCAGAAGAATTTTGGGGTTGGTACCTTGCGGGCTCGCTTCGGTGAGGTGCGGTGTCTGATTGCTGTTGGTGGTTTCGACCTCACCGATGACATGCAGCGTCGGCGGCCCCGGCGGCTGCAGGTCTTGCCATGCTTTCCAGCCCTTCGTGTTCGGCAATGATTTCGACATCAAAGACTCCTTTTTGAAAAACCTACGGTAGCTCCGACGCCAAACCCGGGCAACCGGGACGAGCCGATGGCGACCATCCGACGCACGAGGCTAGGGAGACGCGACGGCTCACCATGTCGCGGCGCCCTCTTCGGCCAGCAGGAAAATTTCGCGCGTGCTGAGTTAAGGCCAGTCGCGGTTGAAGTCGCAATCAACCGCTTCAGGTCCTCACCATGGGCGCCTAAAACCTTACCAATAATAACGGCGGCGCCAGTAGCGGCGGCGCCAGAACCGGCGACGGCGGTAGCCCCAATAACGGCGGCGCCAGAACCGGCGGCGGCGGCGGTAGCCCCAATAACGCCGGCGATAGCCCCAGCGGCGCCTCCACCGCACCTGGTCCGGCGCAAGGCGATCGACATCGTCCTGGATTGCGATCGCGGGTTCCGCGCGGTCACCACGCTGGGGAGCGCCCGGTCCCTCCGGCGTAACGGGCGGCAGTGGCGCGGCCTCGGTAGCCACGGCACCCGCGGCCAGCGCGGATACGCCCGCAATAAATCCAAAGGTGAGTTTTAGAAAGTGGCGGCGTTCCATCACATTCCTCCTTTGCATATCATGGGCGGCGAGTTTCGCCGCGCCGAGATGAACGTTGGCTGAACCGCTTAGGCCTCACGCCACGCCGAATTCCTCCGCCAGCACCAAGATCTCCCGCGTACGGGTAATCCCGGGCCAGTCGCGATTGAAGTCGGCAACCAGCCGCTTCATCTCCTCGCCACTGGTCGCGCGATCCAGCGACGCCTTGTCGGCAAATTGATAGGTCGCCTGATGTATGGCGGGATCCGTGACGCTCCAGAACCGCCACGCCTTCTCCGCGCCGAACGTTTTTACGGCGTCGGGCATATGTTCGTTGGCGTACCAGGCGTCGAACGCCGCGCGTTTGGCAGGATCGGAGACGGTGGCGCGGACGACGAAGAAGTGGTGAGGCATGGAATACCCTTCTCTCAAAACTGTTAATTCGCTTTCCGCCCCTTCAGCATCCCGGCAATACTTAAATCTTCGTCGAGATCGGGCCAGTGAATCCCCATCGCCATGATCTCGAAATTTGCACGTTGGGCCGCTGACGCCTTCACAAGGAGCGGATACCAGTCGAGCGGCGTCGCGATGCGCCGGCCGTCCGTTAGCGTTACGACAAGCTCTGACGCCGTGAACTCCACCGAGCGCGCACGCAGATCGCCGACCTCAATTTCTAAAGTGGTCATTCCATGCACCCAGCAATTCATCGCGATGGGATCGCAGATGGCGGATGATACCGCCTATTTCATGTAACGGAAACCCGGCATTCACCGCCATGGACAGATCGTGCAGCCAGAACTTGGCTTCCATATCGCCACTGCGGACGTGGACATGCGCCGGTTCGCTGCCTTCGTTGGAATAGAAGAAGGCTCGATACGGTCCCCAGCGCAGAACTGTCGGCATCTCGTCATCCCCGCCGCGGGACCAGGACTACAACGGCAAATTATCATGCTTCTTCGCCGGCATTTCCACCTTCTTGTCCCTCAGCATCGCCAGCGCCCGCGCGATGCGGCGCCTTGTTGAATGCGGCATAATGACGTCGTCGATGTAGCCGCGCTCGGCGGCGACGAAGGGGGACAGGAAGCGGTCCTCGTATTCCCTGGTGCGGGCGGCGATCTTTTCGGCGTCGCCGATATCGCTGCGGAAGATGATCTCGACCGCGCCCTTGGCGCCCATCACCGCGATCTGCGCGGTCGGCCAGGCGTAGTTCATGTCGGCGCCGATTTCCTTCGAGGCCATCACGTCGAACGCGCCGCCATAGGCTTTTCGGGTGATCACGGTGACCAGCGGCACCGTCGCCTGCGAGAATGCGAACAGCAGCTTGGCGCCGTGTTTGATCAAGCCGCCATATTCCTGCGCGGTGCCCGGCAAAAATCCGGGCACGTCGACGAAGGTGACGATCGGGATGTTGAAGGCGTCGCAGAACCGAACGAAGCGCGCCGCCTTGCGTGAGGCGTCGCTGTCGAGCACGCCCGCCAACACCATCGGCTGGTTGGCGACGAAACCCACGGTACGCCCGGCGATGCGGCCAAAACCGGTGACGATGTTCTTGGCAAAGGTTTCGGAGATTTCGAAGAAGTCGCCCTCGTCCACCACTTTAAGGATCAGCTCCTTCATGTCATAGGGCTTGTTGGGATTGTCGGGGATCAGCGTATCCAGCGACATGTCGACGCGTTCGATGTCATCGAAACTCGGCCACTCCGGCACGCCGTCGGTATTGTTGGACGGCAAAAAGTCGATCAGCCGGCGCATCTGCAGCAGCGTCTCGACGTCGTTCTCGAACGCGCCGTCGGCGATCGACGAGCGCGTGGCGTGCACCGAGGCGCCGCCGAGCTCTTCGGCGGTAACCACCTCGTTGGTAACGGTCTTCACCACGTCGGGCCCGGTGACGAACATGTAGCTGGTGTTCTTCACCATGAAGATGAAGTCGGTCATCGCGGGCGAATAGACGTCGCCGCCGGCGCACGGCCCCATGATGACGCTGATCTGCGGGATCACGCCGGAGGCGATGACGTTGCGGCGGAACACATAGGAATAGCCGGCGAGCGCCGCGACGCCCTCCTGGATGCGCGCGCCGCCGGCGTCGTAGAGCCCGATGATCGGGGAGCGCGCCTTCATCGCCATGTCCTGGATTTTGACGATTTTTTGCGCGTGGGTTTCCGACAGCGAGCCGCCGAACACCGTAAAATCCTTGGCAAACACAAACGTCTTGCGGCCGTTGACGGTGCCCCAGCCGGTGACGACGCCGTCGCCGGGCACTTTTGATTTTTCCATGCCGAATTCCACCGAGCGGTGCTCGACGAACATGTCGAACTCCTCGAACGAGCCCTTGTCGAGCAACAGTTCAATGCGCTCGCGCGCGGTCAGCTTGCCGCGGGCGTGCTGCGCTTCGATGCGCTTCTCGCCGCCGCCGAATTTTGCCCCCGCGCGGCGCTCTTCAAGGGTGTCCAGGATGTCTTTCATTGGCGTTCTTCCCGTCAGATTTGTCCGGGTTCTAACACGGCATTTTGCAGGCGGGAAACATCCTCCTATCATCCGGCAGCCTCGCCCCCTACGATACGTCCGGAACCGACGGGAGGGCGACGCATGACTGATAGCGTAAGCGCGGATGCGGCAGGCGCCGTCACCGGCGGATTGCGGACGCTGCTCCGGCTGGAGGGATTGACGCTGTTCGCGGGCATGACGCTGCGCTACGCGGTGTGGGGCGGATCATGGTGGATCTACGCTCTGCTGTTTTTTGTGCCCGACCTCAGCTTCGCGGCCTAATTCGCCGGCCCGCGCATGGGCGCCATCATCTATAACGCCGCGCATAGCTACATGGCGCCGATGATGCTGAATGTCGCCGGATTTGCCCTGGCCTCGCCGCTGGTGCTTTCCATCGCGATGATCTGGCTGGCGCATATCGGCTTCGACCGCGCGCTGGGCTACGGCCTGAAATACGCAACCGGATTCGGATTCACCCATCTCGGCCGCATCGGGCCGGCTGCAGATCGCCATGCGCGGGCTTGACCCGCCATCTATCGATCTTCGCAAGAGTCTTTCAAAGAAGATGGATGGCAGGCCAAGCCTGGCAATGACGCCTGCTTTCACGGCTTCCCCGACTGCTTGCCGAGGTCGCGGTTGTCGACATAGCGGATCATGATCGGCCGTCCCGCCAGCGCGCCGCCGAGGCCGCCGGTGAATTTCAGCGGCACGCAGGCGTCGAGCGACGCTGATATCGCCTTGCGATAGAGGTCGCGGGTCTGCTGCGGCACCTCGCGCGTCGAATAGGTGACGCGCGGGGCTGCGATGATCTCGCCGCTTCGCTTGAAGCTGAACAGCACCGACATCTGCATGCCCTCGCGCGCGTCGTCCGCCGGCGGCGGCGACCAGCAGGCGCGCAGCGCCGCGAACAGGTCGCCGATGGTGTCGAGGTCGTGGTCCGGTTTCTGATACTTCGCGGCGTCGGCCTGCGGCGGCACGCTCTGGATCGTGAGCTGCAGGTTCTGCCCGATCGGATAATCGATCTCGGGAATGCAGGGTCCGTGGTTGAACACGCTGCAAAACGACGGCGTACACGGCTCGTTCGACAGCACGCTGCACGGCGCATGCGCGAACGGCGTGGCATCGACCGGATGCCGCCGCTGCGCCTCGGCGGTGGTGGCGAGCGCCGCGCTTGCAGTCACGATGACAAGAAAAGCAGATGCATGCCGCAACATGAGTGCCCCTCCTTCGTCGTCCCCGCGAAGGCGGGGACCCATACGCCGTTGTCGTTCGTGATGCGGAAGGCGTTAATGATCTTGTTGACAAGCGTCGCCAGATCATAAGCGCCAGGGGCTTTGGGCCCCCGCCTTCGCGGGGACGACGAACTCATTTTTTCTTCACATCCTTGATACTGGAAAACACGATGCCCTCGGCACGTTCCCTGGTGTAGCCGAGATAGAACTCGTTCTTCGCCAGAAACACCGGATCGCCGTCGACGTCGTCGGCGACGCCGGAGCCGTTGGCGGCGATGAACGCGTCGAGCTTCTTGCGGTCGTCGGACGAGATCCAGCGCGCCAGCTGGAATTCCGAAACCTCGAAATCCACCGGCAGCGAATATTCGGCATCCAGCCGCGCCTTCAGCACGTCGAGCTGCAGCGGGCCGACCACGCCGACCAGCGCGGGGGCGCCGTCGCGCGGGCGGAATACTTGCACCACGCCCTCCTCCGACATCTGCTGCAGAGCTTCCTTCAGCTTCTTCGCCTTCATCGCGTCCGCCAGCCGCACGCGGCGGACGATTTCCGGGGCGAATGAGGGCACGCCCACGAAGTTGATGTCCTCGCCTTCGCTCAAGGTGTCGCCGATCCGCAGCGTGCCATGATTTGGAATGCCGACCACGTCGCCGGCGAACGCCTCGTCCGCCAGCGCGCGGTCCTGCGCGAAGAAGAATTGCGGGCTGGACAGGCTCATGTTCTTGCCGGTGCGCACCAGTTTTGCCTTCATGCCGCGCGTCAGCTTCCCCGAGCACAGCCGCGCAAAGGCGATGCGGTCGCGATGGTTCGGATCCATGTTGGCCTGGATCTTGAATACGAAGGCGGTCATGCGCGGCTCGCTCGCCTCGACCTTGCGCAGATTGCTCTCCTGCGCGCGCGGCGGCGGCGCGAACCGGCCGAGCCCCTGCAGTAGATCGCCGACGCCGAAATTGCGCAGCGCCGAGCCGAAATACACCGGCGTCAGATGGCCTTCGCGGAACGCGTCGAGCTCGAACGGCTTGCAGGCCTCTGAAACCAAAGCGAGTTCGTCCTTGACCTCACCCACGTCGAGATTGGCGTTGCGGCCGGCGAGATCGGCGATGTCGATCTGTTGTGCGGCGCCGGTCTTGGCGCCGCCGCCCTCGAGCAGGCGCACGCCGCCGGTCTCGATATCGTAGGTGCCAAGGAAATCGCGGCCTCGGCCGACCGGCCAGGTCATCGGCGTGGTGTCGAGCGCCAGCGTCTTTTCGATCTCATCCAGCAATTCGAACGTGTCGCGGCTTTCCCGGTCCATCTTGTTGATGAAGGTGATGATGGGGATGTCCCGCAGCCGGCACACCTCGAACAGCTTTCGCGTACGCGCCTCGATGCCCTTGGCGGCGTCGATCACCATCACGGCGGAGTCCACCGCGGTCAGCGTGCGGTAGGTGTCCTCGGAAAAGTCCTCGTGGCCCGGCGTGTCCAAAAGGTTGAACACGAGGTTCTCGAACTCGAAGGTCATCACCGAGGTGACGACCGAGATGCCGCGTTCGCGCTCGATCTTCATCCAGTCGGAGCGGGTGTTGCGGCGCTCGCCCTTGGCCTTGACTTGCCCCGCAAGATTGATGGCGCCGCCGAACAGCAGCAGTTTTTCGGTCAGCGTGGTCTTGCCGGCGTCGGGATGCGAGATGATCGCAAAGGTGCGTCGGCGCGCGACTTCAGCCGCCAGCGGCGAGCGCGGAGGCGATTCGGCTGTGAGAACGAGGTCAGACATCAGGCGAGCATGTGGCAGGGAAAGCGGGCCGGATCAAGGAGATTGCAGCACGCTAGCGAGGGGATTTGCCGGGACGCGGTTCGGTTGCGGAGCGGTCCCGAATCCACATATAGGGACGGGAAGGACGACCTTCCATCAGCACATCACTCGCGGGGACGGCCCTGCCTGTCCGGAGGCTCGTCATGGCCTGGTTTACGCTGTTCGTCGCGGGGCTGATGGAAATCGCCTGGGCGATCGGCCTCAAATATACCGAGGGTTTTACGCGGCTGGTTCCGTCGGTGCTGACGCTGCTGAGCATGGCCGCAAGCATGGCGCTGCTGGGTCTGGCGTTGAAGACGCTGCCGATCGGCACCGCCTATGCGGTATGGACCGGGATCGGCGCGGTCGGAACCGCGTTGCTCGGCATCTGGCTGTTCGGCGAGCCGGCGACGGCGATGCGGCTGTTGTGCATCGGCCTGATCGTTTCCGGCATTGTCGGGCTGAAGCTGGTGACATGAAAGCGTCCAATCCTCAGCGCAGCAGCAGCACCGCCCAGTAAGCCAGCGCCGCGACGATCGCCGAAGCCGGGATGGTGATGACCCAGGCATAGACGATCGAACTCGCCACGTTCCAACGGACCGCCGAGACGCGGCGGGCGGCGCCGACGCCGACGATGGCGCCGGTGATGGTATGGGTGGTCGACACCGGCACGCCGAGGAACGTCGCGGCGAACAGCGTTGCAGCACCTCCCGTTTCGGCGCAAAATCCCTGCATCGGCGTCAGCTTGGTGATCCTCAACCCCATGGTGCGCACGATGCGCCAGCCGCCCATCAGGGTGCCCAGCGCCATCGCCGCCTGGCACGCCAGCACCACCCAGAACGGCACCGAAAAATGCTCGCCGAGGTGCCCTTGCGAATACAGCAGCACCGCGATGATGCCCATGGTCTTTTGCGCATCGTTGCCGCCGTGGCCGAGCGAATACAGCGACGCCGAGACGAATTGCAGGATGCGGAACGCGCGGTCCACCGCAAACGGTGTCGAACGCACCGACAGCCACGACACGATTGCGACCAGCACCAGCGCCAGCAAGAATCCGACCAGCGGCGACAGCACGATGGCGAGCAGCGTCTTGGACAATCCGCTCCACACCGCGGCCGAAAGTCCCGCCTTGGCCATCCCGCCGCCGAGCAACCCGCCGATCAACGCGTGCGAACTGCTGGAAGGAATCCCGAGCCCCCAGGTGATCAGGTTCCAGACGATGGCGCCCATCAAGGCCGCGAAAATCACCTGCGCGTCGATGATGCCGGGGTCGATGATGCCGGTGCCGATGGTATTGGCGACATGGAGTCCGAACACCAGGAAAGCGATAAAATTGAAGAACGCCGCCCACAGCACCGCATATTGCGGCCGCAGCACCCTCGTCGAGACGATGGTCGCGATCGAATTGGCAGCGTCGTGCAATCCGTTGAGAAAATCGAACAGCAGCGCGACGGCGATTAGTCCGACCAGAATCGGAAGACCTAGCGTGGCGTCCACTGCGCGGCCCTGCCCTATACCTGTTCGATCACGATGCTGTTGATCTCGTTGGCAACGTCATCGAAGCGATCAGCGACTTTCTCGAGATGGTCGTAGATTTCGGCCCCGACGATGTAGTCCATCGTGTTGGCATTGCGGTGCTTGAGGAACAGCTCCTTGAGGCCGATATCGTGCAAATCGTCGACGCGGCCTTCCAGCTTGCCGAGTTCCTCGGTGATCGCGGTCAGCATTGCGACATTGTCGCCGATCGATTGCAGCAGCGGCAGCGCACGCCCGACCAGGTTGGCGCACTCGACCACCAGGGTGCCCATTTCCCGCATCGGCGGCTCAAAAGTTCGCACCTCGAACAGGATTACCGCCTTGGCGGTCTGCTGCATCTGGTCGATGGCGTCGTCCATCGAGGTGATGAGGTTCTTGATATCGACACGGTCGAACGGCGTGATGAAGGTGCGGCGCACCGCGGTGAGAACTTCGCGGGTGATGCCGTCGGCGTCGTTTTCGAACTGGTTGACGCGCTGGCAGAATACCGGGGTCTCCTCGCCGCCGCGCAACATGCCCTGCAGCGCTTCGGCGCCCTTTACCACCGTCTGGGAATGCCGGGCGAACAACTCGAAGAACCGTTCTTCGCGCGGCAGGAAGTAGCGAAACAAACGCATCATCGGTCAGGTCCATGCACGGAAAACAACGGCGGCCAGGGCACCGTGTCGCGAAACTGTCATAGACCATTTCCCGCAAAAGCGGGCAATGACGGATGCCCGCAACGCGGTCATCCACCGCTTTGTGTGTTCCCCGGACGCAGCGCAGCGCGCCGCTCTTCGCGGCGTGGTGCGCTGCAGAGCCGGGGTCCAGCTTAAGCGGGGTCCCGGCTCTGCGGAGCGGCATGAAGAATGCCGCACCGCGTCCGGGACACGGGATTTACAGCGATCTGCGGAAATAATGCGCGATTTCGCCGATCACGCCGCGGCGGAAGGTCAGCACGCAGACCACGAAGATCACACCCTGGATCACCGTGACCCATTGCCCGAATCCGGCGAGATACTGCTGCATGGCGATGATGACGAAAGCGCCGACCACCGGGCCGAACACCGTGCCGAGGCCGCCGACCAGCGTCATCAGCACGATTTCACCGGACATGGTCCAGTGCACGTCGGTGAGCGATGCGTTCTGCGCGACGAACACCTTTAGCGAACCGGCGAACCCGGCCAGCGTCCCCGACAGGATGTAGGCGAGCAGCTTGTACTGGTCGGTCTTGTAGCCGAGCGAGATCGCGCGCTGTTCGTTCTCGCGGATCGATTTCAGCACCTCGCCGAACGGCGAATTGATGGTGCGGTAGATCAGCAGGAAGCCGAGCAGGAAGCCGACCAGGATGACATAATAAAGCGTCGTCGGCCGGGCGAGATTGAAAATCCCGAACAGGTACCCTTGCGGGATGCCCTGGATACCGTCTTCGCCGTGGGTGAATGGCGTCTGCAGATAGATGAAGTACAACAGTTGCGACAACGCCAGCGTGATCATCGCGAAGTAGATGCCCTGGCGCCGGATCGCGACCAGGCCGGTGATGACGGCAAGTGCCGCAGCACCCGCGGTGCCGATAACGATGCCAAGCTCGGGCGTAACGCCCCATACCTTCAGCGCATGAGCAGTGAAGTAACCGGCGCTTCCCAGAAACATCGCATGGCCAAACGACAGCAGCCCGCCATAACCGATCAGCAGGTTGAACGCACAAGCCAGCAGTGCAAAGCACAGCGCTTGCATGACGAAGAACGGATAGACGCCGGTAAATGGTACGACTGCCAGCGCCGCCGCCATAATGACGAAAAGGATCATCTCGTCGCGAATGGAGCGCGGCGTCACCGGCAGGGTATCGTCGGTCATGGCTGTCATGTCAGGCCGCCCTCCCCGTCAGTCCCGACGGTTTTACAAGCAGCACCAGCACCATGAGGACAAATACCACGGTGTTGGAGGCCTCAGGATAAAAATACTTGGTCAGCCCCTCGATCACGCCGAGCGCAAAGCCGGTGATGATCGATCCCATGATCGAGCCCATGCCGCCGATCACCACCACCGCGAACACCACGATGATCAGGTCGGCGCCCATCAGCGGCCGCACCTGATTGATCGGCGCCGACAATACGCCGGCGAGCGCGGCAAGCCCGACGCCGAGGCCGTAGGTCAGCGTGATCATCCGCGGCACATTGATGCCGAAGGCGCGCACCAGCGTCGGATTTTCGGTGGCGGCGCGCAAATTGGCGCCAAGCCGCGTTCGCTCGATCAGGTACCAGGTCAGCAGGCAGACCACCAGCGAGAACACCACGACCCAGCCGCGATAGATCGGCAGGAACATGAAGCCGAGGTTCATGCCGCCCTTGAGTTCATCCGGAATCGCATAGGGCAGACCGGACGATCCGAAATAGTTCTGGAACACGCCCTGGATGATCAGCGCGAGCCCGAAGGTCAGCAGCAGGCCGTAGAGATGGTCGAGGCCGGACAGCCATTGCAGCATCGTCCGTTCGAGGACCATGCCGAAAATGCCGACCGCGATCGGCGCGAGGATCAGCGCGGGCCAGTAGCCGATGCCGGCGATGTTGAGCAGGAAGTACGCGCAAAACGCGCCCATCATGTAGAGCGCGCCATGGGCGAAGTTGATGATGTTGAGCATCCCGAAGATGACCGCGAGCCCGAGACTCAGCAGCGCGTAGAACGAGCCGTTGATCAGTCCTACCAGAAGCTGTGCGTAGAGAGCTTGCATGACGATCGGTCTTTCGCACTTATGTCTCGGGTAACGCCGAATGGATGCCCGCCGGCGCGAGGCCGACGGGCAGCCGTTGTTACTTCTTCACCAGCGGGCAAGCGCTTTCCGACAGCGGCCGGAACGCCTGGTCGCCCGGAGTGGTGCCTACCAGCTTGTAATAGTCCCACGGCCCCTTGGACTCCGACGGCTTCTTCACCTCGAACAGATAGGCCGGGTGAATCTTGCGTCCGTCGGCGCGAATGGAACCCTTGCCGAACAGCGGATCGTCGGTCGGCATCTCCTTCATTTTCGCCACCACCTTGGCGCCATCGTGCGGATTACCGCCCATCGCTTCAAGCGCCTTGAAGTAATGGATCAGGCCGGAATAGACGCCGGCTTGCACCATGGATGGCTGCGCCTTGCTTTTGGTGCGATCGGAGAAGCGTTTTCCGAACTTGCGGGTGTCGTCATTCAGATCCCAATAGAAGGTCTCGGTGAAGTTCAGGCCTTGCGCGACGTTCAAGCCGAGAGAATGCACGTCGGTGATGAACAGCAACAGACCCGCGAGCCTTTGACCGCCCTTGACGATGCCGAATTCCGCCGCCTGCTTGATCGAGTTGGTGGTATCGCCGCCGGCGTTTGCAAGCCCGACGATTTTCGCCTTCGACGCCTGCGCCTGCAGCAGGAACGAGGAGAAGTCCGACGAATTCAAAGGATGCTTGACGGTGCCAAGCACCTTTCCACCCGACTTGACCACCACCGCGGTGGTGTCGCGCTCCAGCGCGGCGCCGAAGGCATAATCCGCGGTCAGGAAATACCAGGTGTCGCCACCGGCCTTGACCAGCGCCTGACCGGTAGAGTTGGCGAGCATGTAGGTGTCGTAAACCCAGTGAATCGTGTTCGGCGAGCATTGCGCATTGGTCAGATCCGACGACGCCGCGCCGGTGTTGATCATGATGCTGTTTTTTTCCTTGACGAGGTTGTTGACCGCCAGCGCCACGCCGGAATTCAGCACATCCATGAAGATGTCGACCTTGTCGACGTCGATCCATTGCCGGGTGATGTTGGTGCCGATGTCGGGCTTGTTCTGATGATCGGCGGAAATCACGTCGATCTTCCAGCCCTTGGCCTGAAGGCCGGAATCCTCGACCGCCATCTGGGCCGCCAGCGTCGACCCGGCGCCGCCCAGATCGGAATAAAGCCCCGAATTGTCCGTCAGCACGCCGATCTTGATGTTCTTGTCCTGTGCGAAAGCGCCGCCCGCGGCAAGCATCAGCGCGGTGCCTAGCAAAAGCGCCGAAATCCTGTTCTTCATATTGGTTCTCCTCCTGGATTTTTTCTCGTTGTTTTCAGACGCCGAGATAGGTGTGAAGCTTGTCCATGTTGGCCTGCAATTCCGAGTTGGCAAAGCCATCGATGACCTTGCCGTGCTCGACGATGTAGTAACGGTCCGCCACGGTCGAGGCGAAGCGAAAGTTCTGCTCGACCAGAAGAATGGTAAAGCCTTCAGACTTCAACCGCGCGATGGTGTGGCCGATCTGCTGAATGATCACCGGAGCCAAACCTTCGGTCGGCTCATCCAGCATCAGGAACCGCGCACCGGTGCGCAGGATGCGGGCGATCGCCAGCATCTGCTGCTCGCCGCCCGACAGCTTGGTGCCCTGGCTGCCCAGCCGTTCCTTCAGGTTGGGAAACAGCTCGAATATCTGGTCCAGCGACAGGCCGCCCTCGCGCACGATCGGCGGCAGCAGCAGGTTTTCACGCACGTCCAGGCTGGCGAAAATCCCACGTTCCTCCGGGCAGAACGCGACGCCCATGCGCGCAATCCGGTCCGACGACGCTCGCGAGATGTCCTGATCGCCGAAGCGGATCGAGCCGGTGCGCTTGCCGATGATGCCCATCACCGATTTCAGCGTCGTGGTCTTGCCGGCGCCGTTGCGGCCGAGCAGCGTGACAACCTCACCGGCATTCACGTTGAAATTGATGCCGTGCAGGATATGGGATTCGCCGTACCAGGCCTCGAGATTCTGAACCGTCAGCACCGGACCGGTCGCAGCGGAGGTAGTTGGACGCGCGGCCATTTTCACATCAGCCATGACCGGCTCCCAGATAGGCTTCCTTGACCCGCTCGTCCTTGGTCAGCTCGGCATAATTGCCTTCCGCAAGTACATGGCCGCGGGTCAGCACCGTGATGATGTCGGAAAGATTGGCGACGACGCTGAGATTGTGTTCGACCATCAGGATCGTGTATTTCGCCGAGATGCGCTTGATCAGCGCCGCGATCTTGTCGATGTCTTCATGGCCCATGCCTGCCATCGGCTCGTCGAGCAGCATCATCTCCGGATCGAGCGCCAGCGTGGTGGCGATCTCCAGCGCGCGTTTGCGTCCATAGGGCATCTCGACCGCCGGCGTCTTCTCGAATTCGCTTAAACCCACATCGTCGAGCAATTCGCAGGCGCGGTTGTTGTACTTGTCGAGCACCGTTTTGGAACGCCAGAAATCGAACGAATGGCCGTGCTGGCGCTGCAGCGCCACCCGCACGTTCTCCAGCGCGGTGAGATGCGGAAACACCGCCGAAATCTGAAACGAACGCACGAGGCCCAGCCGGGCCACGTCGGCGGGCGCCATGGCGGTGATGTCCTGTCCCCTGTAGAGGATCTGGCCCGCCGAGGGTTTGAGGAATTTGGTCAGGAGATTGAAGCACGTGGTCTTGCCGGCCCCGTTGGGGCCGATCAAAGCGTGAATGCTGCCACGGCGGACCCGCAGGTTGACATCGCGAACGGCGAAGAACCCCGCGAACTCCTTGGTCAATCCCTGGGTTTCAAGAATGAACTCATCGGCCAATCGAATTTCCCCCATCGGCCTTCGCAGCAAGTCTCCTCGCGCGTGGCCGAATTTCGTAACTGCTGGTTCCAGGACGCCTTGGATTCGCCCGGCCAGCCGCCTCTCCGGCCGGGAATATGCCGTCAACGGGCAGGTTTGTGCAAGGCGCAAAGCTGGGCATGCGGCAGAGCGGCGCGGGGACCGGGGTCCGCAATTAGTCGAATTGCGAAGAGACTTATTGATTTACCGAGGTTTCGGCGAAGGTATCGGCGTCTTCGATGCGATCGAATGAGCTGGGCATCGAGGAATTCGAGAAGCTGGACGCGGGTTCAGCGCGACCGCGTCACTTCTTTCGCGTAAACGTCCGGCTTGAATCCGACCAGCAACTTGCCGCCGGCTTCAAGCACCGGCCGCTTGATCATGGATGGCTGCGCCAGCATCAAGGCGAGCGCCTTGCGTTCGTTAAGGCCCTCCTTGTCGGCTTCGGGCAGCTTGCGGAACGTGGTGCCGGCGCGATTGAGCAACGTCTCCCAGCCGACCTCCTCGCTCCAGCGCTTGAGCTTCTCTTTTGGGACGCCCTCCGTCTTATAGTCATGAAAGCCGTAGACGACGTGGTGGCGATCAAGCCACGCGCGGGCCTTCTTCATGGTGTCGCAGTTCTTGATGCCGTAGATGACCGTCGTCAACGTAACCCCCTCGAAAACCTGCAAATTTGAAAACTAGCCGCGCGGCGACCCGCACGCCAGATCAATGTAGCTGCTATCGTGGAACCGGACGGGGCGGTCGGCCGTTGCAACGCACATCGACGACGACGCGCGTGTTCAGGACCTCGGCACCCCAAGACATACCCCGGAGAAGCCAATGGCAGGAATGAACACAGCGCGGCCGCCGAAGGGAGCCATTCCAGCGCCGGCCAAAATTCCCGTCGCCTTGACGGTCAACGGCGCCACGAGGCAGCTCAACGTTGCGCCGTGGACCAGCCTGCTCGACGCGCTGCGCGACCATCTCGATCTCACCGGCACCAAGAAAGGCTGCGATCACGGCCAGTGCGGCGCCTGTACGGTGCTGGTCGACGGCCGCCGCGTCAATTCCTGCCTGACCCTGGCGGTCATGAAGGACGGTGCGGAAATCACCACCATCGAAGGCCTTGCCCGGGACGGCGCACTGCATCCGCTGCAGCAGGCCTTCATCGATCATGATGCGTTCCAGTGCGGCTACTGCACGCCGGGGCAGATCTGCTCGGCGGCGGGAATGATCGCAGAAGGCAAGGCGAAGACCCCGGACGAAATCCGCGAGTTGATGAGCGGCAACATCTGCCGCTGCGCCGCCTATCCCAACATCGTTGCGGCGATCCAGCAGGCGATGGGGAAATCATGATCAATTTTCAATACGCGCGAGCCAGTGACGTCTCCGACGCGGTGCGCCAGATCGCGGCCGAACCAGGCGCAAAATTCATCGCCGGCGGCACCAACCTGATCGACCTGATGAAGGAGGAGGTCGAACGCCCGACGCGGCTGATCGACATTTCCCGGCTGCCGCTGAAGTCGGTCGAGCAAACCGCGGACGGCGGCTTGCGCATCGGCGCGATGGTGCCGAACTCCGACCTCGCCTGGCATCCTCTGGTCGAGCAGCGTTATCCACTGCTCTCCAGCGCGATCCTCGCCGGGGCTTCGGCGCAACTGCGCAACATGGCTTCGACCGGCGGCAATCTGCTGCAGCGGACCCGCTGCTATTATTTCTACGACACCGCAACGCCCTGCAACAAGCGCGAGCCCGGCAGCGGCTGCTCGGCGATTGCCGGCGTCAACCGCATGCACGCGATCCTCGGCACCAGCGAAGCCTGCATCGCGGTGCATCCCTCCGATATGTGCGTGGCGCTGGCCGCGCTCGAGGCCAAAGTGCATGTGGCCGGGCCTGCGGGCGAGCGCGTGATCGCGTTCGCGGACTTCCATCGCCTGCCCGGCGACACGCCGCAGCGCGACAGCAATCTTGGGGCCGACGAGATCATCGTCGCGGTCGAACTTCCCGCGCGGGGCTTTGCGGAGCATTACACCTATCTGAAAATCCGCGACCGCCTGTCCTACGCCTTCGCGCTGGTGTCGGTCGCCGCAGCACTTGAGCTCGACGGCGAGAGCATCAAGGACGCGCGGCTGGCGCTGGGCGGCGTCGCGCATAAACCATGGCGGGATCCGGCGGCCGAAGCGGCGTTGCGCGGAAAGCCCGCCAACCAGGCCACCTTCGAGCGCGCCGCCGACCTGCTGCTGGGCGATGCAAAAGGTTTTGCGCACAACACCTTCAAGATCGATCTGGCGCGGCGCGCCATGGTCCGCGCGCTGACCCAAGCCGCGAAAGCCACGCCGCAATCGCAGTCCGACAAGAAAATCCGGTGAACGTCATGGGTCCCTATATCGGCACGCCCACATCCCGCGTCGACGGCCACGCCAAGGTCACGGGATCAGCAAAATACGCCGGCGAATTCGGCGCGCCCGACCTCGCTTTTGGCAGCGTCGTGACGTCGACGATCGCCAAAGGCCGCATCGCCAGCATCGACATGAGCGAGGCGCTGTCGGTTGAGGGCGTGATCGCCGTGCTGACGCACAAGAACCGTCCGCCGATGGCCAATAACGACCGCGCCTACAAGGACGATACCGCGCCGGAGAGTGGATCGCCTTACCGGCCCCTGTACGACGACAAAATCATGTTCAGCGGACAGCCGGTCGCGCTGGTGCTCGCCGAAGATTGGGAGACCGCGCATTTTGCCGCCATGCGGGTGCGCGTCGGGTACGAAGAGGAACCGCACGTCACGGATATGAAGCGAAAGCTCGACGAAACGCAGCCTGCCGAAAACGCGCCAAAGCCGCGCGGCAACGCCGAGAAGGCGCTCGCCGCCGCCGCGGTGCGCCACGAGGGCGAATATTACGTACCGGTCGAGCATCACAATCCGATGGAGTTGTTCGCCTCGACGGTGATTCGCGAGTCCGACGGCAAGCTGACGGTCTATGACAAGACCCAGGGCGTGCAGAACGTGCACCGCTATCTGTGCGGCGTCTTCAAGATGAAGCCCGACGAAGTGCGCGTGATGTCGCCGTTTGTCGGCGGCGCGTTCGGTTCAGGATTGCGTCCGCAGCACCAAGTGGCACTTGCCGTGCTCGCGGCGCGCGCGCTGCAACGCTCGGTCCGCCTGGTGTTGACACGGCAGCAGATGTACACGCTGGGTTACCGCCCCGGCACCACCCAGCGCGTCGCGCTCGGCGCCAGCGCCGACGGCGTGCTCGATGCGATCGAGCACGACGTGATCGCGATGACCTCGCAATACGAGGATTTTGCCCGCAACGACACCGGCTGGTCCGGCGCGCTGTATAAATGCGCCAACACGAAATATTCTCATGAGCTTGCAAAGCTCGACGTGCCCACGCCGTGCGACATGCGCGCGCCGGGGGCCGCGACGGGGATGTATGCGCTGGAATGCGCGATGGACGAACTCGCCGTTGCGCTGAAGATGGACCCGCTGCAATTGCGGCTGCGCAACTACTCGGACCTCCAGCAGGACGAGGGCTTACCCTACACCAGCAAGGAGTTGCGCGAATGTTACCGTCAGGCGGCGGAGGCGTTCGGCTGGAGCAAGCGCAGCGCCGAACCGCGCTCGATGCGGGACGGCAGCGAGCTGGTCGGCTGGGGAATGGCGACCGGCGTATGGGAAGCGCTGCAGGAAAAGACCTCGGCGCGGATCGTGCTGACCGCAAACGGGCATGCCGAAGTCTCCTGCGCCACCGCCGATATCGGCACCGGCACCTATACCATCATGGCGCAGGTTGCCGCCGACATGCTGGGCCTGCCGATCGACAATGTCAGCATCAAACTCGGCGATTCCTCGTTGCCAGCATCGCCGGTCGAAGGCGGATCGTGGATGGCAGCCTCGGTATCGCATGCGATCAAGAATGCCGCCGATGCCGTTCGCAAGGACTTGCTGGCGCTCGCGAAGAAGATTCCAGACTCGCCGCTGAAAAGTGTAAAGCCGGACGATGTCATGCTTGCCGACAGCAAGATCGTGAGCAAACAAGACTCGAGCCGCGCGGTGTCGATCGCGGACGCGATGAGGCACGGCAAGGTCGACCGGATCGAGCAGGAAAAATCCACCAGTTTCAAGAAAGACGATAAACATGCGCGCAACGCGCACTCCGCGGTGTTCGCGGAAGTGAAGGTCGACGAGCAGCTCGGCGTCATAAGGGTCACCCGCCTGGTCAGCGCGCTCGCCGCCGGGCGCATCCTCAACACCAAGACCGCGCATAACCAGATCATGGGCAGCATGATCTGGGGCATCGGCATGGCGCTGCACGAGGAAACTCTGCTCGATCACCATTTCGGCCGCATCATGAACGCCAATTACGGCGAGTACCACGTGCCGGTGAATGCCGACGTTCACGACATCAAGGTGATCTTTGTCGACGAGCCTGACGACATCATCAATCCGTTGGGGATCAAGGGGGTCGGCGAAATCGGCCTCGTCGGCGTGGCCGCGGCCATTGCTAATGCCGTGTATCACGCAACGGGGAAGCGCGTGCGCGATTTGCCGATTACGCTGGACAAGCTGCGGCGGTGAGATAATCCCACGCCTATGCGCGCAGAGAACTCAGTTCATCATGCGCGCGCGTATCAGCCTTCGAGGATCCGAGCATTCCGCCAGCGATTTCCGGATGGCGGCGACCTCTGTCGAGGCCATTAAAAGGCTCTTGACAACAGCTTCTTTATATAACTATTCTGTTATATAAAGGATGGCTATGGCAACCCTCGACTCTGCCTTCTCCGCGCTCGCAGACCCGACCCGCCGGGCGCTGTTGGCTCGCCTGGCTCTGGGCGAAGCGTCGGTGATGGAGCTGGCAGAACCATTCGAGATGACGCAGCCGGCGATCTCCCGGCATCTCAAGGTGCTCGAAGGCGCGGGCCTCATCATCCGCCGCGTCGAGGGCACGCGGCGGCCATGCCGGCTGGCGCCCGCCGCCATAAGCGAGATCGATCAATGGCTCGGCATGCTGCGGCAAGCCTTGGCCAAGAACTACGACCGGCTCGACGACGTTCTGGCCACCATGAAACCGAGAAAGCGAAAGCCCCGACGATGAGCAAGCTGACGCTCCGGACAGAAGACGACAGGCATGTCGTGGTCACGCGACGTTTTGCGGCGCCGCCCGAAGCGGTCTATCGCGCGCACACCGAGCCGAAGTTTATCCAGAGATGGCTGCTCGGACCTGACGGCTGGACGATGCCCGTATGCATCTGCGAGGCGCGGCCGGGGGGGAAAATCCGCTACGAGTGGACGGATGGCAAGGGAAACGGATTTCACGTCACCGGTGAATTCATCGAACTGGCGCCATTCATTCGGATCGTTCACGTCGAGCGAATGCATCTGCCGGATCCGACGCCCGACAATCACGTCGAAACGAGATTCGAGCCGGACGGAGCAGGCACACTGATGACCATGCGAATGACCCTGCCCGACGCCGAGACGCGCGCAAGGATGCTTGCGAGCGGAATGGAGCACGGGATGGAAGCGAGTTATGTCCGGCTCGAGACCATGATTTGAACTTCTCGTCATTCCGGGATGCGGGGAAACACGCAGACCCGAAATCTAAACGCTGCATAAGCTGGCTGGATTCCGAGTCGACGCGAAAGTGCGTGTCCCGGAATGTCCATCGCATCTGTCACATCGAATCCGGGAGTACCGACATGCTATCCACGCCAGAGATCGTTCAGACCAGCGCCGAGCAGGCCGCCATCATCCGCCTCACCATTCCGCGCAGCGAGATGATGAAACAGTTTGGCCCCGCCGTTGGCGAGCTGATGACAACGCTCGCTGCACAGGGGGTGAAGCCGGTCGGAGCGGTCTTTGCGCACCATCTGAAGATGAGTGCCGACAGCTTCGATTTCGAATTGGGCGTGAAGACCGCGGCGCCCGTAAAGGCCTCCGGGCGCGTGCACCCGGGCGAGCTTCCCGCCGCAAAGGTCGCTCGCGCAATCTATAGCGGTCCTTATGAAGGTCTGCCATCAGCCTGGGACGAGTTCAACAGTTGGATGAAGGCGAACGGGCACCCGCAGGCGAATGATCTGTGGGAGCTGTATTCGGTCGGTCCGCAGTCGAGTCCCGACCCGGCAAACTGGCGCACGGAACTGAACCGGCCGCTGGTGGGATAGTCCATCGCCTCGATCAATGCCTCCGCCTGAGCGATGCCGCACCGGACTACCCGTCGCGTTTCCGAAAGGCGCTGCGTCCCCCATCGGCGACGTTCCAATAATGCGCACGCGTCACCTGGCCCGGCCGGGATCACGTCCGAAAGGCGGCCTCCCCAGCGTCCGACACCTCGACCCACTTCGGGTCGGGCGCGGCGCCCTGGACGTAACTGTCGTTCCAGTTCCACCATTTGTACGGCGGGCTCTGCGGGGTGCCCTCCGGCGAGTCCTCCCACTCTTCCTGGCGTCCGAGCGCCGTCATGTCGAGATAGCTCCAGACGGTGCCCATCGCCTCGTCGCCGCGGCTGTTGATGAAGTAGGTGCGGAAGATCCGCTCGCCGTCTCGGATGAACGCGTTGTGGCCATGCCACTCGTCTACGCCGAGGTCGGCGTCAAAACTGTCGGTGATGGTAACCCAGGGGATTTCCCAGCCCATTCGCGCCTTCAGCCGGGCGATGTCGGCCTGCGGCGCGCGCGAGGCATATACGAGGGTGGTGTCGCGCGCATTCAGGTGGGCAAGGTTGGAAACCTGGTCAGCCCCGAGCGAACAGCCGATGCAGGCATGCTCCGGCCAGCCGTGCACGCCGGGTTCGAAGAAGGCGCGGTAGATGATCAACTGACGGCGGCCCTTGAACAGGTCGAGCAGGCTCGCTTTGCCCTCGGGCCCGTCGAACGTATAGGCCTTTTCCACGGCAACCCACGGCATCCGCCGTTGCTCGGCAGCCAGCGCGTCACGGGCGCGCGTCATTTCCTTCTCCTCGACCAGAAGTTTTTCGCGCGCAGCATCCCATTCTTGCGGCGACACGATCGGGGGTGTGTTCATGGCGTGCACTCCTTCTTTCCGTCCCTTCTCAGGTGATGCGTCAGTCCTGTTCGCCGGCGATGGCGCCGATCCTTGGCACGACCTTCTTCCAGCCGCCGCCCATGTTCTTGAAAGCGGCATCGTTCTTCGGGAGCACGAAGCCGGAGTGGACAAGGCGAAGGCGCGTTCCGTTTTCGACCCTGGAGAGGATGAATGTGACGACGGTATCGAGCGGCGCGCCGTAGCCAATGTTTTCCGCGTGCCCGCTTTTCCAGGTGTAGACGAGCCGTTCATTCGCTGTCGCTTCCAGCACCTCGCAGTGAATGACACCATCCCACGCGCCGCCCGGCGTCGTCTGGTAAGTGAACTTCGTGCCCTTCCTTGGCTCGAACCCTGTCGGTGTCATCCCCAGCCAGCGGGTCATCAGCGCGCCTGACGTCAGCGTCCGCCAGATCGTCTCTGGCGCATGCGGAAAGACCTCGTCGACGACGATCTCTTGCGTGCCGGATTTCAAAGCGACGTCGTTCATGGATCGATTTCCGTCAGGAGAGTTCGGAGATTGGCGAAGCGGTCACGCCAGAAGACGCCGTAATGGCTCATCCAGTCCACGAGCGGTGCGAGACCGTCGGGCTGGGCGCGGTAATAGACGTTGCGGCCTTCGGGACGTTCCGCGACGAGGCCAGCCAGCTTCAACGACTTGAGATGCTGGGAGATGGCGCCCTGCGTCACCCCGCTCCCACGCGTCAGCTCGACCACGGTGCACCAAGTCGATATTTTGAAAATCGGCCGCAGCCGGGTGATCGTGCCCAAGGGCCGACGTTGGGACGATTGGTTTCTTAACGGTCCACACGTCAGCGAGGATTTTATGATCGACCGTGAGCAGCCCGCGGCCGAGGAGCGTGAGCCGCTCTGATGCTTACCTACATGCTCGACACCAACATCTGCATCTATGTGATGAGGAAACGCTCTCTCAATCTGCTCGAAAAATTCAATTCGCTCGCCGAACAACTTTGTATCTCCAGCATCACGTTCGGCGAGCTGCACTATGGCGCTGAAAAATCCGCGCGTCGCGCCGCCAACCTGATCAGTCTCGAGCATTTCGTGGCGCGCCTCGATGTGCTGGCATTCGACGCAAAGGCCGCCATGCACTACGGGCAACTCCGCGCCGAACTGCAGCCCACCGGAACGCCCTGCGGCACGCACGACATGCAGATCGGCGGCCACGCCCGCAGCGAGGGGCTGATCACCGTTACCAACAACGTGCGCGAGTTCAGCCGCATGCCGGGGGTCAGGACCGAGAATTGGGTGTAAGCGAAACACCAGCTTCGGTACGCTCAGCTTCGCCCCGGCTCCAGCGCCTCGCCGAGTTCGATCGGATGCGCCATGGTTTCGTGCAGCTTGTCCATGTCGAGTTCGCCTTCGGAGCGGCTGATCACGATGCAGGCGACGCCATTACCGATCAGGTTGGTCAGCGCGCGGCATTCGCTCATGAATTTGTCGATGCCGACCAGGATGGCGATCGACTGGATCGGTATGTCCGGGACAATCGAAAGCGTCGCCGCAAGCGTGATGAAGCCGGCGCCGGTGACGCCCGAGGCTCCCTTCGAGGTGATCATGGCGATGCCGAGGATGCCGAGCTCTTGCCAGATCGTCAGGTTGGTGTTGGTGGCCTGGGCGAGAAACAGCGTCGCCAGCGTCATATAGATATTCGTGCCGTCCAGATTGAAACTGTAGCCGGTCGGAATCACAAGGCCGACCACGGATCGCGACGCGCCGAGATGCTCCATCTTCTGGATCATCTGCGGCAGCACGGTTTCCGACGACGAGGTGCCGAGCACGATCAGCAGTTCGTCCTTGATGTAGGCGATGAAGCGGAGGATGGAGAAGCCGGCCAACCGCGCGATGGTGCCGAGCACGATCAGCACGAACAATATGCTGGTCAGATAGAACGTCCCGATCAGCGCGATCAGATTCCACAGCGCGTCAAGGCCGTAGGCGCCGACGGTGAAGGCCATCGCGCCGAATGCGCCGAGCGGTGCTGCCCGCACGATGATGCGGATGATGCCGAAAAACATCTTTGCGGCCTGGTCGATCGCATAGGCGATCGGCTCGCCGACCTTGCCGAGAAAGGCGATCGCAAACCCGGAGAGGATCGAGATCAGCAGGACCTGCAGCAGGTCGCCGCGCGCCAGCGCCCCGATATAGCTGTCGGGAATGATCCCCATCAGATGCTCGACGATGCCCTCTTCCTTTGCCTTGGTGACATAGGTGGCGACCGATTTCGGGTCGATCGTGGCCGGATCGATGTTGAAACCGTGGCCCGGCTGCAGGATTTCCCCGACCAAGAGGCCGATGGCGAGCGCCAGCGTCGAAATCACTTCGAAATAAACCAGCGTCTTCAATCCGACCCTGCCGACGCGCTTCAGGTCGCCCATCGAGGAGATGCCATGCACCACGGTGCAGAAGATCACCGGCGCGATCATCATCTTGATCAGCGCGATAAACCCGTCGCCGAGCGGTTTTAGGGCCTTGCCGGTATTTGGATAGAAATGCCCGATCAGGATGCCAAGTGCGATGGCGATCAGCACCTGGATGTAGAGGATCTTGTACCACGGCTGATGGCGCGGAGCGGGACGGACGGCCTCTGTGGTCATATTGCGCCTATTCGGCAGCTTCGTGGTGCGTTTGATAGCGGGCGTCGGGAATGGGGTATCCTGCTTCGCGGGCGGCCTGCACCCAGGCATCCATGGCGATTCGCAATTCTGCGAGCGCTTCTTCGGGAGTCGCGCCGAAGGCGGAGCAAGACTTCAGGTCGGGAGCGTCGGCAACCCACACGCCGTCTTCCTCCGACCAGAACACATTGATGGCGTAACGGTTCATGGATTCAATCTTCGAGTTTCAGACCGAACTCCTCGATTATATCGCGAAGTTGGCGAACTTGATACGGTTTTGCATCTTTTCCTACGGGCTGGATATTGATCGGGCGCGACACGCCCGCGCGAACATAGATATGATGGCTCCCTGCACTCGATCTAGCCGAAAACCCAGTTTGCTCAGAAGTCGTTGCAAGTCATTAAAAGAAATACTGCCATGACCACGCCTAACCGCATCGAATGTTTTTGTTGGGCTCGCCATATCGATTCCCCTTCAACAGCGAGCGTCAGAATAAGGGAGGTTTTGGAAGGTCAACCGAGGCGAAGGTTCGTCAAAAATTCAACTGAATCTTTGAAGTGTGTAGTGAAAATAATTTTTTACAATTTCCGACGTGCAAATGCATAAAAAACCCTTTCTATATTTTATTCATAATCCTCAATGGCTTAGAACGCGCATCTCAATACTCACGGTTGATAAATGGCTGCCATTTCCGGATCACTCCCACTTAATTGTGTCCCGGGCCGCTCGTCAGGTTGTGGCCCCCCGCGGTTGATGCCATTGAACTCGTTGATGACCGAGCGCGGCAGCGCCCAATTCAGATGTGCGTTTAGCCGGGCACGCCGTCGTCGAGACTGACGATCACCGCTGCATTGGCAATGATGATGGCATCCCCGCCGCTCTCAGCGGGAACTTCGAGTCCGCCTTTGACCGCGGTGACGGTCACCGTTCCGTAAGGAAGCTCTTTTGCGACCGCTGCGGTGTCAACCAAGCCTGGGTCCGGCACGCCGATGGTGACATCGACGAACATGTCGTTGGCCGTCTTACCCAGCATCCGGAAGAAGCCGAGGCTGGAGTGGCGGATGGCGTCGGAGACCGCACGCCTTGCCGCCTTGGTGGCATCGCGGCCGTGAACATCAACGCCCATGCCCATTTCGGTAATACAGCGCACGCGTGCCATCGGTTTCCTGCGGTCGTTAGGGTGGAAGCGAGTAGTCTTTTGCGATCTTTGGAGTAATGTCAAACACGGCCGCGACGCTGGCCGTCCATCCTCAAGGCGAATGAATTGGGGTGAGACGCCGTGGCCGTCGGAGATCCCATGCGTGTGGAAGAGGCGTTCGACTTCGAACAATGGGCCAGGCTTGGTTTCGCCATAGCCGATCGACCGGTTCTGGCCTCGGATGTGAGAAACCTTAAGCGCGAATACGTGCGGCTGATCCGAAACTTCGACGAACTCCCGCGCCCGCCGGCGCGCTACACGATCAAGGATCTTTATGAGCGGGACAGTCTCGACATGCTCTCGCACCCTCACTGGTCGAGCGCAGTTGTTGAACGGATCGCTCTCAGTGCCGATCTCGGCCGGCTGGCCGCGGGCATGTTGGGCGTTCGGCGCATCCGGCTTTGGGGGACGTCCTTCATCTGCAAATACGCCGGCGCCCCCGGCAAGAACGCGATAAGATGGCATCGCGACATGACCTCCTGGCAGTGCCTGAGCGCGCCGCGTCTCCTGACCTTCTGGGTGGCCCTGAACTCCGTGTCCCCCACCAACGGCGGCATGGAGTTCGCGGCGGGAAGCCACAGGGTCGAGGCGGCCGGCCTCGGCGACGATGCCGACCTCGACGCTTACGACGGCCATCCTATCGTCGGTCCGGCGGGGAGCATATCGGTACATCATTGCCTGACCGGACATCGCAGCCGGCCCAACACATCGCCCCGCGATCGAATTGCCATGACGCTTCACTATATGGACGCCGACCTTCATTACGTCCCGGGCACGGCGTCGGATAAGCACATCAACGTGTCACTTATTGCTGATCGCAATAATGAGATTGACGAGGCCTACTTCCCGATCGTGTACGGAGCTTGACAGCCTCGCGCACGGGTACGATCGAGATGGGTTCGTCTCTGAGGCGCTGCATTCCGCTGGAACTCATTGAGGTGCTCCAGCAGGACACCGCGGGGGGGCCGTTGCCAACGCGACGCCTTGGGTAAATGCGTCGGCGATCGGCCGACGGCCCTGGATAAGTTGCAGAGGTAGGTCCGAACCACTTTCAGTCGGTGTCCGACGGCGGCTTGCTCGAATATCGTGCCTGAAATCCTGACGTTTCGGGCGCGCGCATGAGGGTTTTTGGATTTTGGCTGAGGCGGGCTGCCGTGGTTATCGCCGTGATCGAATTGTCGCGGGTAACAGGCTCGAGTTTCGCGCAAACGCCCAGTTCGCGCATCGACGAGGCGCTGCAAAACATCACCACATTGGTTCGGCCCGGTCGGATCGGTTACGCGACGTTCTGGGACGGCAATAAATATATCCAGTGCCGACGTCTGCCGGAGCGCGAACTCCGCTGCGAAGCGGCCGGAACGACGATGCAATCCTCACTCAAGAACGTGCTAACCGGGGATCGGTTAAGCCGTCTCATGGCGCTCGGCTGGACCCTCGATCCCAGCTTCGGAAACTATGTGCAGACGTTTCCAGCGGACAGGCCGACAGGTTCTATAGCGGCTCACATTCTGCGGACGTTGACCGAGGCGTACGACCCGGACTCACCAGGCCCGGAAATACAAACCACGTGGATCTCCGATACGCCCTGCCCGCCCCGCAACGGTCCTTCGCAAAATCTCGCCGGCCTCGTCAATGACACGCCGGCGATGCGAAAGTGGGCGGTGCGCACCTGCTCTTATAAACCGGATTTGGAGACGCCACAGATCGTCAACTCGTCGGCGGAACTCATCGCCCTCTACGGCGCCACCGCAAACGCGGAAATCCAGCGGTTGCGGATCAATACCGGACGCCAAGTCTACGTCATCTTCAACGCCGGCATTGGTTACGTCCAATGCATAACGGAAACTCCGCCCACAGCCATCTACTGCGAGGCTCAATCGGCGGAAAGCTGGCCTGCACTGGCAACCATCCTCACGCCCGTTCGCCTGTCGCGGCTGCGAAGCGCGGGATATGCCGATCCCGGACGTGCAGCGGATTACTGGAAGAGCTATCCGTTGGACAAATTCGGCGACGCGGCCATCGCTAACGAACTCCTGACGATCCTGCATGAGGTCTACGGCTACAACGGCGCGAACAAGTTGAAGATTTCGACGGAGTAGTTCGTCGCGTCATCCCAAACGAATATATTGCCGAAATCTACGGATTTGCGTGCCCAGCGGTCAAAAAACTTCGATCAAATGCTAAGGCCGCCGAACGATCCCCAGGTTCGACACCTTCGCGATATGATCCGTAAACATGGCCTGACCTTGGACAAGAGCGAATGAAGAAGTACGCCCTCATCGTGTATTGGTCCGACGAGGACGCCGTCTGGATTGCGGAAGCACCGGACCTGGAACCGTGCGCGGCGCACGGCAGTACGCCGGAACAAGCGGTAGCGGAGTTGGGTGTCGCGATGGACCTTTGGCTGGAGGTCGCTCGAGAGACGGGTCAACCCGTTCCCGACGCGCGCTATCAGCCGCATACCGAGGCTGCCGAGTAGGCCGCGACGCAAGCAGGTTCACTCGTGCTTGTGGTTGCCGACGGCTTGCGCCCTCGGTGGTCGGCTGATCTAATCATCGAACAAAGCTCTCACATCCTCTTCCGTGAGGGCTGAACTGATGCGTCCGTCACGATCGAACAGGCTGTCGGCCAAGGCGCGCTTTCGGGCCTTGAGTTCGTCCATCTTCTCCTCGACCGTGCCTGCCGCCACCAGGCGATAGACAAAAACCGCCTTGTCCTGGCCGATGCGATGAGCGCGATCGATCGCCTGCTGTTCGACGGCCGGATTCCACCAGGGATCGAAAATGATCACCGTGTCGGCGGCGGTCAGGTTCAATCCGACGCCGCCCGCCTTCAGGCTGACCAGAAAAACATCGGTGCCGCCGCCCTGAAAGGTTTCAATGGCGGTCTTGCGGTCCACAGTTTCACCGGTCAGCACGCTGTAACGGATGCGTTCCGCATCGAGGCGGATCCGGATCAGCGCGAGCATGGAGGTAAATTGCGAGAAGACGATGATCTTGCGGCCTTCGCTCAGCAACTCCAGCACCATTTCCATCAGCCGTTCGAGTTTGGCGGAGGACCGTTCTACGCCGTCGTCGAGCTTGAGCAGCGCCGGGTCGCAACACACCTGGCGCAAACGGAGCAACGCCTCCAACACGATGATATGGCTCTTTGCGAGCCCGCGCGCCGCGATGGCCTTGCGGACTTTGGCCGACATTGACAACCTAATCGAATCGTAGAGGTCGCGCTGGCTTCCTTCCAGGACCATCGTCTCCAGAATCTCGGTCTTGGGCGGCAACTCGGCCGCCACTTCGGCCTTGGTCCGCCGCAGCAAAAACGGCCTGACCCGGCGCGCCAGCACCGCCGCTCGCGCGGCATCGGCACGCTTTTCGATCGGGCTGCGCCATTGACGGGCGAACGCCGCCTTGTCCCCGAGATAACCCGGATTGGCGAAACTCATGATCGACCAGAGTTCGCCGAGATGGTTTTCCATCGGCGTTCCGGTCAGGCAGAAACGGTGTTTTGCCTTCAAGTCACGGATCAACCGGCTGGTGGCGGCATCCGGATTCTTGACAGTCTGCGCCTCGTCCAAGACCGCCATATGCCATTCGCGCGCGAACAGGATTTCTTTATCCCGCGCGATCAGCGGATAGGTCGTCAGCACCAGATCTTGCTCGGAAATACTGTCGAATCGTTGTTTGCGGTCCGCGCCATGAAGCACCAGGACCTTCAATTCCGGCGCGAACTTTTGCGCTTCATTGAGCCAGTTGGTCATCAGGCTGGTCGGCGCCACGACAAGGGCCGGTCCGACGAGATTGGCGCGCGATTTCTCCAGCGCGATTAGCGCCAGAATCTGAACGGTTTTGCCGAGCCCCATGTCGTCGGCCAGCACGCCGCCCAGTCCGCTCTCGCGCAGCAGATCAAGCCATGCCACGCCGAGCGCCTGATAGGGCCGCAGCTCGGCACGGAAATCAGGCGGTACGGCAGCAGGAACGAGGCCCGGTCCCTGCAGCAGGCCGGCGAGACGGCGAAGGTTGTCGGCGCCCTTGAAGATGAAGTTGTCGCTCTCGAGCGCCAGTAGCGGTACGACATCCGCGCGCGCGAGCTTGATAGTCCCCGAAGCTTCGAACGATACGCCGCTGAGTCTCAGGCTGTGCAGCGCCAGCACCACGGGTAGGAAACGATCCGCGGCAAGCGCCACGTGACGACCATCGGCAAGCGGCACATAGAGATTATCGCCGTCCTCGGCGAGCTTTCTGACCATGTCCGGCGTGAAGCCCGGATTGGAGACCAGCGCCGCCAGCATCGGCGCAAGGTCGCGCCGTTCGCCGTCGATCTCGACGCCGAGCGCCAGCTCGAACCAGTCGATGCCGC
>NZ_DASYMN010000463.1:0-1995 GCF_036009065.1 Bradyrhizobium sp. | reverse complement strand
GAGCCGGTGCTGCGCGAGGTCCAGCCCGGACATCTTGTGGCTTGTCACCTGGTTTGACCGGAGGCGGTTTATCGCCGCCTCAGCCTGATCTTGCAGGTCGGAATACTCATCGAGGGCGGCGTTCGATTCCTGTGCGAAGGTTGGCCAAGGCTTTCGACATGGAGGTCACGTAGCATTAGGGTCTGGGTCGCTGTTGACGGTCGGGGCAGCAATTCTAAATTCGAGGTTTGGGCGGTTTCGTTGCTTCGGTTGCGACCGGGAGGGTTGCGAGTGGACGGGCATTAGGCGCCGGTCAGGGCGGTCGGAGATCGGCCGCGGCGATGGACTGAAGCAGATGGGTCCAGTCCTGAAAGATCACGTATCCGGTGATCGTCCGCAGGTTCTCGAAGAAGCGGTATGTGGCGCCGCAGGCGGCGACCGCCTCTCGCCAGGCTAGGAGAGCAAGGTGAGCGGCGGTGTGGCAGGCGAAAGCGAGCAGATTGAGCGTGAGAAAGACGCTGGCCAGGGTCTGCTTGCCGTGCCCGAAATTGTGCTCGAGGTTGTAGCCATTGTTCTTGAGCACGTTGAAGGTTTCGTTCTCTACCTTCCACCGGGCTCGGCCGCAGGCAGCCAACTCGGCGACGGTATCGGCGGTGACCGCCAGGTCGGTGACGAAGCTGTTGTGGTAGGTCCGCTTGCCCTGGGCGTTGCGGATTTCGATGGAGAACCAGTTGACCAGGATGGCATCGGCGGTGTCGCGCAGGGGCACACCGGAAAGCCAGCGGTAGATGGTGGTGGTGCGCCTGCCGCGTTTGCATACGCTCTGGTGGTGCTGTTCCAGTACGGCGCCGTGCCGGTATTCGGTGATGGTCTGATGCGAGGATGGCTTGCAGGTGAGGATGAAGTTGCCGCCGGTGTCTTGGATGGCGGCGGCGATCGGCTGACAGGCAAACAGGTCGTCCCCGAGATAGATCGGCCGGAGATGGCCGACCGTGGAACCGTGCCGGGCCAGCCATCGCTTGGCGGCATTGCGCTCGCAATCCTGCTTCTCCGCGCCATCCTGCGGGGCAATGAACTCCGGCGGCAGGGGCAGGACCTGCGTGTGGCCCGGTGCCACCACACTGGCGCCGAGGAAGGCGTGAAAGCACTCCACACCACCATCGGACCGGCGCCGCGTCGAGCATTGCGGACAGTTGATCTTGCGCGAGCAGAAGTACTCGCTGCCGTCCAACGCGATCAGCACATGTCCGCCCAGGCATTGGAAGCGGGTCAGCGGCCCGGCTGCCTCCATGGCGCGCATGAACAATGCATCGAACGCCGCCGGCGAGACGCCGTCCAGCATCAGGCGGATGTAGTTGTCAGAGGGGATCGCGGAGATGCCGAACAGGGTCTGACAGTTCGATCGGCCCTGTCCGCGCTCCAGGGTTCGCTGATGCGCCAGGAACGACGGACTTCCCATGAAGAACAGGGAGAACGCCGAGAGACCGATATCGGCCATCGTGTAGTCGCCGTCGCGGCGCGGTCCCGTGCGCTGGTCGGGAAGACCGGCGCAGACCGTGCCCAACTCGGTAACCAGATCCCTGACAACGCTCACATCGAGCGTCGAATCAAGATCCGAGCCCCGATACAAGCCAAATCGGCTGCATGATGTGGCCGGCCGCCAACAAACCGACACGATGCGGCAGATTAGCCTCAGTGCGGGCGACCACCGGTCGTTCGCCGGCGCCTGGTTCGCCTCGTCTGGACGAGATCAAAACGCGACTCAATCGCATTGAGAACCGCTGGCGCGAATCGCTTTACCTTGACATTCTGCGTATTCTCGCGGCGCTAACGGTCCTGATCGACCACGCCTCGGCAGTGTTCGACATCCGATGGTTCGGCGGGTCGGGCCATCACGCGGTCATCGTGTTCTTCGTGCTGTCGGGCTACATGATCGCCCATGCCGCCCACCAGCCCGGCGTCGACCTGCGCACCTACGCCCAGCACCGCGCCGCGCGCATCCTGTCGGTGGCGCTG
>NZ_DASYMN010000462.1:0-2346 GCF_036009065.1 Bradyrhizobium sp. | reverse complement strand
TACATCCACTACTTCATCGCGGAAACCGGCGGGCTGTTGCAGCCGCACGAGTTTCAGAGCTGGCGCCTGCTGCACGCCGCGCCGCAGCCCTACACGCGCGAGCGGTTCGACGACACCTACAACTGGACGGTAAAGTGGAACATGACCGTGCCGGGCGCCACCTACGAGACGATCGTCGACAACCGCGCGTGGCAGTAGCGGCGGCGCGCGGGGATCCGGGCGACTGCGACCTCAGCTTGGAGCGTCGTTGTTCGGCGTGGAAATTCGTGCCGTTCGTTCCCGCGGAAGCGGGAACCCAGTTTTTGCGGCAAAGCCTGGGTCCCCTGAGTTCACAAACGAAGTGCAACACCTTCTTAGAGGGGTGTTGCGATGGGGTTCAGCTACAAGCAGTTGTCATTGGAAGACCGGTGCGAGATTGCCCGCCTTCAAGCCGATGGCCGCTCGATCCGGCAAATCGCGGCAGCTTTGGATCGCTCGCCATCGACGATCTCTCGGGAGTTGAACCGCAATCAAGGGCGCGAGGTGGGCTATAAGCCGAGCTACGCCCAGGAGCAGGCACGGGCACGGCGCTGGGTGGGCTCGCGGCTGGAACGCGACCCCACCCTGCGCCGCACGGTGTTCGGCTGTTTGGCTCGGGGCTGGTCGCCGGAGCAGGTCGCCGGTCGGCTGGCCCGCGAAGCCGGCCGCAAGGTCATCAGCTACGAGAGCATCTACCGTTTCATCTATGCCCAGATCGCGCGGACCAAGGACTATCGCTGGCGACGCTATCTGCTCCGCGGCAAGAGCAAACGCGGCTTCCGCGGCAGCCGCCGTGGCAGCTCGGTAGGCTTCATCCAAGGCCGGATTCCCGTGTCGAAACGACCGCGCAGCGCAACCGACCGCAGCAACCCCGGCCATTGGGAAGGCGACCTGATGATGTTCGCCAAATACGGCCAGGCGGTGCTGACCCTGCATGAGCGCAAGTCACGCATCATTCTGGCCAGCAGGCCGCGCAGCAAGCACGCCGCCCCGATCGCCCGCCGGCTGGTCAAGCTGTTCGCCAAGTTGCCGAAGCGGCTGCGTCGCACCGTCACCTTCGACAACGGCACCGAGTTCGCCCACCATCACCAGCTGCACCGGCTCGCGATCAGAACGTTCTTCTGCGATCCCTATTCGCCGTGGCAAAAGGGCGGCATCGAAAACGCCATCGGCCGGATGCGCCGGTTCCTGCCACGCAAGACCGATCTCGCAACGCTGTCGACCCGGCGCTTCAATGCTCTGGTCCGGGCCTACAACAACACTCCAAGAAAGTGCATTGACTTCAGCACCCCGGCCGAGGCCTTCTCCAAAGTGTTGCACTTCGAGTGTGAATCCACCTCCCCGCGTCCGCGGGGACGAACGGGTCCAGTTCAATCTGATCCTATTGCACGCCGAATGAGAAACTACATGAAGAGATTCGCCGCCATCCTGTTCTGCGTTCTGCTCACCACGCTGCCGGCGTCGGCCCAGGACTGGCCGACCAAGCCCGTGAAGATTGTAGTGCCGTTCGGGCCGGGCTCTACGCCCGACGTGGTCGCCCGCCTGATCGCCGACCATTTGCAGAAAAAGCTCGGCCAGCCGTTCGTCATCGACAACAAGCCGGGCGCAAGTGGCAACATCGGCACTGATGCGGTGGCCAAGGCCGCGCCCGACGGCGCCACCATCGGGGTCAGCATCGGCGGGCCGCTCGCCATCAACACGCTGTTGTTCTCGACGCTGCCCTACGACCCCAAGATCGACATCGCTCCGATCACCCAGCTGGTGACGCAGCCGAGCGCGCTCGCGGTGAATTCCAGCGTTATGGTTAACAGCGCCGCCGAGCTGGTCGCGCTTTTGAAGCGCGAGCCCGGCAAATACAACTTCGGATCGATCGGCAACGGCTCGCTGTCGCACCTCGCCATGGCGGCGATCGCGCTCGCTGCCGGAACGCAGATGGTGCACATCCCCTACGCCTCCTCGCCCGCTGCGATGACCGCAATCATCAGGGGCGACGTGCAGATGGGCTGCCTGCCGGCAATTTCGGTCACCCCGCACACGGGCTCCGGCGGGGTCAAGATTCTCGCGGTCTCGACCGCAAAGCGTTCGCCCTACTTGCCTGACATCCCGACGCTGAAAGAGGCCGGAATCGACGTCGATGCCGACGCCTGGATGGGCATGATCGCCCCGGCGCATACGCCGGAGGGCATCGTTGCGAAGATTCAGCGCGAGGTGGTAGAAGCAATTGGGGCGGCCGCGATCCGCGACAAGCTCGCGGCCCAGTTGATGGAGCCAATCGGTAACAGCCCGGCTGAATTCCGGGCTCGTATCGACAACGAGATCGTCCGTTGG
>NZ_DASYMN010000461.1:0-19142 GCF_036009065.1 Bradyrhizobium sp. | reverse complement strand
ATTGAACTGCGCTCCCTTCACCGCGCCGGTGACCGCGCCGCCCCAGTCGATGGCGCCGATCGCCGCATCGAACGTCGCGCCCGTGGCAATCTTGCCGGTGACCTGTTCCAGCACGCTGATGGTAAAGCCGTTTGCCGCGGCATTGAACAATTGCCCGCCGAAGCCACCGATATGCAGCGCGGAGCCGAGCTCGGCGGTGATGAAGGACGAAATCGCGCCGATGCCGGCATGCGCCACGTCGAAGCCGCTGACGGTCGCGAAGTTGCCGACAACCTGGCTCGAGGCATCGACCGCGAGCGAGGCGGCAAAGGTCTGCGCCAGCTTCTGCCCGATCAGCCCGGCGACCGCGCCGGCCACCGCCCTGCCGGCCAGATCGTTGCCGCCGAGCGCCGCGCCGATCGCCGAGCCCAGCACCTGGCCGACCGTGCCCGCCGCCGCGGCGGCCTGGTCGAGGCTGATCTGGGCCGTGGTGACCTGGCCGGTGGTGTTTTTGGAAACGTCGACTTCGTTGTAGGGATGGGTATTTTGGGGATCGTACTTAGAAAAGGCCTGCGACAGGTCATCGTTTAAACGCGTGACACGCTCCAGCTCACCTTTCCAACCGACGGTGGACGTCTGTTGAGACCAAGCCTGGTTATCACTCACATCAAATTGTGTTCGAATGATCCGCTGGACTTCGCCATTGCTAACCATTGAGGCAAACCAGCCATCTTGGGAACCCACAACAACGGTTTTATCGGAAGCCGTACGGAACGCCCCCGAAAACCGGTTGGTGGCGGTATCATCCACAAAACCGGCCGAAGACTGAATGGTACCGTTACGTACCGAATCAACAAGCAAGCGAACATCACCTACCGAGCCGTCAAAAGATCGACCGAACGCCGCTTCGAATTGATTGGCGGAAACTCCGAACGCTAGATTTCCTGAGAACGTATCAATCGGAATAGTAGCGGCAGGACCGAATGAACTGTTCAGATAAGCGCTGTGACCTAGCGACGTAAATTGCGGATTATTCGGATTGTTGCCAAAATATATGCCTACCATCCGGGCGATCATAAATATTTCTGAGATTGTAGAGGCCACCACCTGCCTGCAGCAGAACTTCTGGATATCCAGCCGCGGCACCGATCAATCCGAATGTGTAAGAAGCCGCCGGGGTGAAGACTTCTGCGAACGGACCATTGACGACTCCATTATAACTACGTTGCAAATCCCATCGCCCGCCTGCTTGCACAGCATCGATAAGGTCCAGTCCAGAAAAAAGGATGTTGCCAGCGGTCTGGCCTAAATCGTTAGTTGCTACGGCAACGATAGACTTCCCAAAACCTATTGCGGCGGCGGGGTCAAAATCCAAAGGAAACCAGATTTTTTGACCATTAGCGGAAACCACATCCCGGCCAAAGCCATCGACAATTGTCTTCGCCTGCACTTGAAAGGTCTGGTTGTTGAAGGTTTGGCTAAATGTCCTGAATTCCTGCGCCATGGCGGATTCCTCGATCTCAGCAAACAACGGTTACAGAGTAGAAATGACCAGACAGATGGGTAACCGATCCACTGCAGCCTGAAGGCAAAAGGCGATCGGAAGCCGTTTTGGAATTGGTGATAGGCCCATTAGAGGTTTTCCCGGTTTCGTCGAAAACGAGATAATAAAAGTTGTTTTGGCTCACAAATCCACTACTACCCCAGTAAATACCTGAAAGTGAGAAAGCGGCTCTTTCTGAGCTAAAGAAAGATAGTCAGATTTAACGCCTTGAAACCGAAATTGATCAATCAGATAAGTAGCTGTCGGTCCTCCGAGCGGTGTCACTATCAATAAAACTATGCAGACCAATAACGAAAATGATTTGAAGATGCTAAGTCGGATAGTCCTGATCAACGATACTATTATCACGTACCCGCTTAGTCCCAGGTAAGACAATACTGTAGCGAAGATAGCGATAACGGCTAACATCCCCCTGTTGTGATTTCCAAAGTACAAAACGATGTACGAAATTGGAATAAAGGCGATGATGAGAGCGAGGAGTACCCGGTCATGAAAGAATGTTGCCTTCGAGGGTTCCCACCTTTTCATTATGAGCAAGCCAACGCAGGAGAAATTGTCAAAGCCCGCCGCAGCCGGATCAAATGCCACCAAGCCATCAACCGCCTACAACGCGGCGCCGACCGGGCGGCCGCCGTTGTAAACAGTAGGTGATCACCCGTTCGCAGAATTCCCAAACGCCCGTTTCCCGTCCCCGGCCGCGATCTCAGGGCGATCGGCATTCTCAACTCGGCAGCCTGCTTTGCAGAATTCTTTGGCGCGAGCAACCTCTAATTGAGTTCTTTCGCATTAAACTTTCGCAGGTTCCGTGCATGGGAACACACGCCCAACGCTTCATGCACGAATTGCGGGTTTATTTTTGTATTGCTCGTTTTCTGAATAGGACCGTCGATTGCGCGGACCTTTTCTGAGTGCAACCAGTGCCGGCAGCCCGCCCGTTGCACGCGGCGCGGGGCGCTCGCACCGTTTTCCATGAACTCTCCAATTTACGCGCATTCCTACGAACGAGTACATTGCCGAAATACTCGCATTCTGATGTGGCACGCGTATTACGCGACTCCGGACTGATTACAATGCGCTGGCAGCCTTCTCTCCGAGCGCGGCGCCACGAGAATCCTTGCAGGACTTTCCGCGAGGGAACGGCTTCTGCAATTATGCCGAGAGATATGCGATGATCGCGCGAGAAATCTCCAGCTACAATTTTTACGTGCAGCGATCGCCCTGTCCATGGCTCAGCAGGGACGTTTACGAGAGAATCTATACTTGCAACTATGCCGCGAGCTATATCCGATTACGCGACTTCTGCAACTATGCCGGGAGAAATGGGGCTGATTACGCGAAGCTTCTGCATGCAATTCTTACGCGCACCGACTGCCCACGTCCAAAGACCACTAGGGACGTTTACGAGAAATTTGCGCCTGCAATTATGACGCGACGACCGCCACAGCCAGGGACGTTTGCGAGAGAAGTCTGCATCTGCAACTATTGCGCGAACGCCGCGGCGGGCCTGCGGTCAGCGCGCCACCGGAATCGGGCCGGCGCGACGGCCTGGCGGGTGCCCGGAATGCACCGCTGGGCCTTCGCAATCCGCCGCGGGGCGCGATCAGCCCTCGCCGACCTGCGCGCGCATCTCCGCCTCGCCGCCGAATGGCGCAACGATGTCGAGGATGCGCAGGTTGCCGCCGCTCTTCCATTCCACCGCGCTCAGGCGCCGGTCGCCGGCGTCGATCCGCTTCGCCACGAGGTCGTCGGCCAGCGCCCACAGCGCCACGCCGACCGGGCGGTCGCCGGAATAGAAGATCCGGAATTGCCGCAGCAGGATTGCCGGCATCAGCAGCCATTCGAGATCGCCGAGCGGGAGCGCCTTGTGACGCGGGCTCTGCGTCATCAGCCAGGTGATCTCGCCGAGCACCTGCGACACCGTCTTCGGCGGCGGCTCGGCCTGCCCGGGCGCAGCGCCGGCGGCCGCGGGGCTGCCGTTGCCGGATGACGCGCCGCCGCCCGGTCCGCGCGGCGGGTTCGGCGAAACCGCAAAGCCGGCGAGCGCCGCCTGCAACGCCGCCTCGCCGAGCAACGGCGCATCGGAGCCCTTGCCGGCGCCGGGACGCTTATCCGCCCGCGCCTTCTTTTTGGAATCCGGCATCTGCTGCCCCCGCTCTCCGCGATATTTGCCGGATACTAGAACAACGCCGCCCGGTTGCACACCGCCGCGCCGCTCGCCGCGAAGCGCCCTGGTGCCGCAGGGGCCGGGCCATTGCGGCCGCCATGCGCGCGCGTTGCTTCATGCACCGATGTCCGGGGGCTGGTCCGGCGTCAGCGAGATCAGGTGCAGCAGGCCGCCCGCCGCCAACGCGCCCTCCTCGCTGGTTCCGTCTCTTGCCATTGCGACGAGGTGCGCCGCCAGCGCCGGCCGCGCGATTTCAGGGGCAATCGTTACGCGGCCGGGGCGATAATAACGATCCCAGGCGCGATCGAAGGCTCGCGCGAGCAACAGCGTCAGCTCGGAATCGGACGCCATGATCAAACCGCCGGCATGAAGGACAAACTCATCGCTATTCGTCATTGCCGGGCTTGGACCGGCGTATGACGCTTGCCGCTGACGCCTCCCCGGATGCAGGGTCTTAAGCGGTCCCGGTCCTGCGAAGCAGCGCTTCGCACTGCATTGCGCCCGGGACAGGGGTCCCGATCAGTACTTGAACTCCGGCATGGCCTTCAACTGGTCCTTGGTCGCGTTGTACACCGCATGGTCGGGATACCAGTTGTGGCCGGCGCGGGCCGCCGCGGTCGTGGTGGCGGTACCGGTCGTCGTTCTTGCGGTGCCGTCCGACGCGGTACGCGCATTGCCGTCGACATTGGTCGGCGCGGTCGAGGTGCCGGCCGAACGCGCCGGTTCGTTCACCCATTTCAATTTCTCGAGCGGGACCGCCACGAGGTGCTCGCCCATGCCCAGAAAGCCGCCGACGCCGAGGATGACTTTCGAGGCCTTGCCGGACTTGTCCAGGATCACGTCGTTGATGTCGCCGATCTTCTCGTTGGCTTCGTTGTAGACGTTAACGCCCGCCAGCTTCGATGCGCGCCATTCGCCTTCGCGATGCATGGTCGCGCCGGCAGCGTCCTTATTGGCGGCCGCCGGCTGGGCGGATGCCACGCCGGTCAGCAGCGCGGTGGTCAGCAGCGCGGCTGCGATGGTTCTGGAAATCATGGTCATTGTCCTCCGTTGGCAGATCCGGCGGGACAACCTTGCGCCGGGAACATTGTTCCGCATGCAGCTCCTGGCATCTGCGCCGCGGCATCCGTAGTGGAACCAAGGGTGGGAGTCTTCATTATCGCACCAAAGGGATCGGATGCAGTTCCGGCAATCGCAGTTCGGTCCAACAAGGACATCGATGTTTTTCCTGTTCTCAAACCGTCTGGGCTGCCTCGGATCAATCGTCGTTTCCGCAGGCGCCACGATCGTCCTGCTGGTCTTGTTCGGAATTCTGCGGTTCTAGCTTTTGGAAAACCACATGCCGTTATGTACGGAATGCGGCACACGTGTCGGCTCACGGCAGGGCGTTTGTCCGCGATGCCTGCATCCGCGCTGGTATACCGCCCGCAAGGTTGCGATCTGTCTTGGAATCGTCGCCGCGCTGCTGCTCGTCATAAGATATCTCGCGACCGAGTTCGCAGGCACATGGCCGGGCTAGCCGGCGGCTTTCCACATGGATTGGCGCATGGTAGCTGTTGTTTCCGTTGAGTGTGGAGGCACTTGAAGATGCCGAGCAAAACCGGCGCGCCGCGGCCCGAGGGCGGCCGTGACTTCAGCAAGCTGTTTGGCGACATCGCGAACCGTACGTCCCAGGCAGCCGGACGAGCCACCACCTTCCTGGTCGCGGTCGGCGTCGTGCTGGTTTGGGCGATAACGGGACCGCTGTTTCACTTCTCCGATACCTGGCAGCTCGTCATCAACACCGGCACCACCATCGTCACCTTCCTGATGGTGTTCCTGATCCAGAACTCGCAGAACCGGGACAGCGCCGCAATTCAGGTCAAGCTCGACGAATTGATCCGCGTCAGTTCGGCGCAAAACTCCTTCGTCGGCATCGAGCATCTTACCGACGAGGAACTCGAAGAAATCCGCATCAAATGCGAGAGTCGCGCCGAGGCGGAGAAGGCCGGCGAGGAGTCGGTCGAACGGACGGGAAAGAAGGCGAAACAGGCCGCCGATAGCGCGGTGGAATGATGGCGCGGCGTGACACACCGGATGCGCGCCAAGCAAACCACCAGGCCGCGGAGAACATCGAAGCCATCCTGAAGCTCGAAAAGGAAGCCGAGCAGGAGCTGTCCGCGTTTCACCGCCTGTCCCACGCGTTTGGCGGATTCGTCGGGACTATCTATTTCGCGGTGCTGCAATGCGTCGCGGTGCTGGCCTGGATCGGGGCAAACACCGGCTTCTTCGGCAATGCGCCGTTCGACCCCTATCCTTTTCCCTTGTTGGCCACGCTGCTCGCGCTCGAAGCCGTGCTGCTGACGTCGTTCGTCCTGATCCGGCAGAACACCATGGACAGGCGCTCGGAGCGGCGCAATCACCTCGACCTTCAGATCAACCTGCTGGCCGAAAAGGAAGCCACCAGCATCCTGAACGTCGTGCGCGAGATAGCGGAGCACCTCAAGGTCGACGTCGCGCCCGACCCGGAGCGGGAGGCGCTTTCAAAGGACACGCCTGTCGAGGATATCGCGCGGGACTTGCGGGCGAAGGAGGAAGAGCAATCCTGAGTTAGAGCACGATGGTTCTAACTCGAATCGCCACGACGCTCAGTTCACCTCTCCCCGCAGGGGAGAGGTCGACGCGCATCGTCAGACGCGGGGCGGGTGAGGGGACTTTCTGCGAGTCCCAGTTGCGTGGAGAGACCCCTCACCCGAAGCCTGCGCTGCGCTCCGGCTTCGACCTCTCCCCTTCGGGGAGAGGTAAGAAGGAGCGGCGTGAAGAACCGCACCGCGTCCGGCACACGGGTCACCGCGCAGTCGATGTCACGCGGTCGGTAACGCCTTTTCCCGCCGCATCGACGACGCGGCCGAGCTTTCCTGGAATATCGGCGAGCGCCGATTTCGCGGCCTCCGCCGTAAGGCCCTGTTTGCGGGCTTCGTCGGACACCGCGGTGACGACCTCCTCGGCGACCGTGGCCGCGCGCGAAACCTGCTCGGATGCAAAGTCGGCGGCCTGCTCTTTGAAATTATCGCTGGCTTCACCGAAATATTCGGCTTCGAGATCCGTTGCCGGCAGCGCAGCGGCAATGCCGGCCCCGATTGCCAGGCCGACCGCGCCCAAGGCCAGCGGCTGCGCGCGGAATAGTTCAGACAGGTTTTCGCGCGCGGTGTTGAACATGGCCCCGCCGGCATCAGGGACATTCCGGGCGTAACCGTAAGCTGTGTCGGCAACCTCTGACGAGGTGCGAGCAACACGGTCCAGACCCGCCGCCCCGACGTCCCGGAGCGTTTCCGTTGCCGACGAAACGCCTTGGCCAATGGATGAAACGCCACTGCCAATTGCTTCGCTACCGTACCGCAGCGTTGAACGCGCAGCATCGAGCGCATTTCCCGCCGCATCCGGAATCCGGTCAAGACCAGCGCCCCGTACCAGGTCTGCGGCGCCTTTGACGGTCCGGCCGCCGGTGAAGAGCCACAACATGCCCATTCCGATCAGCGCCGCGGATATCGGATTTTTGCGCGCCGCATCGCCCAAATCCCGGACGAACTCCGAACCTGTTTCCGAAAACTCGCTCATCGCACCATCTCCTTCACAGCAACTTTATCCCGCTGCACCTGATCGAGCGTCACCGACGGTTTTAAGGCATCGCCCGACAGCCGGTTTAGCCCTATCACGATCAGCGCCGCCGAGACGATCGCAGCGCCCACTCCGGTGATCAGATAAGCGACGGGGTCCGACAACCCGGCCCGCATCAACCCCGCGGCGACCGCAAACAGCAGCAGCACCAGCGCCGGCATCAGAATGATGGCGCCGGCGCCGATCAGGGCCGCCGCACGGCCGACCTGGTTTGCCTTGTCGGCAAGCTCGGCACGCGCCAGATCGAACTCGTTGCCAACCAGCTTGGCGAGTTGCCCGAATGCGTCGCTGACGAGGTCCGGGATCGAACGGCTACTTGGTGAACTCATCGCGGTACCCTCGGTTGTCGGAATATGATCGGTTCGCTTGATTCGGGGTAAATTGAGCACCGCCAAAACGCGCCGATTCCGAAGCGCCGGAGCCGTGCGCTGAACTCTTCAAGAACCGCACCGCGCCGAACCCCGCGAGCACCGCCAATCCGAGGAAGGCGGTGGGCTGACGCCGGGCGAACGATTGCGCGCCGCTGACGAGGTCGCTGAAATTGCCGGTCTTGATCTGGTCGGAGACACCTTCGATCTGCGCTGCCGCCTTGCGGATGTATGCACCCGCGATCGGAAGATCGCGGTCGAATTCCCGGGCGGCGCGGCGCAGGGTGTCGGCCAGGTTTCCGACATAGTCGGCGCCGGCGTTCTTCTGGCCATCGACCTGCTGTTTCAGCTTGTCGGTTGCTTGCGACGCCATGTCCTTGGCTGCATCGATCGCGTCGGATGCATGGCCCTTGAGCGCTTCTGCGGAAGACCCGGCGATTCCGGCCGCCTTCTCCTTCAAGTCGCGGCTGGCCGCCAATGCCTGATCGGCCACGTTCTTGGCCTGCTCGGTAACGCCCTTGGCCTGGTCGGCCATGCCCTTGGCGGCGCTTGCGGCTTTTTCAAAGCCGTGCGAGGCCGAGCCTGGATTGCCCATCGAGCCGGGATTGTTGGAGCCGGGATTTATTGAGCCGAGATTGCCCGACCCTGGATTGCCGGAAGCCGAACCGGCTCCGCTTTTATCGGTGCTTCTGAAGGTCTGGTCAGCCATGGTCGCGCACTCCATTGGTGTTTTGTTGAAACTTATCCTGCGGTTCGAAAGCGGTGGTGACGGCGCTTTCCGCCACGCGACGCACCCGTTCTCCAAGTTGCTGCGCGGCATTGCCTAACGCATCGGGCGTAAGCCCCTCCGCTTCGGCCTGCCGGACCGCCTTGTCATAGACATCGCCGACGGCATCCTTAGCCGTGTCGATGCCTTGCGAAGCCGCGGCTTGAACACGCCTCTTTACCGAACTGCTCGCGTCGCCAATTAAGCCATCCTCGATGTCGGAGCGGGGCAGAGCACTGGCGATGAGACCGCCAACCAACAGGCCGACGCCGGCAACCACCAGAGGATTCTGCTCGATGGTTTCGAGAAAGCTCTTGCCGGCGCGGCCGGTGAGATCCGATGCAGCATCGCGAGCCGTCTTTACGGCATTCAGCCCGGCATCGGCGGCGCCGGCCGCCATTTTCCGCACCGATGACGTTGCGTCGGATGCGATATCCTGCGCGCTGGAAGCCGCCGAACCTACCGCCCGGACAGTCCTGTCCTTGAGGTCGCTGGCCTGATCCGCGGCGGAAGCGCCAAGCGAGGACGCTTTGTCCTTCAGCCTGTCGGAGCTTGATGCGAGCGTCGCTCCCATCCGGTTGGCCGTCTCATTGACCTGATCGGCGGCCTGGCTGACGCGTTCGGTCCCACCGGAAACCGTGTCCCGCAAGCGATCGAGGTTCTCGTTAGCAAACGCTTTAGCCGCGGCGGCCGACTCGCCGACTTGGTCCCTGACGTCGTGGGCGCGCCGTTGCACCTCGTCCGAAAGGTCGGAAGCCATGTCCATGGCTTTTTGCGAGGCGACCTGGCCGGTTTTGGAGCCGGCAAAAAACAGCCCCGCGCCAATCATCAGCACCGGCAGCGGAACGGCGCGCGCCATCCGCAGCAGCGGGTACCCGACACTGACGCCGATAGCCGCGGCCTGCATGGGATTGCGGCGAGCGGCAGCGGTGATGTCATCCAGCAGCTGTTCTCCCCGGCTCTTAATGTAGTGGGATACCTCAGCCTTGATATGGTCGGGGCTGATGCGTTGGCGAATGTCGCTGGCGGTATCCGCAACGGTGGTGCGAAGCTGCTCGACCGTGTCTGTCAGGCCAGCCCGCGTCTGCTCGGTCTCGCGCTTGATCTGCTGCAGTGAACGGGTGTCGGTCATGGCGTCGATCCTCTCGGGGGACTATTCGCGACATGAACTCTTTGACGATGCCATTAGTTCCCGACAACGTTGCCGGTGCGGCCCTTGGGCGCTGTGAATGCGGAGACAGCGGCTTTCAGCGACCGGGGCGGCTCGGTACCCTGTTGCGGAGCATCCGGCTTTGACGGCGCTTCCCCGCCTAGCAGACAGACGACGATGCGGGCCGACGGCGCCTTTCTCGAGAGCCTCCTGACGGCGTAGTCGATCCTCGCCTTCGGAACATTCTCGAGATAGCAGACGCATATCGACGCGGCGTTGTCGTCCTCGATCGCGGTCGTGGCGCCGGCGACGCGGGCCTCGATGCCTTCGCGCTTGAGCGCATCCGCCAAAAGCAGGACCGCACAATCATCCAGCCGGCCCAATCCGGGAATGCAGAACACCGGCTTTCCGAAATCGACGCCGGTCAAGGTGACTACCTTGCCAGCCGCCGCGGGCTTTTCCTTTGCTTCCTCGGCAGACTCGCTGCCGTGTTCGGCAAGGTCTTCAACGATGTCGGATACGGTCTTGAAGATGTTTTCAAGCCTGACATCGTCGAGCCTGCCCAATTCGGCGTCGGCTTGCGCGAGCCGCAGCGCTCCAAGCACTATCTCCTCGTAATAGTCGGCGACCGTGCCGTCCTTCAGGAAGGCCCGGGCCTGCTCGATCGCTTCCAAGGGATCGCCGGTCAGCATGCGCTGGTAGGCGGCCTGTTGCGGCGTCAGCGCCGGCTGGTCTCCCAGCATGACGTCGATGAACTGCAGGCGGTCGACGTGACGGGCGAGCACCACCAGGCACAGGGTAAGCGGAGTGGACAGCAGCAGTCCCAAGGGTCCCCAAAGCCAGGTCCAGAATGAGGCGGCAACGACAATGGCGACCGGCGAGAGCCCGGCGCTTTTGCCGCACACCAAGGGCTCGATGACCTGGCCGGTCAGCGGCTCGACGATGGCGAACAGTGCGACCGTCCACAGCGTCATGGTCCAGCCGTCTTCGACTGCCGCGGCGAGCGCGATGGGAAGTGCCGCCGCCAGCATCGCGCCGATATACGGCACGAAGCGCAGAATTGTCGCCAAAAGGCCCCACAGCGGCGCGTTGGGCACTCCGATGACAGCGAGACCCAGTCCAATGACGGCGCCGAAAATCGCATTCAGAACCAACTGGGTCGCGAACAGACGTCCAAGCCTGCGACCGGCGTCGTTCAGCGCCGCGGTCGTCCGCTCCAGATCCCCGCTGCCGGCCAGCCGTATGAAACGGTTGCGGAGGTCTTCCCGCTGAAAGAGAAAGAAGGTGAGAAAGATCACGACAATTCCGCTCGTGGTGAACGGCGCCGCGAGCGGCCGCAGCATCGCGACCAATGCTTCCGAGGCGCCCGGATCGGGCTGATGCACTTCGACCGGTATCGGAGAGGTTTTGGCACGGTCCTGGGAAAGCGCTTCCCTCGAGGCGGGCGCGACCCTGTCCTCCTGCGTGCTCAACTCCTTGTCGAGGTTCTTGAGCATGATGGATGCGTTCTTGAGCAGACCGGCGGTGGGCAGCGCATCCCGCAGATTGTGCACCTTGCTTGCCAGCGTCGCCTGGTAGCGCGGCAGATCGCTGACCAGGAGATTGACTTCGATCATCACCATGGTCGCGAGACTTAACGCGACGGCCAGGGCGCCGACAACGGTGGACATCACGGCCAGCCACCGCGGCAGCCGCCAGCGCTGAAGAATCCTGACCAGCGGCGCAAGCAGGACGCTAAGCAAGACGGCGAGTGCGATGGGTACGAGGATGTCGCGGGTGAAATAAAGCGCCGCGACGATGACCGCCACAACAACGAAATTCGTGAAGGCAAGGCCCGGAGCGACCAAGTTCGATCACCTGCTAATTGGCCCGATCGGACCAATCCGGTCGGCAGTTTCCTAATCGGGAGCGGCGGTGAATGTTCCAGAGCCGCGGCACTGGACTTGCCACCCGATGCGTGCCGGCAAGTCATCGCGCTGCGGCACCGGCTGGGAACGTCCGGCGTTCTGAGGCATTGGGCTCCGCACACCAGCACCGGGGAGCATCAAATGGCGAAATCCAAACGTTCCAGCAGCAAGGCTGCAACAATCCACGACCAGAAACTGGATCGCGGTGAAGGCGGCGAACTTCATCAGATTGCCGCAGGGAACGTGCCGGTACTGACCACGGCGCAGGGCGGTCCGGTGTCGGACGACCAGAACTCGCTGAAAATCGGTCCGCGCGGACCGGCCCTGCTGGAGGATTTCCATTTCCGCGAAAAGATTTTCCATTTCGACCACGAGCGCATCCCGGAGCGCGTTGTCCACGCGCGCGGCTACGGCGCGCACGGCTTTTTCGAGAACTACAAGCCGCTCGCAAAGTACACCCGCGCCGACCTGTTCCAGCGCGCCGGCGAGCGGACCCCGGCGTTTGTGCGGTTCTCGACGGTAGCGGGCAGCAAGGGCTCGGCCGATCTGGCCCGCGATGTCCGCGGATTCGCGGTAAAACTCTACACCCAGCAAGGCAACTGGGACATCGTCGGCAACAACATCCCGGTATTCTTCATCCAGGACGCCATCAAGTTTCCCGACATCATCCACGCCGTCAAGGAAGAACCGGACCGCGCATTTCCGCAGGCGCAATCCGCGCACGACAATTTCTGGGATTTTATCAGCCTGACCCCCGAAAGCATGCACATGATCATGTGGGTGATGTCGGACCGCGCGATTCCGCGCTCGTTCCGTTTCATGGAAGGCTTCGGCGTCCACACCTTCCGCCTGATCAATGCGAAGAACGAGTCGACTTTCGTCAAGTTTCACTGGAAGCCGAAGCTTGGTCTTCAGTCAGTGCTGTGGAACGAGGCGGTGAAGATCAACGGCGCCGATCCGGACTTCCACCGCCGCGACCTGTGGACCGCGATCCAGACCGGCAATTTCCCGGAATGGGAGTTGCAGTTCCAGCTGTTCGACCAGGCCTTCGCCGACAGTTTTGAATTCGACGTGCTCGACCCGACAAAGATTATTCCTGAGGAGGTTCTGCCGCCGATTCCCGTAGGAAGGCTGGTGCTGGACCGCATGCCGGACAATTTCTTTGCCGAGACTGAACAAGTCGCGTTCATGACCCAAAACGTGCCGCCCGGCGTCGATTTCTCCAACGACCCGCTGCTGCAGGGGCGTAACTTCTCTTACCTCGACACCCAGTTGAAGCGCCTGGGAAGTCCGAACTTCACCCACATCCCGATCAACGCGCCAAAGTGCCCGTTCCATCACTTCCAGCAGGACGGCCACATGGCGATGCGCAACCCTGTCGGGCCTGTGAATTATCAGCCCAATTCATTCGGCGAAGGCCCACGCGAGTCTCCCGAGGCGGGCTTCACGCCGTTTGCCGATCTCGAGGAAGGCGCCAAACGCCGGCTGCGCGCGGAAAGCTTTGCCGATCACTACAGCCAGGCAAGGCAGTTTTTTATCAGCCAGACTCGCGGCGAACAGCATCACATCGCGGCCGCGCTCACGTTCGAACTGAGCAAGGTCCAGACACAAGTCATCCGCGAGCGGATGGTGTCGCACCTGCTTAACATCGACGAGACGCTTGCCAACAGGGTCGCAGCGGCCCTCGGCCTCAAGGCGATGCCGAAACCCGCCGATGCCGCGATGCCGACGCGGCAGGATCTGGAGGAGTCGCCTGCGCTCAGCATTGTCGAGAAGGGGCCGCAGCGCTTCGAAGGCCGCAAGCTCGGCATTCTCGTCACCGACGGCTCCGACGCGGCCATCGTCAAAGCGTTGAAAACGGCGCTAAAGAGAGAGAAGGCCACGTTCGAAATCATCGCGCCCAAGGTCGGCGGCGCCAAGCTCAGCGACGGCAGCTGGATCGAAGCCGACCAGATGGTCGACGGCGGACCTTCCGTTCTCTACGACGCGGTCGCGCTGTTGCCCGCTAAAACCGCGATAGACGATCTGGTGCAGGAGTCGACGGCGCGCGATTTCGTCGCCGACGCTTTCGCGCATTGCAAGTTCATCGGCTACGTCGAAGCCGTCATGCCGCTATTCGAAAAGGCCGGCATCGCCGAGACGCTGGACGAGGGCGTGATTGCGTTGAAGAGCTCAAAGGACGTCGCCGGCTTCGTCAATACGCTCGGCAAGCTCCGCCTTTGGAGCCGCGAGCCGGGCGTCAAGATGCGCTGAAAGCCATGCGAGGCATCGCGCCCCAGACGCAGCGCGCCGCACTTGCGGCGTGGTGCGCTGCAGTGCCAGGGCCGTGACGTCCTTTCGTCATGGCCGGGCTCGACCCGGCCATCCATCCTCTTCGAAAAATATTCTTTGCGAAGCTCGATGGATACGCGGGTCAAGCCCGCGTATGACGCAGAAAGAGTGTTGCACCGTAAGGCGATCTAAACGCCGCTCAGTTCCTGCATGATGCTTGGAATTTCGCCGGGGATCTCGCGTGCCAGCAGGCCGAAGGTGCCGTTCCTCTTTGCCAGGCGGCGGCCGGCCTCGCCATGCATGTAGACGGCCCAGATGGTCGCCAACGGCGGATGCGTTCCTCTGGCAAGCAGTCCGGCCAGAATGCCTGCCAAGGTGTCGCCCGATCCCGAGGTTGCCAGACCGATCGAACCATTGTCGGAAAGCCAGGCCTCGCCGTCCGGTGCTACGACATGGGTGCTTGCGCCTTTCATGGCTACCACTGCCTGCAGCGCCGCCGCAGCCCGACGGGCGGCCTGCAGCGGCGCGTCGTCGATCTGCTCGCGCTGGACATTAAGAAACTTCGCCATTTCGCCGGAATGCGGTGTCACCACGATCCGGCCGGCACGGCCGCTGGGCATCTCACTCGCCTTGAGAGTCACGAATGCGGATGCATCGAGAGCGAAGACGGGCGTTTGCAGACGCTTCAGCAATTCGGACGTCAGCTCGGCCACGGCCGGCTCGTCCGTCATGCCCGGACCGATCAGCACCGCGTCGCAACCGGAGCCGAGTTCGGTCAACCGGGGCGCGTTCGCAGGATCGATACCTCCGGCCGGCGTTTCGCGGCACCCGACCACCATCGCTTCCGGCATTGCGACCCCGAGATGAGAAGCGGCCGACCGGCAGGTCGCGATCTGCAGTATCCCGGCACCCGCCCGCAATGCGCCAAGTCCGGCCAGCAGCGCAGCTCCCGGCACCTCAGCGCTTCCCGCGATCACGAGCACGCGTCCCCTCGCCTGCTTGTCGCTCTCCTGGTCGTGTCTGGGCAGCGGATGTGCGCGAAGCAACTCGGCCGTGACGGCAACCGGACTCATCGCGCGGCCACGTTCGCGTCGGGACTGGATGTGACCGGCGCGCCTTCGCGCTCCAGCGGCGCCACGAAATTGTATTTCGTCAGCACCAGAGAACCGTCGCCGTGTTTTCCCGGTTCGAAGGAAAATTCGGTGACCGCGCAATTAGCCACGTCACCCTCGGCATCTATGGCAAGGATGGTTTCCTCGTCCATGTTTTCGAGCACATAGCGCATGCAGAGCACCACCACCTGATGACCCACGATGAGGACGCGCTTGCCGCCATAGTGCAGGCTGATGGTGTCGAGCATGCCGCGGAGCCGCAGGATCACATCGCACCAGCTCTCTCCCGCCGGCGGCCTGAAATAGAATTTTCCCACCAGCCGGCGGGATGCGGCTTGCTCGGGATGCCGCTGCTCGATCCCAAGACGGGTCAGGCGGTCCAGGATTCCGAATTCCTTTTCCCGCAGCCGCTCGTCGACGACGAAACCGGAGAAGCCGGCCGCAAGGCCCGCCGACTCCTGTATGATTGCGGCGGTGCGCCGGGCACGAAGATATGGCGAAGTCAGCACGATTTCGGGCCGCTGGTCCGGCGGCATGGACGCAAACCATCGGCCCAAAGCCTCCGATTGCTGTTCACCAAGCGGGCTGAGAGCAACGTCGACGTCGCGTGCGTCGATCGCGATGTCGGCTAGTCCCGCCGCATGGGCGGCGTCCCGCGCGACATTGCCGGCGCTTTCGCCATGCCGCACGATCCAGAGTCTTGACGGCCAGTGCTGGCTCACGGCTTCGCCTCTTGCAGCCGATCGGATGGGCGGCTTTCTGGCGTCTGCCGCGGCTTGCCGGTGCGAAAATCGGAATAGGCCTTGGTGAATTCGGCTCCGAGCAGAAAGATCTGCGCAGAATAGTAGACCCAGAGCAGGATGACGATGAGGGCACCGGCGGCGCCATAGGTGGACGCCACGGCGCTGCTGCCGATGTACCAGCCGATCAGCGATTTCCCGGCTGTGAACAACAGCGCCGTCACGGCAGAACCGACGACGACGTCGCGCCACTGGATCGGCCGGTCCGGAAGCACCTTGTAGATCGCCGCGAAAAGCACGGAAATCAGCAAAAATGAAACAATGCCGTTGAGGATCGTCAGCACCACCTTGCCGAACGGCAGGACGGCGTTCAGATAGTCGCCCAGCGCCGTCAGGCCGGCACTGACGACCAGCGAAACCATCATGAGGAATCCGAGCGACACGACCAGACCCAGGCTGGCCGCGCGGGCTCGTATCAGTCTGGAGATCGGTGTGCCGCTGGAATCGATCTTCCAGATCGTGTTCAGCGCCGACTGCATTTCACCGAACACCCCCGAGGCGGTCACGATGATCGTGGCCACGCCGATCAGCGTCGCCAGCGTTCCCGAGGACTTGTTTTGGGCGCCGGCAATGGCGGACTGAAGAAACTCGGCGCTTTCCTTGCCCATCAGGCCGGTGAGTTGCCCGACAATACCGTTTTGCGCGGCTTCCTGGCCGAAGGCGAGGCCCGCGACCGCGACCACGATCAGCAGGATCGGCGCGATCGAGGTGACCGTATAGAACGCGATGGCCGCGCCCTTGCTGAGAGCATCGTCCTCGATGAATGAAAGGACGGTCGACTTGCAGAGAATCCAGGTTTTTTTCACTAACGCCTCGGTGGCTGCGACCACTGCTTTTTGGTGTGACGAACAAACGGTCGTCGACATCGGTTTCAATGCACCGACGGCTTATCGATGCATCAATCGTTCCGCTCGATGACGTGAAAACAATCTGCGCGGAAACAAAGAGTTCCACCGATGCCTTACCAGCGCCGGGGTGCTCGAACCTTTTCTTTGGAATTCGTCGCAACCATCGGATTTGCACCTTGGTGGCCAAAGTCCGTGCAACATCCCAGCGCCTTATCCAACTTCATCGGATCGGGCTGGTCGTGAGCGACGCTGTAGAGCGTGATGCGCTATTGTTGAGTCGTCATTGCGAGCCAACGGGTCGGCGCGAAGCGCCGCCCGATGGCAGGCGCGGCGAAGCAATCCAGAGCCGCAAGAGTAGACTGGATTGCTTGGTTGCTGCGCTCCTCGCAATGACGCATTTCGACTTGACATCAGGCTCCAAGCCGACCGCCATTTTGCCGTGGCGGTCGGAGCAGCGAGCGCGATGACTTAAGCCGGCCTGCGCGAAGGCTGAACTAGATGGTTCGGCGGCGCCCTGCAATCATGCCGTAGACCAGCAACACGATGATGGCGCCGACGACAGCGCCGATAAGCCCGGCGCCTTCACCCGGCCGATACCAGCCCAGCGCCTGACCCAGATAGGTCGCAACGAAAGCTCCTACAATTCCCAAAATGGTCGTGAGAATGAAGCCGGACGGCTCATTGTCTCCTGGCATGAGGAACTTGGCGATGACGCCGGCTATGAATCCAATGATGATCGTCCACAGAATGCCCATTGCGTTGATCCTTTTGTTCAGGTCAAAAAATGCGTCTAGTTCGGCAGCCTGCCGTCGGGGGTGTATTTGTCCACCGCGGCAGGGAGTTCTCGGGACAGCCTCGCCAGCAGTTCCTCCTGGGACAGGCCGGTTTGTTGCTCCAGCGCGGCCAGCACATCGGGGCCGATCGCCTGCTTCAACTGCGGTGGCGGAAGCTCCTTATTGGGGCCCTGGTTGACCCATGACTGCGCGGCGTCTCCCTGGCCGTTCTGCTGAAATCGCTCAAGCAGTTCGCCTAATCCGCCACTCAACAGTCCCCCTGCGCCGCCGCCGGCGAGCGCCCCGCTCAAATTTGACAGCAGGCCCCCTAGCGGGCCTTGCGTTCCGCCGGCGCCGGGCTGCGTAGTGCCGCCGACGCCCTTGAGCAGTTCTGCGATCTTGTCCCTGTTCTGGTATCCCGCCAGGGCAACCAAGCCCAGCAACGCCGTCATCGATGGCATCCCACGTGACATCTTTCGCTCCTTTGGACCAATTACTGTCGGCAGCAACGGATAACATGGATTTGGGTTCCAACTTGAACCAAGGATTGGCGCCGCCGTGTCAGGCCTAGCGCTTGGATTCGCCTTTTTGCTGACTTTGCTGTCGGCGGGGGCCAGGCGTCCCAGGGCCGCTACATCCGCACCACGCGGCGGGCGAAGTCGCAAACATCGGTCAGCCGCAAGGCGCCGGCGAGCGGCGCTCCCATTTTTGAATGCTGTACGCAGCCAGATGCCGACCCGGCGCTGGATGGGGTTGCCGAAATGCCATTCCTTCGGGCGCGAACCCGACGGCATGCGATGCATTTATGCTCAAAGTATCTTTAACGGAGCAAGGCAAATCCATTGCGGATTACGCGGGACGCAAACAACGCGTAAACGAACCGGTGTAGTTAACGGCGAAGAAGGCTTGCTGATGCATTAACAGAGATGCTTTCGATCAAAGCAATGTTTGCAGCACCACCTGCGTTTCCGGTGTTTTGCGACCGACAGCACCCTTGCGTGCCGCGCAAAGAACTTTTCGGTTTTGTTTTGGTAAAGCATCTTTCGCGGGCATCGACGCAGCGTAAAAATCCGATGAGCAAAGGTCCTAAACAAATCATCATTTCGAACCTGACAATTTGAGCGCCAATTCCACCGTGATCTAAATTTCTTGTTGGCATCGTCTCCCCGGGGTTGGGGAGAAGAAAATGCCAAGCAAAAATACACTAAGGGGCGATGCGTCCGACGGCGACTATGTCGCGACGGCCGGCGCGGTTGCAGCACCGGTTTATGCGTCAAGCCTTGCTGCGGAGAATACCTACAGATCATATCAATGGTATCTGGACGGGTATCTGACAGTCGGCGGCGACGAATCCGGCGCAAACGTCGACAAGATTTCGATCGAGTACTCGGGATCCGGAGTCAAGGTCGGCATCATCGACCAGGGATTCGATATTTCAAATCTCGACCTGGTCGGTCGGTTCGATATCAGCAAGAGCTTCGATCCTCGGGACACCACCGGCGTCACGAACATCGCGCCGGATAGCGCCGCGGAGGCGCATGGCACGTGGGTCTCCGGAGTGATAGGCGCATCGGCAACCAACCAGCTGGGAGCGGTCGGCGTTGCTCCGGAGGCAACGTTGGTGGGTTACTATGCGAGATTCGGATTTGGCGGCTCGTCGGTCGACGAGCTCGCGCATCTGCTCGCGCTGCAAGTCAATGTCGACGTATCGAACAACAGCTGGGGTTTCAGCAACGCATTCTCCGATAATTTCAAGAATCCGGCCTGGGACGGCGTCGAAAAC
>NZ_DASYMN010000460.1:0-1875 GCF_036009065.1 Bradyrhizobium sp. | reverse complement strand
ACCATGTCCGGCGGCGAACAGCAGATGTGCGCGATCGGGCGCGGCATCATGGCTCGCCCAAAGCTCCTTCTGATCGACGAGCTGTCGCTCGGATTGGCGCCGAAGGCGGTCGAACTTCTCGCTGACAGCCTGGTCAAGATCAACCAGCAGGGCATTTCGATCCTGCTCGTCGAGCAGGACGTTATGACGGCTTTCGAGATCGCCAGCACCGGCTATGTTCTGGAGTCCGGCCGCGTGCGCATGCATGGCGATACCCAGACGCTCATTCAGGACCCGTCCGTGCAATCAGCTTACATGGGCCTGTGAGCAGATGAACGCGACATCAGCAGTATCCGGCGGGAAAGGTATCGGAAGCTCGATCCTTCGCAATGAAGACGAGCGCCTGCTCGCGGGACGCAGCTCGTTCATTGCGGACATCAGCCAGCCCGGCATGTGGGAAGTCGCGTTTCTGCGCAGTCCCGTGGCCCATGCCCATATCGTCAGCGTGCAGAAACCCGAGGGCGCTCAAAACCGGGTGTTCTTGTTGGCCGATCTGGGCGACGTGCTGCCGATCCGAGCGGATTCGCAGGCCAAGGGCTTTCGCCGCTCGGATTATCCCGCGCTTGCCAATGGCAAGGTGCGTTTCGTCGGCGAACCGATCGCAATCTGCCTTGGTCGTACTCGGGCCGAAGCCGAAGATCTTGCTGCCCAAGTAGTCGTCGAATTTGACGAGCTGCCTGCGGTGAGCGACCTTTCGCAGTGCCGCGACCCGGCTTATCCGCCGATCCACCCCGGGTGGACGGACAACCTTTTCCTTGAGACGCAGATCGATGTCGGCGACATCGAGGCCGCCCGCGCCAGTGCGGCGGTGACGCTGACGCGCGACTACAAGATGAACCGCCAGGCGATCGTCTCGCTCGAAGGCCGCGGCGTCGTGACCTATCTCGACGAGCGCACCGGCGAACTCGTAATCTATTCGTCGACGCAGTTTCCACACGTCATCAGGACAGCGCTTGCGAACTGTCTCAATATGAAGGAGCGTGAATTGCGCGTCGTCGCCCCGGAAGTCGGCGGCAGCTTCGGCGTCAAGAACAACCTCAATCCGGAAGAGATCGCGCTCGCGGCGCTGACCCGCAGGATCCGCAAGCCCCTACGCTGGATCGAGGATCGGCGTGAGCACCTCACGGCGTCGCCGCATGCACGCGAGCACCGCTATCGGGTGACGGTTCACGCCGACCGCAATGGCGTTGTGCTTGGACTGGAAGCCTCGATCGACGTCGACGCCGGGGCTTATTCGGTCTGGCCGTGGACCGCGCCGATGGAAGCCGGCATGGCGATCGGCTTTCTGCCGGGGCCCTATGCAATCACGAATTACCGTGCCACCGCACGCACCTGCGCCAGCAACAAGTCGCCACTGGGTCCTTACCGCGGGGTTGGCAGGCCGGGCGCGTGTTTCGCCATCGAGCGCACCATGGAAGAACTCGCCGCGCATCTCGGCCTAGACCCGATCGAGGTGCGGACGCGAAATTATGTCCGTCCCGACCAGTTTCCGTGGAAGTCGGCGGGCGGCAAGACCTACGATATCGGCGATTACCAGGCGAGCGCGGTGGCGGTGCGCCGCATGATCCGGCCGGAGCGGGTGGCCGCGTTGCGTGAACGTTACGCCGGCACCGACTACGAGATTGGTCTTGGTTACGCCACCTACCTTGAACAGACGGCACACGGAACGGCGGAATGGGTGCAGCGGGGCCTGCCTGTGGTGTTCGGCTACGAACAGGCGGCATTGCAGATGACGCCTGACGGCATGCTCATCATCGACGTGCCGATCCAGAATCACGGCCAGGGGTTGGAGACGACGCTCGCCCAGGTCGCCAGTGAAGAACTCGGTATCGATCC
>NZ_DASYMN010000459.1:0-5925 GCF_036009065.1 Bradyrhizobium sp. | reverse complement strand
GGCGACGTCGACGGCATGGTGCATCTGTCCGACCTCGACTGGAAGCTTCCGGGCGAGCAGGTGATCGACAACTTCAAGAAGGGCGACATGGTCAAGGCCATCGTGCTCGATGTCGATGTCGAGAAGGAGCGCATCTCGCTCGGCGTCAAGCAGCTCGAGGGCGATCCGTTCGCAGAACCCGGCGACGTCAAGAAGGGCGCGGTGGTGACCTGCGAGGTGCTCGAGGTGAAGGAAGGTGGCATCGAGGTCCAGATCTCGGGCACCGACTTCACCACCTTCATCAAGCGGTCGGAGCTTGCGCGCGAGCGCAGCGATCAGCGCGCCGAACGCTTCGCGGTCGGCGAAAAGGTCGATGCGCGGGTGATCCAGTTCGACAAGAAAGCCCGCAAGGTGCAGGTCTCGATCAAGGCGCTGGAAGTCGCCGAAGAGAAGGAAGCCATCGCGCAGTACGGCTCCTCGGATTCCGGCGCGACGCTGGGCGACATTCTCGGCACCGCGCTCAAGGGCCGCGCCGAGAAGTAAGGCTCGCGCGTCGTCCTTACAAATAAGGGGCTCCGGTTTCGGCCGGAGCCCTTTTTTAATGATGATATTTGCGTGTCCCGGACGCGGTGCGGCATCCTTCATGCCGCTCAGAGCCGGGACCCCGGTTAGACAAGCAAGCTGGGCCCCGGCTCTGCAGCGCACCGTTCCGCAAGGGCTACACGCTGCGCTGCATCCGGGGCACGCGAGAACGGGGCCTTGTTTTCTTCATATTGCATCGCAATTGATGTATTCAGATAACCCGATATCCATGCTGCGGATGCAAAACGCGCGGGGCAACTCCGGAGAATTTCGATGTCGCTTGATTCCGATGTGATCGTCGACCGCCGCAGGATGCGCCGCAAGCTGACGTTCTGGCGCGTCGCCGCGGTGCTGGTGGCCATTGCCGCCGCCGTCACCGTTGGCGTGCTGGCGGCGCCGGGCGGAAGCAGCGCGCTGACCGCGTCCGGTTCGATCGCACGCCTCAATATCGAGGGGCTGATCCGCAGCGACCAGGCTCGCGTCGAGGCGCTGGAGCGGCTGGAAAAATCCTCTGCCGCCGCTGTCGTCGTGCACATCAATTCGCCGGGCGGCACCACCGCCGGCTCCGAGCAGCTTTACGACGCGCTGGTGCGCCTGAAAGCGAAGAAGCCGCTGGTCGTCGTGGTCGAAGGACTGGCCGCGTCGGGCGGCTATATCACGGCGATCGCCGCCGATCACATCGTCGGCCAGCAGACCTCGCTGGTAGGCTCGATCGGCGTGCTGTTTCAAATTCCGAATTTCACCGACTTGATGAAGACCGTCGGCGTCAAGGTCGAGGAAGTGAAGTCCTCGCCGCTGAAAGCAGCGCCGAACGGTTTTGAGCCGACCAGTCCGGAAGCGCGTGCCGCGCTCGACTCGCTGGTCAAGGATTCCTACGCCTGGTTTCGCGGCCTCGTGAAAGAGCGCCGCGGCATGGACGACGCGCTGCTGGAAAAAGTCGCCGATGGCCGGGTCTTCACCGGCCGCCAGGCGGTCGATCTCAAACTGATCGACCAGCTCGGCGATGAGAAAACCGCGATTGCGTGGCTGGTCGCGCAGAAAAACGTCAAAAGCGGTCTGCCGGTGCGCGATTTCAAACTGGCGCCGCGGTTCGGCGACCTGACTTTCCTGCGCACCGCGGCTTCGATCACGCTCGACGCGTTCGGCTTGAACGCGATCGCGCGGCAGATCGAGCAGGCCGGCGTCGCGCAAGCGATCGAACACCTCAGTCTCGATGGCATGCTGGCGTTGTGGCGTCCTGCGGCGTCGAACTAAGCCCTGTAAGTCCGGTTTCCGTCACTCTTTCCCGCATTGCGAGCAGCGTCACAATCCCCGAATCGGCCGCTTGTCACGTGTTTTCCGGCGCCCGGAATTTCATTTAGCGTCTTGACAGTTCAAGGCATTTTCACGGAAATGCATGTCCCCGCGCCATGGGTCCAACCTCGATGATCAAATCCGAACTGGTTCAGCGCATCGCCGAGCACAACCCGCACCTCTATCAGCGGGATGTGGAGAACATTGTGAACGCGATCCTCGATGAAATCGTAGCTGCCTTGGCGCGCGGCGACCGCGTCGAGTTGCGCGGCTTCGGCGCGTTCTCGGTGAAGCATCGCCCCGCGCGCGCCGGGCGCAATCCGCGCACTGGCGCCCATGTCCCGGTCGACCAGAAGAGTGTGCCGTTTTTCAAGACCGGCAAGGAAATGCGCGAACGGCTGAACCGCGAGACCGGCGCTCCCGACGCGGGCGCGTGAGGCATTTAAAATTGCGCGTATTCTGATCGCAAAACCGGTACCCACTTTTGCGGAATACGCGTCCCAGATCGCTCTACTGTGAGAGAGGCCATGCGAAAATTTTTCACGGCCCTGATCGTGATTCCGCTGGGCCTGCTGTTCATCGTCTTTGCGGTCGCCAACCGGCATCTGGTTACGGTGTCGTTCGATCCGTTCAATTCCCGCGATCCATCTGTCGGCGCCACCATGCCGCTGTTCGTCGTCATCATCGCGGTGGCGGTTCTCGGCGTAGTGGCGGGCGGAACGGCAACCTGGTTCCGGCAGCGCCACTGGCGGCGCGCGGCGCGCCAGCATGAAGCCGACGCGAGGCGCGCGCAGGCGCAACTGGCCGAACTGCGCGCCGGCGCGGCCGCCTCGCGGGGCGATTCCCGCTTCCTGGCGCTGCCCCCGCAGGGCATCGGATATCGGGCCGACCGGCGAGACAAGCACGGCGCGACGTTGTAGAACCCGCCCCGCAGCCCCTCATGGTGAGGAGCGCGTTCTTACGCGCGTCTCCAACCATGAGCACGACTGCTCATCCTTCGAGACGCGGCCGAGAGGCCGCTCCTCAGGATGAGGACCTTCCTGTTACGCCCTAACCGGTGCGTTGAACCATGTCTCTGATCGTCAAAATTTGCGGCCTGTCCACGCGCGAGACGCTCGACGTCGCGCTGGATTCCGGCGCCGACATGGTGGGATTCGTGTTCTTCCCGCCCTCGCCCCGGCATCTCAGCCTGGAAAAGGCCCGCGAACTCGGCAAGCAGGCCAAGGGTCGCGCTGTAAAAGTAGCACTTTCGGTCGATGCCGACGACGCGGCGCTCGCCAACGTCGTCGATGCGCTGCAGCCGGATATTTTGCAATTGCACGGCAAGGAATCGGTGGCGCGGGTTCGCGACATCAAGCAGAAGTTCGGATTGCGTGTGATGAAGGCGCTCGCGATCGAAACGCCCGCCGATCTCGCGAGCCTGCCGGGCTATGCCGCGGTCGCCGACCACATCCTGTTCGATGCCCGTGCGCCGAAACATGCCACCCGCCCCGGCGGCCTCGGCGCCACCTTCGACTGGCATGTGCTGGAAAATCTCGCCCTCGAAACTCCCTTCATGGTTTCCGGCGGCCTCACTGCCGGCAATGTCGCGGAGGCCGTGCGGGTCACGCGCGCCGGCGGCGTCGATGTTTCCTCGGGCGTGGAGAGCGCGCCCGGCTTGAAGGACCCCGACATGATCCGCGCTTTCATCCGCGCCGCGCGCGCCACTAAGGGCGTCTTGCCCGGGCTTGTCCCGCCTGCGGGGCCGGAGCCCCTTCGGCGCGGCGAAGGCCCGGGCATCCACGTCTCTCGAAACGACAGCAAGCAAGACGTAGATGGCCGGGACATAGGCGAGCAAAGCGACGCCGTCCTTCGGACGGCTATGCCCGGCCATGACGAAAGGCGACAATGAATCCGAACCTGCCCAATTCCTTCCGCAGCGGTCCCGACGAGACCGGGCATTTCGGCATTTTCGGCGGACGCTTCGTCGCCGAAACGCTGATGCCGCTGATCCTCGATCTGGAAAAGGCCTATGCCGAGGCCAAGGCCGATCCGGCGTTCCACGCCGAGATGAACGGCTATCTGAAGGACTATGTCGGCCGGCCGTCGCCGCTGTATTTTGCGGAGCGCCTCAGCGAGCATCTCGGCGGCGCAAAGATCTATCTCAAGCGCGAGGAACTCAACCACACCGGCTCGCACAAGGTCAACAATGTGCTCGGCCAGATCATGATCGCGCGCCGCATGGGCAAGAAGCGCATCATCGCCGAAACCGGCGCCGGCCAGCATGGCGTCGCCACGGCTACCCTGTGCGCGCGGTTCGGGCTTGAATGTATCGTCTATATGGGCGCCGTCGATGTGGCCCGGCAGGCGCCGAATGTATTCCGGATGGAGATGCTCGGCGCCAGGGTCGTCCCGGTGCAGTCAGGCACCCGCACGCTGAAAGACGCGATGAACGAAGCGCTGCGCGACTGGGTGACCAACGTCCACAACACGTATTACTGCATCGGCACGATCGCAGGCCCGCATCCTTATCCGGCGATGGTGCGCGATTTCCAGTGCGTGATCGGCGACGAGACCCGCGTGCAGCTGCAGGAGGCAGAAGGCCGCCTGCCGGATTCGCTGGTCGCCTGCATCGGCGGCGGCTCCAACGCGATGGGACTGTTTCATCCGTTCCTCGACGACCCAAGCGTGGAGATTTTCGGCGTCGAGGCGGCGGGCCATGGGCTCACGCAATTGCACGCGGCATCGATCGCCGGCGGCCGGCCCGGCGTGCTGCATGGCAACCGCACCTATCTGTTGATGGACGATGACGGCCAGATCCAGGACGCGCATTCGATCTCGGCGGGGTTGGACTATCCCGGCATCGGGCCGGAGCATTCCTGGCTGCATGAGACCGGCCGCGTGACCTACCTGTCCGCCACGGACGATGAAGCGCTTACCGCCTTTCAACTGCTGTCCCGGATGGAAGGCATCATCCCGGCGCTGGAATCGGCGCATGCCATCGCCAAGGTAATGGAGCTGGCGCCGAAGCGATCGCGCGATCACCTGATGGTGGTCAATCTCTCCGGCCGCGGCGACAAGGATATCCCGCAGGTCGCGGAGATTTTGCGGGGGAAGAAATGAACACGGGACACCGCCTCTTTCTTCACCTCTCCCCGTCGGGGAGAGGTCGGATTGCGCAAGCAATCCGGGTGAGGGGCCTCTCCACCCACTCGAACTGTAATGTTCTTCCGCCCTCACTGGGCAGAGGTACCCCGTACGCCCAGCTGTGCCTGTGGCTTCCCCTCACCCGGCTGCTTCGCAGCCGACCTCTCCCCGACGGGGAGAGGTGTAGGACAGCGGCTGCCCTACGATGATCACCCGCATCGACACCCATTTCGCCGAGATGGAGCGACTGTCCCGCGCGAGTGTGCGGCGCCGCCGCTTTCTTCACCTCTCCCCGTCGGGGAGAGGTCGGATTGCGCAAGCAATCCGGGTGAGGGGCCTTCAGTCGATTCGAAGTGTGCCTTCGATCATCTCAAGCACACCCTCAAGATTGTCATACACATCGGTGTTCGAGACCCGGACAATGTGGAAGCCGCAGGCCTCCAGCACGTCGGACCGTGCCTTGTCCCGTGCCAGTTCCGGTTCGGCGTGCGTAACGCCATCCACTTCCGCGATCAGTTTTCCGTCGAGTGTTACGAAGTCAACGACATACCGATCGATCGGATGCTGGCGGCGAAATTTCCAGCGCGCCAGCCGCCGGTTGCGCAGCGCTTGCCAAAGCTTTGCCTCGGCGCTGGTTTGCGACTCGCGACGTTTTCTTGCTCTTGCTTTGAACCTGTCCATCCCCTTCACCAGCCGTGCCTGCGGCTCCCCCTCACCCGGCTGCTTCGCAGCCGACCTCTCCCCGCCGGGGAGAGGTGTGACGCAGCGCCGCCGCTTCCTTCACCTCTCCCCGTTGGGGAGAGGTCGGATTGCGCAAGCAATCCGGGTGAGGGGTCTCTCCACGCATCCAGAGCTTGGCGCCCTTTATCCTTCCACACCGCGGACAGGTAGCGCCACAAACGCCAAGCTGTATCCGTGGCGGGGGGGGGGGGGGGGGGGGGGGGG
>NZ_DASYMN010000458.1:0-2024 GCF_036009065.1 Bradyrhizobium sp. | reverse complement strand
GTCGTCCAGTCCGTATGGCCCCAAGCGTCGCCGGCGACGACGATCAGTGTGTCAGCGCGTTTCATTTCCTCTCGCAGCCGCGGCTCCCATTCTTCGCCAAGGGCAACGAGTTGATCCCAAAAAACGGCACCTTCGCCAACGCGCGTGTTGATCTCGCCTGTTAGCTTCTCGACTAAATCGTGTGCGCGGTCGGCCAGTGCATGACTAATATAAGAACGCGGCTTCCGTTTCGGCTGGCTAGGAGCCGGCGTTTGCACTTGCTGGTAACGGGCGCGTAGTGCGGCGCGGTCCGGCGCGGAAAGGGGGGGCATCTGGCGGATGTCATCGTCAGTGAGCCGCGCGGTGAGCCGCTCCATCGAACTTAGCAGCCTGTTGAAGTAACCCCGTTTTTCACGAGGCGACTGCCCGCCCCGAGTTCGATTGAGGAAAATTGCTGAAGCGTTGACGCCCCTTGCTGATCGCCGCGAAAGATCGTTCGCAGAAGCTCCCAGGCGATGTGGAGGGCGACATGGAGCCGCCAAAGCGCGCTCTGCACCGCCGCCGCCGCCTGCTTGGCGGTCCCCATCCCGAAGAGATGCCGCATCAGCTGCGAAAGGTTATAAGTTGCGGCCGCGATTTGGTAGCGTTTGTCGAGATTGACCTGGCCGCACAAGGTCGCCCGGCGCATCCCGCCACAGTCCAGCAGATGCGCGAAGCTGCGCTCGATGTGCATGCCGCGCCGCCGCAACAAGTCCTTGCCGTAACGACTCTGCGCCGCCTGCCGCGCCCGGCGCACGACGGCGCGTTGCGGCGGCGCCAGCTGGTCCACCCGCCGCCGGAGCAGCGGATCGCTGAGGACGGTTTTGAGCCCGCACTCCTGCAGCACTTCCAGCTCCGCGACGCAGAAGTAACCTTTGTCCCCGGTGAGCGTGCACGGCGCCGCCGGCACCGGTTTCTCCTGCCCTGCCAGCGCCTCCGCGCGCTGCTTTTCCACCATGGCCACACTCCCCATGACGCGCTCCGCCAGGTCGGTCGTGTCGGCTTGATCGGCCAGGCGCACCTCGGCGCGCACGATCGCGCCGGTGTCCAGATCGACGACGTGCTCGGGCTTATATAACATGTCAATCGCCCCGTCTTTGGCCGGCGCCACTTTCGCGTCCGGGTCGTTCGGATTGACCCATTCCTGGTTGCTCGTTTTGCGGCCGGGCCGCTGCCGGTCAAAGCGCCGCACGGCCGCGGCATCCTCCCCGTCGACTCCAGCCTCCGCGGCCAGCCGCCGCACATAGTCCCAGTACGCCTCGCCCGTGTTGCGATGCTCCAGGGCGCGCAAGCTGGCGTTGGCTTCCATGACCGAAGAGTCCAGGCCGAGGTTCTTGCCCCGGAGGAGCCCGTGGGCGCGCAACCCGGCGAGGATGATCTCGAAAACCGCCTGAAAAACCTCCGGCGCCAGCCGCTGCCGAATGACGGTGAAGCTGGAGTGATGCGGGGTGTCTTCATCGAGATCGCAGCCCAGGAACCGGCGGATCATCAGCGAATCGCCGCAGCGAGAGGCGATGGCCCGTTCGCTGGGCAGGTTCTCCAGAAAGCCGACCATCAGCATTTTGAAATAGACCACGGGGTCGATCGGCGGGCGTCCTTTTGCCCCGCTGCTGTAGACCGGCGCGCAGAGCGCATGCACCTTCGCCGCGAAGCCGAGGATCTCCAGCGTCTCCTGGAGCTTGTCATAGAAACGGCTGGCTTGCCCCCGCGCCAGGTCGTTGCGCGCCACCCAAAATTCCCCTTGTTTGACCTGACGCTGAGAGCGGATCATGCAGGCCGAAAGTTAGCCACGCCCGCGGCCAGAGGGCGATGGCAATCCGCTCCCGCTCCCATTATTTCAACAGGCTGCTAAATGTCTCACGCCCTCCGATGCGCTTAAAATATTCTAGCTCGAAAGTCTTTTCCTTACTTTCGTCACTCAAATCAATGCGGCGTGCATTTCCGGGTTCTTCGTGAAATCGCGTGGTTTTTTTGGGGAAGCAGTAGGGCAGGAGGAGCTTGGGTGG
>NZ_DASYMN010000457.1:0-8872 GCF_036009065.1 Bradyrhizobium sp. | reverse complement strand
AGCACCAGCCTGCGCACGCCGTCGATGGCGTGCAGTTTTAGGGCCGTGGCAGCGCGGGTCAGCGCCGCCGCATCCGGCGCCGCCGCCAACGGCAGCACTTCGCGCATCAGCCCGCGCAAATCGGTGTATTTCCAGTCCTCGATTCGGCGGTGCGGCAGGCCGGCGCGCTCATAAGCCTCGAAAGCCTTCTGACGCGTGTCGGCGACCTTGCCTACTCCAGGCAGCCGCGCGCGGGCGACGGCGAAGAGTTCGCCGAGCGCGCGGCCGGTTTCGGTTTTTGCCAGAGCCAAATTCATTGCAACATCCGCATTAGGCTGCGTCTTCGAACTGCGTGTAGCCGTTCGCTTCCAGCTCCAGCGCCAGTTCCTTATCCCCGCTCTTCACCACGCGGCCCTTCGACATCACATGCACGAAGTCCGGCACGATGTAGTTCAGCAGGCGCTGATAATGCGTGATCACCACCATCGCGCGGTGGGCCGAGCGCAGCGCATTGACGCCATCGGCGGCGACCCGCAGCGCGTCGATATCGAGGCCGGAGTCCATTTCGTCCAGGATGCACAGGCTCGGCTCGAACAGCGCCATCTGCAAAATCTCGTTGCGCTTCTTCTCGCCGCCGGAGAAGCCGACATTGACGCCGCGACGCAGCATGTCCTGCGGAATGTTCAGGGAGGCAGCGACCTGCCGCACTTTCTTCAGGAAATCAGGCGTCGAGAATTCGCTCTCGCCGCGCGCCTTGCGCTGCGCATTCAGCGCCGTGCGCAGGAACGTCATGGTGGCAACGCCGGGGATTTCCACCGGATACTGGAACGCGAGGAAGACGCCCTTGGCGGCGCGCTCGTCCGGCGGCATCGCCAGCAGGTCTTCGCCCTCGAACAGGATTTCGCCCGAGGTAACCTCATAGCCGGGCTTACCGGCGATGACATGAGACAGCGTCGACTTGCCGGAGCCGTTCGGCCCCATGATGGCGTGCACCTCGCCTTTGTTCACGGTGAGCGACAGCCCGTGGAGAATCTCACGCTCCTCGACACGGACCTGCAGATTTTTGACTTCGAGTAAAGGCATACGTTCTTCCGTTTCTTGTTCGGGGCCCCTCATCCTGAGGTGCGAGCGCTCTTTGCGCGGGCCTCGAAAGATAAGGGTTATCTAATCCGCCAATTCCAATCGTTTCTCGATGTGGTCGAGCCGGCTCTTGATTCCGGCAATATCGACGTGATCGTGCTCTTGGATCGTCATCATGCCAGCCATAAATTGCCGCATCGCCGTCGTCTCTGCTCGCATTGTTTGCATCTCGCCCACGAGCTTGCCCATATCGCCACGGATCGCGCGAAGATGCTCCAGGACGATGCTGTCCGGCTCGATCATCACCCCACACTTCCTTCCAGCGAGATCGAGATCAGCTTCTGCGCCTCGACCGCGAATTCCATCGGCAGTTGCTGCAGCACGTCCTTGACGAAACCGTTGACCACAAGGCCCACCGCTTCTTCCTGGCTCAGCCCGCGCTGCACACAGTAAAACAGTACGTCCTCGGAAATCTTTGAGGTGGTGGCCTCGTGCTCGAACAGCGCCGACGAATTCTTGGCTTCGATATAGGGCACGGTGTGCGCGCCGCATTTATCGCCGATCAAAAGCGAATCGCAGGCGGTGAAATTGCGTGCATTGGTGGCCTTGCGGTGCGCGGTGACGAGGCCACGATAGGTGTTTTGCGACACGCCGGCGGCGATGCCCTTGGAGATGATCCGGCTGGTGGTGTTCTTGCCGAGATGAATCATCTTGGTGCCGGAATCGACCTGCTGGTGGCCGTTGGAGATCGCGATCGAGTAAAACTCGCCGCGCGAATTGTCGCCGCGCAGGATGCAGCTCGGATATTTCCAGGTGATCGCCGAGCCGGTCTCGACCTGGGTCCAGGAAATCTTCGAATTGTTGCCGCGGCAGTCGCCGCGCTTGGTGACGAAGTTGTAGATGCCGCCCTTGCCTTCCGTATTGCCGGGGTACCAGTTCTGCACCGTTGAGTACTTAATTTCGGCATCGTCATGGGTGACGAGTTCGACCACGGCGGCGTGCAGCTGGTTCTCGTCGCGCTGCGGCGCGGTGCAGCCTTCGAGATAGCTCACATAGGCGCCCTTGTCGGCGATGATCAGCGTGCGCTCGAACTGCCCGGTGTTGCGCTCATTGATGCGGAAATAGGTCGACAGCTCCATCGGGCAGCGCACGCCCGGCGGCACATAGACGAACGAGCCGTCGGAAAACACCGCCGAATTCAGCGTCGCAAAAAAGTTGTCCGAGGTCGGCACCACCGTACCGAGATACTTCTTCACCAGATCAGGATGCTCGCGGATCGCCTCCGAGATCGGCATGAAGATCACGCCGGCCTGCTTCAACTCCTTCTGGAAGGTGGTCGCCACTGAGACTGAATCGAACACGGCATCGACGGCGATGCGCCGCTCGCCTTCGGGACGCACCACGCCGGCCAGCATCTCCTGCTCGCGCAAGGGAATGCCGAGTTTTTCGTAGGTCCTGAGAATCTCCGGATCGACCTCGTCGAGCGAGGCCAGTTCCTTCTTTTTAGGCGCCGAGTAGTAATAGAGGTCCTGGTAGTCGATCTTCGGATAATGGACGCGCGCCCACTCCGGCTCCTTCATGGTCAGCCAGCGCCGATACGCCTCCAGCCGCCACTCCAGCATCCAGGCCGGTTCGTTCTTCTTTGCGGAGATGAAGCGGACGGTATCTTCCGACAGCCCGCGCGGGGCCTTGTCGGACTCGATAAGCGTCTCAAATCCATATCGATACTGGTCGACGTCGACCCGCCTGACGCGATCGACCGTCTCTTGTACGGCTGGCATTTCTTTCCCTCCGCTCGCGGTTTCAAGGACCGCGGTGGATCAACTGCAAAGCTCAACGTTAGCGAGGCGACGACACACGCTTAGAACCGTTCAAGCTCTGTTTCATCGTATCCTTTAAGTAATGCACTTGCGAGCTTTCGCCAAGCCTCCAGGCAGCAATCAATGTCCGCTTCCGTGGTCGACCAGCCCAGACTGAGACGCACCGCTCCCTTTGCCAGTTCCGGACCGAACCCCATGGCCTCCAGCACATGGGATGGCTGTACCTTGCCTGAGGAGCAGGCGGAACCCGACGATACCGCGATACCTTCGAGGTCAAAACCGATCACCGCGGTCTCAGCCTTCAAGCCGGGAACGGTGAACAGGGTGGTGTTGGGCAGCCGCGGCGTCTTTTCGGAGAACACAAAAACGCCCCGGGTCTGCCGCAAGCCGATCTCAAGCCGTTTACGCAGCTTGTCGACCCTGTCCATGTCGCCGTCCAGTGACGCCACCGCGGCTTTTGCAGCGGCCGCAAAGCCGGCAATGCCGGCGACGTTCTCGGTCCCCGCGCGGCGCCCAAGCTCCTGCCCGCCACCGCGGATCGAACCCTCCAGGCCATTCAGATCCGCGGCGAGAACGACTGCCCCGACGCCTTTCGGGCCGCCGATCTTGTGCGCAGAAATAGATATAAGATCTGCCTTCAATTCTTTGAGATCGCGGGGTATTTTTCCAAACGTCTGAACCGCATCGACATGCAGCAAACCGCCTGCGCCATGGACGATATCGGCAACTTCGGCGACCGGCTGCAGCGCCCCGGTCTCGTTGTTGGCCGACATTACCGACACCAGCGCCGGCGGACCATCGGCCAACATTTCGCGCAGATGATTAAGGTCGATAACGCCTGACTTGCCGACGCGAAGGGTCCCGACCGCTTCCGGCGGAAATCGACCGCCCGTAAGTACCGAAGCGTGCTCGATGGCAGCAACAATCAACCTGTTGATTGGCAAGCCGGAAATTCGCCTGATCCCTGGCGTCAGTGCGAGCGAATTTGCCTCGGTGCCGCCGGATGTGAAAACGACATTGCGGACGTTGGCGCCCACGGCGCCGGCAATGGCGGCCCGCGCATCCTCGACCAGTCTCCGTGCCGCCCGCCCCTCGGCATGGACCGACGACGGGTTGCCGCTGAGATTCCAGGCCGCCGCCATCGCCTCGCGCGCTTCCGGGCGCAGCGGCGTCGTTGCATTCCAGTCGAGATAGACCCTGTTCTGCATAACAACTTCACGAAACTTGTACTGTCGAAGCCGGCATGACGGCATTCAAGATGCTTGCTTTTTGCCCCACGCCTCATGTTAGAACGCGGCCTCCAGTTCACCAAGCGCCGTTTGCTATCGAAGCCCAACGGCGCCCGACCCGGCCCGCCAAAGCGCGGCGTTTCATCTGCCGAGAGCCGGATGAACCCGGCGCGGGCCGATCGATTTGCCAAGGACCCACCAATGCCCGAAGTCATTTTCACCGGTCCCGCAGGCCGTCTCGAAGGCCGCTATCATCCGGCAAAGCAGAAGAACGCGCCGATCGCGATGGTGCTGCATCCCCATCCGCAATTCCATGGCACGATGAACCACCAGATCATCTACCAGTGCTATTACGCCTTCGTGCATCGCGGGTTTTCCGTGCTGCGCTTCAATTTCCGCGGCGTCGGCCGCAGCCAGGGCTCGTTCGATCATGGCACCGGAGAGCTTTCCGATGCCGCATCCGCGCTGGACTGGGCGCAGACCATCAATCCGGAAGCCCGCGCGTGCTGGGTGGCGGGTTTTTCGTTCGGCGCCTGGATCGGCATGCAGTTGCTGATGCGGCGGCCCGAGGTCGAGGGTTTCATCTCGATCGCGCCGCCCGCCAACCTTTACGACTTCTCGTTCCTGGCACCCTGCCCGTCCTCGGGCCTGATCGTACATGGCGAGAAGGACGCCGTGGTGCCGCCGAAGGACGTCAACACGCTGGTCGAAAAGCTGAAGACGCAAAAGGGCATCGTCATCGACCAGCAGATCATTCCCGGCGCCAACCATTTCTTCGACGGCAAGCTGCAGCCGCTGATGGAATCGGTGACGGGCTACCTCGACATGCGCCTCGCCAATGTGCGGTGATCAGGGCCGCGCGATAATGCCGCCGGTCATCGGCATCGGCACACCGGTGGTGGCGGGGTAACTGAGCGGCAGGCCCTTGAGGCCCCGGGCGGCGAGGAAACCGAAGGCCTGCGCCTCGATGGCGTCGCTGGACCAGCCCAGCGCATCGGCGGCCTCGACCGTGGCCAGCGCGAGGCGCTCGCGCAGCATCCTGAGCATCGTATGGTTGCGTGCGCCGCCGCCGGCGACGATCCAGCTCCGCGGCGGATTGGGCAGCAGCGGAACGATCCGGGCGATCGCCGCCACCGTGAACGCCGTCAGGGTAGCCGCACCATCGGCGGGTGAAACGACGCCGTGCAGTTCCAGCGCCGCAAAATCGTTGCGATCCAGCGACTTGGGCGGCGGCAGCGCGAAGAACGGCTGTTGCAGCGCCCGAGCCACCCAGGCTTCATCGACGGCGCCCTGCGCCGCCAGGCGGCCCTCGCAATCGAACGGCTGGCCCATCGTGCGGAACATGAAATCGTCCAGCAGGGCGTTGCCTGGTCCGGTATCGCAGGCAATCAGCGTATCGGCGCCGTCGATATAGGTGATGTTGGAAACGCCGCCGATATTGACCACAACCAGCGGCCCGTCACGCTCGAGCGACTGGGCGAGCGCACGATGATAGACCGGGACGAACGGCGCGCCCTGCCCGCCGGCGGCGACATCGGCCGCGCGAAAATCGTGCATCACCGGAATGTGGATCGCGCGCGCCAGCGCCGTCGCATCGCCAATCTGAACCGTCATTTTCTGCGCCGGCCGGTGCAGCACGGTCTGGCCGTGAAAACCGACGATATCGATGTTTTCGCGGGTGATGCGGTGTTGCGCGGTGAAGGCTGCGACAGCTTCGGCGTGCGCAATCGTCACAGCGCGCTCGGCCTCGCGCAGGATTCCGGGCCGGGCCTCGCGCGTCGACAGGTTCACCGCCTCGGCCAGGGCCTGGCGCAGCAGGCCACGCTCGCCTTCGGTATAGGCCCGATAGCCTGATGGGCCGAACGCGCTGACCCGCTTGCCATCGGTTTCGAGCAAGGCAACATCGACCCCGTCGAGCGAGGTGCCGCTCATCAGACCGATCGCCGTCATCATCATGGCATTGGCACTTTCGGGACCGTCCGCGCTGACGTCCAACTTGTGTCAAACATGCACATCTTATAATGCCACAGGGCGCTGCAGCGCGGCAGCCCTAACCGCGGCCCCGCCGAATTGAGTAGAAATAGCGTGAAATAAGAATGATCAGAGTCGCACACAAATGACTGCATTTAAATCCGATTTTCTGAATGTTTTGCAGGAACGCGGCTTCATCCACCAATGTTCCGATTTCGAGGGCCTCGACGCGCTCGCCGCACGAGGCGAGGCAACCGCCTATGTCGGTTACGACTGCACGGCGCCGTCGCTGCACATCGGCAACTACCTGACCATGATGATGCTGTATTGGCTGCAGCAGAGCGGCAACAAGCCGATCACGCTGATGGGCGGCGGCACCACCATGGTCGGCGATCCCTCCGGCAAGGACGAATCGCGCGCGCTGCGCAGCCTCGAGGAAATCGAAGCCAACAAGGCGAGCATCCGCGGCGTGTTCGCCAAGGTGCTGCGCTATGGCTCCGGGCCGAGCGATGCGGTCATGCTCGACAATGCCGAATGGCTGACCAAACTGAACTGGATCGAGATGCTGCGCGACGTCGGCCGGCATTTCTCGGTCAACCGCATGCTGACCATGGACTCGGTGCGCCTGCGCCTCGAACGCGAGCAGGAGATGAGTTTTATCGAGTTCAACTACATGGTCTGCCAGGCCTACGATTTCGTCGAATTGTCGCGGCGGGTGGGCTGCCGGCTGCAGATGGGCGGCTCGGACCAGTGGGGCAACATCGTCAATGGCGTCGACCTCGGCCGCCGCATGGGGACGCCGCTATTGTTCGCGCTGACGACGCCTTTGCTCACGACGGCGTCGGGCGCCAAGATGGGCAAGACCGCGCAAGGCGCGATCTGGCTCAACGCGGACCAATGCAGTCCCTATGATTTCTGGCAATACTGGCGAAACGTCGAAGACGCTGATGTCGTGAAATTTCTCAAACTGTTCACGATCCTGCCGATGGACGAGATCGCGCGGCTGGGGGCCTTGAAAGGAGCTGACATCAACGAGGCCAAGAAAGCCCTCGCGGACGCGGCGACCACACTGCTGCATGGCGCCGAAGCGGCGAAGCAGGCGTCCGAGACGTCGCGGCAAACTTTTGAGGAAGGCGCGATCTCCGAGAACCTGCCGACAGTGGAGATTTCCCGTTCCGAGCTTGAAGCCGGCGCAGGCGTGCTGGCGCTGTTCGTCAAGGCAGGCCTCGTTGCCTCCAATGGCGAGGCGCGGCGGCAGATCAAGGGCGGCGGCCTTCGCGTCAACGATGCCGCCGTCACCGACGAGAAGATGACGCTGACGCCAACGCATCTTACGCCGGAAGGCGTGATCAAGCTTTCGATGGGGAAGAAGAAGCACGTCCTGCTCAGGCCTGCATAGGCGTATTCGCCAAAGCCCACTGTTCTTTGCCGCGGAAAGGCGCTCCATCACATTCATGGACCAGAATTCCGCCCGCCTCGCCTCCAAACCGCCGGTTCGTACCGCGCTCAACGTGCTCGCGCTGTGCTTCGCGCTCTCCGTCGTCGGCCGCGGTCTCGGCGAAAGTTTTACGGTGTTTCTGCTGCCGATCTCCGAGAGCTTTGGCTGGGATCGCGCGCAAGTCGTCTCGGTGTATTCATTGTCGGCACTTGCCGGCGGGCTGGCGTCGCCTTTGGTGGGACGGCTGTTCGACCGTTCGGGTCCCCGCATCGTCTATTCGCTCGGGCTGCTCCTGCTGGGCAGCGCATTCTTGACCGCCGCCTACGCGCAAAAACTCTGGCAGTTTCAGGTCAGCCTCGGGCTGTGCGTCGGCCTCGGCATCGCCTTCATTGGCAACGTCCCGAACTCGATCCTGCTCGGCCGCTGGTTTGGTCCGCGGCTGCCGACCGCCATGGCCGTGGTGTATTCCGCGACCGGGGCCGGCGTGCTGGTGTTGCTGCCGTTGTCGCAGATATTTATCGACCGTTTCGGCTGGCGCGGCGCCTACCAGATATTCGGCGGCACGGCGCTGGTCCTGATGCTGCCGCTGCTGTTGCTGCCGTGGAGGCTATTCTCGACGGGGTCGCCATCCGTCGCCAGGAGCGCGGCGGCGGATTTCATCGACGAAGGCTGGACGCTGCTCAGCGCCATGCGGCATCACGCGTTCTGGGCGCTGTTCGCCACCTTCTTCTTCACCGCCATCGGCATGTATTCACTCGCAGCCCAGGTCGTGGCCTACCTGATCGACGCCGGATTCCCGCCGCTGCAGGCGGCGACCGCCTGGGGCTTCAGTGGCGTCGTGCTGCTGTTCGGCATGCTGGGCATCAGCTGGCTGGACGGCATTATCGGCCGGCGGCCATCCGTGCTGTTCAGCTATGCGCTGTCGATTGCCGGCATCGTCATGCTCTGGCTGCTGCAGTGGTATCCGAACCTCTGGCTGCTGACCGGCTTTGTCGTGTGCTTCGGCAGCATGATCGGCTCGCGCGGTCCGCTGCTCACGGCCACCGCGATGAAGATCTTTCGCGGCAAACAGGTCGGCACCATCTACGGCGCCATTGCCATCGGCAGCGGCCTGGGTTCGGCGTTCGGTTCATGGAGCGGCGGTCTGATCCACGATCTGACCCACAGCTATAACCCGCTGATCGCGTTCGCGCTGGTCAGCGTGCTGCTCGGGATGATCCCGTTTCTCGTGGTGCCGGCGTTGCGGCGCTGATCAGACCGAACGATCAATTGTTCGGAGGAAATTCGACCGAGTTGTTTTGCTTGCCGGTATTGAATTCGAAGATTTTCCGGAGCACGCCCGGCGCCATTGCCGA
>NZ_DASYMN010000456.1:0-23339 GCF_036009065.1 Bradyrhizobium sp. | reverse complement strand
CGCCAGCCCTATCTGCCGCGCCAGATGGCCGGCGGCCCCGGCAATCCGCTCGGCGCCCGCGCCATGTATCTCGGCGGCACCATCTACCGCATCCACGGCACCAACGCGCCCGGCACCATCGGCACCCGCGTCTCGTCCGGTTGCATCCGCCTCACCAACGAAGACGTCGCCGACCTCTATTCCCGCGTGAATGTCGGCACCAAGGTGATCGTGCTGCCGATGGACCGCCGCGCCGATCTGGGTAACGCCGTCCGCTGAAATCCAGCGATTGAATACTGAGACGGCCCCGGCCATTCGCCGGGGCCGTTTTCTTTTTGTAGCCCGGATGGAGCGCAGCGCAATCCGGGACTGCCGAACCCGCGTCATTTGTCTTTCCCGGATTTCGCTGCGCTCCATCCGGGCTACGGGCTACGGGCTTTCTCTGGCGCGCCCCTGACCTGCCCTGTAGACTTTCCTCGGGGGCAATCAACCGGGGGGACGATGCGTCTCAAGACCATCCTGATCGCGGTCGCGGTGATCGCGGTCTCGTTTCTCGTCAGCCTCAAGGCGATGGACTGGCTGTCGCTGCGCGGCGGCAATGCGCCGGTGCTGGTGGACCTGCCGCCGCTGCCGCAGGTTCCCCGCACCTCCACCATCACCGTGCCGATCGCGGTTACGCTGAACGCGATCCGCGATGCCGCCGACCGCGGTACGCCGCGCAATTTCGCCGGCAAGGCCGCCAACCCGGTGGAGCAGATCCTGCAGAATGCCGACATCGGCTGGACCGCGGCGCGCGGGCCGATATCGGCCACCGGCGCGCAGGACATGCTGACGCTGGCGACGCCTCTCACCGGCACCCTCAACGTGACGGGTTCGCTGTCGTCGAAAGTGACCGGCGCGGTCGGCGACGTGCTCGGCGGCCTGCTCGGCGCCAACGCCGCCAAGCAGATCGGCAGCATCAACATCAAGAACATCAACGCGTCGGCGGAAATCAAGGGCAATGTCGCGATGACGGCGCGGCCGCAGCTTAGCCCGAATTGGCGCCTCGAGCCCAACCTCGCCGCACAGGTGAATTTGAGCGACACCAGCCTGACGGTGGCCGGCGCGCGCGTCAACGTACCGGCACAGATGAAGCCGGTGATCGACAAGGCGATCAACGACCAGCTCGCAGCCACGCAAGCGCGCATCCGCAACGATCCGGCGCTCGAAACCAACGCGCGCGCGCAATGGGCAAAACTGTGCCGCTCGATTCCGTTGCAGGGTGCGGCGTCACCGCTGCCGCCGCTGTGGCTGGAATTGCGGCCGACCAAGGCGGTGGCGGCGCAGCCGCGCATCGATGCCAGCGCAGTCACGCTGACGCTCGGGCTTGAGGCCGAGACCCGCATCACCACGGCGCAGACCCAACCCAGCTGCCCGTTTCCCGCGGCGCTTGTCATCGTGCCGCCGGCGCCGGGGCGCCTGAGCATCAGCGTGCCGATCGATATGCCATTCACCGAACTCAGCAAGCTGCTGGAGACGCAACTCGCAGGCAAGACCTTTCCAGAAGACGGCTCGGCGGTCGGTGTCACGGTCAAACGCGCTACCCTGGCGGCGTCCGGCGAACGGCTTCTGATCTCGCTGCTGGTCAATGCCAAGGAGAAAAGCTGGTTCGGCTTCGGCGGCGAGGTCAATGTGCATATCTGGGGCAAGCCGGCACTCGATCAGGCCCGGCAGATTCTGCGCCTGACCGACATCGAACTCGCGGTGGAATCCGAGGCCGCGTTCGGCCTGCTCGGCCCCGCCGCGGGCCCGGCGATGCCTTACCTGCAAAAAGCGCTGGCGGACAATGCCGTGGTCGACCTCAAGCCGTTCGCACAGAATGCGCAGAAACGCATCGCCGCGGTGATATCAGATTTCCAGAAGAACGAGGACGGCGTACGCGTCGCCGCCGAAATCACCACGCTGCGGCTGGCCGGCATCGCCTTCGATTCCAGAACGCTGCGCGTGATCGCGGAAACAGGTGGCGCGATCAATGTATCGGTGACGGCGCTGCCGGGGCTGTGAGTGCCGTCGTCCCCGCGAAGCAGGCTGTGTGAAAAGTCTCGATTTGACATTTCACCCAGCCTGCTCCGCGGGGACGACAGATGGATTAGCTGCCCTCGAACTTGAACGATACCTTGATCTTGGCGCGATAGGCTTCGACCCTGCCCTTGGCATCCAGCTGCATATCGAGCTGCACGACCTCGGCGACGCGCAGTTCGCGCAGCGATTTGCTGGCGCGGTCGACCGCAGTCTTGGCGGCCTTTTCCCAGGAATCCTTGCTGGTGCCGATCAGTTCGATAACCTTGTAAACGCTGTCAGCCATAACGTCCTCCCGTTGCGTGTCAGGCAGAACGCTTGCCGCTCTTGCCCTCCCCGAGCCTAACACCGCGATTTCCTCGCCGAAAGGCGCAATGCGGCGGCCGAATTGCCTAAAAACCGGCGTGCTGGAAAAAACAAACCGAGCAAACGAAAAACGCGCCCGGCAGAAGCCGGACGCGCTTTTCAGCGGTTAATCGGTTCAGGCGACGCCTTATGTCGAATATTTGAACTCCGGCATCGCCTTCAACTGGTCCTTGGTCGCGCTGAGCACGGCGTGATCAGGATACCACGGATTGGGCTTCGGGGCCGTCGCCGCAGGCGCGGTGGTTGGCGCCGCTCCCGTCGTCGTGCTGGTCGCTGGCCGTGTACCCGCGGCCGGCGCACCGCCGCCCGCATACGCCACGGGCTCGTTGACGAATTTGATCTTGTCCAGCGGCACGGCAACCAGATGCTCACCGACACCGAGGAAGCCGCCGACGCCGATCACGACGGCCTTGATGTTCCCGCTCTTGTCGGTCAACAGGTCGTTGATCGACCCGAGGCTCTCGTTATTGTCGTTGTAGACGCTGAGGCCGACGAGTTTCGAAGCGCGCCAATTGCCTTGATAGGATGACGAATCGCTCGCCGCGGCCGGCGCCATGTTGGCCCGGTCGGTTGTTGCGGTCGGGGCCTGCGCGAATGCCGCGGTCGCGAACAACGCGGTGCCGATCAAGCCGGCCTTGATGGCTTTTGCAAACATTGTGGATTCTCCCTGGTAAATTCGACACGGGGTAACCCATGAATTGAAGAACTGTTCCGCGGGTCGGAACAATTTGCGCGGTTCCATCCGGCGCAAATGGACCTTGCCCTAGAATCCGCCCCAGTACGGCGGTACGTCGTAGTAGCGATGCAGTGCCTCCTCCTGGGAACGATCGCCCCAGTCAAAATCCTTGTCGGCGCCAAACGACGGCGCGCGCTTCAATTCTTCGTCGGCGATGTCGAGCTGATAGGCTTCAAACGCGCGGTTATACGTCAGCCGCGCCCACGGCAGCGGCAGTAGGCTGGTCCCCATGCCGAGGAATCCGCCAAAGCTGAGGATCGCGTAGGAGACCTTGCCGCTGAGCTTGTCGATCATCAGCCGCTCGATGTGGCCGATCTTGTCGCCGTTCGGCCGCCGCACCGCGGTGCCTTCAACGCGGTCACTCGCGATCAGATTGTGCGGTTTTGTCATGGTGTCGATAACCATCCCACCCTCCTTAAGGTCGATGTGGATACCGAACAACGTTTCGGCTGCGGGCCGGTTCCATCAGGCCGCGATGGCGTCCTCGCCGGAATCGAAAAACGCCACCGCTTCAAAACGATAGCCGCAGGCGTGACAGCGCCAAAGATACGACGTGCGGCGCGGTCCATTCTCGAACCACTCCGGCGCGGCGATCGGCTTGCCGCATTGGGCGCAGGGATTTTCGTGGGGCAGATTTTCGTTGTGCGAATAATGCAAACGGACAGCGGCCATGACGCATCTCCCCTTCTGCTATTCGCCGAGAATAGAGTCTCGGATTGAGTCGCGGTCAAGGCGGCCAATTGCCTCGTGTGCCGGACGCGGTGCGGCGCAAATATGGCAGGGTGGGTAAAGCGAAACGTGCCCACCAATCTGAACCGCGTTCAAGATGGTGGGCACGGCGCCAACAGCGCCTTTGCCCACCCTACATTTTTTCATCTAACCGCCGGCCCGAGCGTATGCACCGCACCCGGCTTGCGGACGTGGATCGTTGCGATGTCGTCGGCGTAGACTTTCTGCCATCCGTCGATGTGATCGAGCAGTGTGGTCGCGGCGCTCTGCGTCCGCATCAGCGTCGCCTCGATGTTGTATTCTTCCAGCAGGCGGAACAAGTTTTCAGGCTTCATCAGGCCGCTGGCGGCATTGTGATCGACGAAGAATTTTTCGCCGTACAATTCGGTGCGCCCGTCGATGAACGGCGCCACGCCGTTGGCGATCAAATAGCCGCCGAAATCGTAATCGTTGAACACCCGGCTCAAATTGAGCTTCTTCAATTCCGCAACCGCCGTGACCGGCGAACCGCGGGTATGCGGTTCGAAGCGAACCACCGACGCGTAGGCCACGGTGCCTGCGAGCAGCACGACTGCAAGGCCAGCGAACAGCAGGCGGCGCGGCGCGCCGGCCGGCTTCGCATGATCGTCGGCGGCGCCGATCTGCTTGGCCAGGGGGGCTGCGAGAAACAGCGGCACGAGCAGCGCAAGGGTTTCCAGGCTGCGCATCTGGCTGAGGGCCATGTGCAGCATGCCGAGCAACAATACGATGCGCAGCGGCGGCAGCGTGATGCCGCGATACAGCGCGAGCCCGAGCCCAAGCAGCAGACAGACCTCCAGCGGGCCGAGAGAAGAAAAATCCGCAGGACGCCATTCCATGATCAGCGGCAGCGCTTCGCCCAAAGCGAGAATCTTTCGCGAGGCCAACAGCGAATTCCAGCCGTAGGGCGTCACGCAGCTCGCGGCGAGCGATGCAACGGCAAATGCGGCCCAGCGCAGCGCCAGCGATCTGCGCGTGCGCGCATCGGCGCCCCACACCGCATCGACCGCGATCGGCGCCATCAGCGCGAGGCCAAGGACAAACCCGCCATGCAGGTTGGCCCACAAGGTCATCAACGGCAGCAGCCGGAACGACGGCGCATCGCGGCGATCGGCCGCCGCAACCAGTCCGCCGACCCATGCCATCATCACCGGCAGCGCCAGCACATGCGGCCGCGCCAAAAGGTGCGGCACCGTCAGCGCCAGCGCCGCCGCGACGAACACCAGCGTCGAGCTTTCGCTCAAGTGCCTCGCCAAAAACCGCGTGAACAGCGCGAACGTCGCTGCGATGCAAGCCGATGCCAGCACCACCGGCCCGGTCCAGCCGGCGGTCGAATAGACCGCGGCATAGGCGACCTGCGCCAGCCATTGCGTCGAGATCCAGGGCTGGCCGCGCATCGTGAAGGAATACACGTCGGTTTGCGGCACCATGCCGTGATCGATAATCCACTGGCCGACGGTGATCTGCCACATGGTGTCGGGATCGATCAGCAGATGATTGCCGGCCAGCACGAACACCGCATAGACGCCGACGCCGACCCACAGCGGCAGCAGCCCACGCATCGGGTTGGCGGCCTCAGTGACATGGGTTGTGGACATCGTCATCGCGGGCGCCTTCGCGTAAAGGGAGGGTTGGCCCAGGGATCGAAGCACGCCAGGGCATAATTGTTGGTAAATCCGGAGCGCGAACGGGCCGGTAAGCCGCCCGAAAATGCCGGGGTTTGGCCACATCGGCGCAACAATTGGGGTGCGTAAGCATTTGCAACGCTGCATCGCCCTCGCCGGGACCCGTCCACCGTGAAATCCGCCGTCACTATCGCCACGTTGGTCATCCTCGCGGCATTGCCGTTGCAAGGCGCGCAGGCGCGGGATGCGCAGTACGACGCGCTGGTCGCGGCCCATGCCAAGGCCAACGAACTGCCGGAGGCGCTGGTGCATCGGGTGATCGTGCGCGAAAGCGGCTACCGGCCCCACCTTGTCAGCCATGGCAACATCGGGCTGATGCAGATCAAGCTCGGCACCGCGCGCGGCCTCGGCTACACCGGCACCGCCGAAGGGCTGCGCGATCCCGGCACCAATCTCACCTACGCGGTAAAATATCTCGCCGGCGCCTACCGCGCTGCAAATGGCGACCACAAGCGCGCGGTGCGTTACTACGCCAGCGGCTATTATCACGCCGCCAAGCGGCAGCGGCATTCCGCCCCGCCCCGCCTGGAAGAACTGACCAGCGCCAACGCACAGCAGGTCGTCAAGTAGCCCGTGTCCCGGACACGGTGCGGCATTCTTCATGCCGCTCCGCAGAGCCGGGACCACGCCAGGCATCGGCGTTCGTTACGGCCCCGGCTCAGCAGCGCACCGCTGCGCGAAGAGCTACGCGCTGCGCTGCGTCCGGGGCACGATGGCGGTGGAGTTCCGCTTCTGCGGCGTTGACACTCCGCCGCATCGGCTTACATTAGCTTCGTTCCGAGGGGAGCTCCGATGAGGAGCTGAGATACCGCACGCTGAGATCCTGTCGCAAGGATTTAGGACCGCGGTGACCCTTTGAACCTGATCCGGGTCATGCCGGCGAAGGGACAGGGATGTACCAGAGTTCGACGTCTTCACGGGGGGAATCTCCCGTTTCGGTGATCGGCGCAGGCATCGCCGGCGCATGGCAGGCGCTGCTGTTCGCCAGAGCGGGCCACGAGGTCACGCTGCATGAGCGCGGCGGCGCCGACATGACGCAGGCCACCAGCCACTGGGCCGGCGGCATGCTGGCGCCGTATTGCGAACGCGAGGCGTCCGAGCCCGTCATCAGCAGGCTCGGCATCCGCTCGCTCGATCTGTGGCGCGACGAATTTCCCGATACGCCGTTCAACGGCTCGCTGGTGGTGTCGCACCCGCGCGACCGATCCGACTTCGAGCGCTTTGCGAAGCTGACATCGGGCCACCGGCGCCTCGATGCCGAAGCGGTGTTGAAACTTGAACCCTGGCTGGACGGCCGCTTTCGCGACGCGTTGTTTTTTCCCGATGAAGGCCATGTCGAACCCCGTGCCGTGCTGCCGGAATTGCATGCGCGCATTGCCGCCGCCGGCGGCAGCATCCATTTCGACAGCGAACGGCGCGCCGAGGAAACCGACGGCATCGTGGTCGATTGCCGCGGACTGTTCGCACGCGATACGCAACGCGATTTGCGCGGCGTCAAGGGCGAGATGGTGATCGTCGAGACCTCCGAGATCGCTCTCGCACGCCCGGTGCGGCTGATCCATCCGCGCTGGCCGCTCTACATCATCCCGCGCGCCAAACACCAGTTCATGATCGGCGCCACCACCATCGAGCGCGAGGACGCGAGCATCAGCGTGCGCTCGGCGCTGGAATTGCTGAGCGCCGCCTACGCCGTGCATCCGGCGTTCGGCGAAGCGCGCATTGTCGAGATCGGCTCAGGCCTGCGCCCGGCGTTTCCCGACAATTTGCCGCGCATCGCGATCGATGACCGCAAGATCGCGGTCAACGGACTTTATCGCCACGGTTTTCTGCTGGCCCCGGCGTTGGCGGAGCTGACGCTCGGCTATGTCGAGCGCGGCGTGATCGACAATGAGGTGATGCAATGCGCGTGACCGTCAACGGCGAGCCGCGCGAGATATCGGCTGATCATGTCGATGCGCTGCTGGGCGAGCTCGAATATGAAGGCACGCATTTCGCGATCGCGCTGAATTACGACGTGCTGCCGCGCAGCCGCTGGGCGGAGACGCGGCTTCGGCCCGGCGACGAGATCGAGATCATCACGCCGCGGCAGGGAGGGTGAGGATGGGCTTGCAGCATATTCAAATGTCATCGCCCGGCTTGACCGGGCGACCCAGTCCGCCGCATCGCCTCGGGTTAATCTCAGGCGTTCTGGAATACTGGGTCCCCGCTTTCGCGGGGATGACGGCTTTGTGTGTTGGGACGCTGACGCCATGCTGAACCTCTACGACAAACCCTTCACCTCCCGCTTACTTGTCGGCAGCGCGCTGTATCCCTCGCCGAAGATCATGCAGGATGCGATCCGCGCCTCGGGCGCCGCGATCGTTACGGTGGCGCTGCGCCGCGAAGCCGCCGGCGGCAAGACCGGCGATGCGTTCTGGTCGCTGATCCGCGAACTCGATGTCACCGTGCTGCCCAACACCGCCGGCTGCCGCAGCGTACGCGAGGCGGTGACCACGGCCAAGCTGGCGCGCGAACTGTTCGGTACAAGCTGGGTCAAGCTCGAAGTGATCGCCGACAACGACACGCTGCAGCCCGACGTGGTCGGCCTGGTCGAAGCCGCGGACATCCTGATCAAGGACGGTTTCGAGGTGTTCCCCTATTGCACCGAAGACCTCAGCGTCGCGATGCGGCTGGTCGAAACGGGGTGCAGGATCGTGATGCCGTGGGCGGCGCCGATCGGATCCGCGAAAGGCATCATCAACCGCGATGCCCTGAAACTGCTGCGCGACCGGCTGCCGGACATCACGCTGGTGGTCGATGCCGGCCTCGGCGCGCCGAGCCACGCGGCCGAAGCGCTCGAACTCGGCTACGATGCCGTGCTGCTCAACACCGCGATCGCCAAGGCCGCCGATCCCGTGGCGATGGCGGGCGCATTCAAACTTGCGGTCGAGGCCGGCCGCACGGCTTACGAAGCCGGGCTGATGCAAGCCCGCGATTTTGCCTCTCCTTCAACCCCTGTCATCGGGACCCCGTTCTGGCATGCCGTATCCTGACCGCTTCTATCCCGTCGTCGACAGCGTCGCCTGGGTCGCGCGCCTGGCAAAACTCGGCGTCGGCACGGTGCAGCTGCGCGCCAAGGACCTCGACGATGGCGCGGCGCTGCAGATCGTCAGCGATGCGCTCGAGGTTACCAAGGGCACGCCGACAAAACTGGTGGTCAACGATTACTGGCGGGCGGCTGTGGTCGCCGGCGCCAAGCATCTGCATCTCGGCCAAGAGGATTTGGCGGACGCCGATCTCGCTGCGATCCGTGATGCCGGCCTTACGCTGGGCATCTCCACCCATGACGACGAAGAGCTGGAAACGGCGCTCCGGGCAAGACCCGACTACATCGCGCTCGGGCCGATCTTCCCGACCACGCTGAAATCGATGCGCTTTGCGCCGCAGGGCATCCCAAAGATCACCGAATGGAAAAAGCGCGTCGGCAACATTCCGCTGGTGGCGATCGGCGGCATCAAGCTGGAACAGGCCGCTGACATTTTCGCCGCCGGCGCCGATTCCATCGCCGTAGTCAGCGATGTCACCCAGAACGCCGATCCCGACGCGCGGGTGCGCGCGTGGCTCGGACAGAACGCGGAGGCCGCGTAGTGATGAGACTCACCGTTTTCGCCGTCATCCTGAGGAGCCGCGCATCTTGCGCGGCGTCTCGAAGGATGGGCTGCAGGCGTGCTTGTGGCGATCCTTCGAGGCTCGCCGTGAAGGACGGCGAGCACCTCAGGATGACGCAGCAACTAGATAGAACTTCACAGGAGGATACGCCATGAACATCCGCTCCAACCCGGACACCACGCTTCCCGCAGTGACCACCGGCCCGCTGCCATCCTCGCGCAAGATTTTTGTCACGCCTGATGAGGCGTCCGATATCCGGGTGCCCTTGCGCGAGATCATGCTGAGCGAAGGCGCCGGCGAGCCGAACCTGCCGGTGTATGACACCTCCGGTCCTTATACCGATACGTCGGTGACGATAGACGTCAACGCCGGGCTCTCCCGCGCGCGCATCGCATGGGTCAAGGAGCGCGGCGGCGTCGAGGAATATCAGGGCCGCGATGTAAAACCGGTCGATAACGGCAACGTCTCCGGCGACAAGGCCGCCGCCGCCTTCAAGGCGCACCACAAGCCGCTGCGCGGTCTCGACGGCCACATGATCACCCAGCTCGAATTCGCCCGCGCCGGCATCATCACCAAGGAGATGATCTACGTCGCGACCCGGGAAAATCTTGGGCGGAAGGTCCAGCTGGAACGCGCCGTAGCAGCACTTGCCGACGGCGAAAGCTTTGGCGCAGAGGTGCCCGCCTTCATCACCCCGGAATTCGTGCGCAGCGAGATCGCGCGCGGCCGCGCGATCATCCCCTGCAATATCAATCACGGCGAACTCGAGCCGATGATCATCGGCCGCAACTTCCTGACCAAGATCAACGCCAATATCGGCAACTCCGCCGTGACCTCGTCGGTCGAGGAAGAAGTCGACAAGATGGTGTGGGCGATCCGCTGGGGCGCCGACACGGTGATGGACCTCTCCACCGGCCGCAACATCCACACCACGCGGGAATGGATTTTGCGCAACGCGCCGATCCCGATCGGCACCGTGCCGATCTATCAGGCATTGGAAAAGGTCAACGGCGATCCGGTGAAACTGGACTGGGAGGTCTACAAGGACACGCTGATCGAACAGTGCGAACAGGGCGTCGACTATTTTACGATCCACGCCGGCGTCCGGCTGCCCTATATCCACCTCACCGCCAACCGCGTCACCGGCATCGTTTCGCGCGGCGGCTCGATCATGGCAAAATGGTGCCTCGCGCATCACAAGGAAAGCTTCCTCTACACGCACTTCGAGGAGATCTGCGACCTGATGCGCAAATACGACGTGTCGTTCTCGCTCGGCGACGGCCTGCGTCCGGGCTCGATCGCCGACGCCAACGACCGCGCGCAGTTCGCAGAGCTCGAGACTCTCGGCGAGTTGACGAAGGTGGCGTGGGCAAAGGGCTGCCAGGTGATGATCGAGGGCCCCGGCCATGTGCCGATGCACAAGATCAAGATCAACATGGACAAGCAGCTGAAGGAATGCGGCGAGGCGCCGTTCTACACGCTGGGGCCGTTGACCACCGACATCGCGCCGGGCTACGACCACATCACCAGCGGCATCGGCGCCGCCATGATCGGCTGGTTCGGCTGCGCGATGCTGTGCTACGTCACGCCGAAGGAGCATCTCGGCCTGCCCGACCGCAACGACGTCAAGGTCGGCGTCATCACCTACAAGATCGCGGCGCACGCTTCCGATCTCGCCAAGGGCCACCCGGCCGCACAGCTGCGCGACGACGCGTTGTCGCGCGCGAGGTTCGACTTCCGCTGGATGGACCAGTTCAACCTCGGCCTCGACCCGGATACGGCAAAGCTCTTCCACGACGAGACGCTGCCCAAGGATGCCCACAAGGTCGCGCATTTCTGCTCGATGTGTGGGCCGAAGTTCTGCTCGATGAAGATTACGCAGGACGTGCGGGATTATGCGGCGACGCTGAACGATCCGACCGGGGTCGGGATGTCGATGAGCGGCGTGATCGAGGATGGGATGGCGCAGATGAGCGCGAAGTTCAGGGAGATGGGCGAGCAGGTTTACGTGGAGGCGGAGAGGGTGAAGGAGAGCAATCGGGTGTTGTAATAAGCCCTCAGTTGCCGCGCGGTATGGTTGCGTGGTAAACGGACTTCAATCTTACGCTTGAGGGAGATAAGCTATGGCTAAACCTAAGGTTTTCGTCAGCTACGACCATTCTGAAGACGTCAATTACAAGCGCTTACTTCAGGCGTGGGATGCTAATCCTGAATTCGATTTTGAGTTTGATAGTCGCGGCCCCGACGTCGCGATCGACAGTACCAATGCCGGAACGGTCAAAGCTTCGCTAACCGCAAAAATGAAAGAGGCAACGCACCTTCTTGTCTTGGTAGGTGCAAAAAGCAGCACGAGCAAATGGATGACTTGGGAAATTGACCGCGGCAAGCAGAGCGACGTAAAGTTGAAGCTTGCTGCTGTTAAGTTAGCGAAGGACAATACGACGCCAGCCGGGCTACTAAACGTTGGGACGTCCTGGGCGACTAGTTTCACACGAGATCGAGTCGTAGAGGCACTTGCTAGCGCTAAAGTCGGATATTGATGACAGGCGATCAGCAAGGACACTCTGTGGCCGCCCTTGCTGGTCGTCGAATTGACGCGCCAAACGATGACCGAAAACAATTTCCGATCGAACAAATCCCCGCCGTGCGCCGCGCTCTCGGGGATATTTTCAAGCAAGAGAAGGTTCAAATTCTTATTTCTTCTGCTGCCTGTGGAGCAGATTTGCTAGCATTGGATATAGCTTTGCACTTAGGAGTGGAATGCCGCGTCGTCCTTCCGTTCGCCGCGGAGCGATTTCGCAAAACCTCTGTAACTGACCGTCCAGGAGATTGGGGGCCGCTCTATGACTTCGTTCTCACCAGGGTCTCCGCCAGAGGAAATCTTATTATTTTAGACGGCGGGGAAAAGGACGATGCTGCGTATAGCGCGGTTACCGGGAAGATCATTGAGGAGGCGCTAAAAATTGCCGACCCGCAACTGCCGATCGCCGTTATAGTTTGGGAAGGTGAACCGCGCGACACCCCTGACGCAACCGCTGAATTTCGACAATTGGCGGTGCAAGCAGGAATGTGCGTTCGGACTGTTTCAACATGCTAAATTGGCTGACCAATCCTTTTCAAGCAGCGCGAATCTATTTTGCATCGAAAAAACCTGCCACTCGGATAGATCATCGGGCTCAAGGCCAGGATGCGGCCCTTATCCTTATTCATGGATTTTCCGGAAACACAGGAGCCACGTGGTCTGGGCTTGTGGACCTGCTGCTTCGCGAGCCGAAAATAGCGACTTGGGATATTTTCGGCCTCGGCTTTCCGACCAGTCTTCGCGTCGACGTTCCGGGTATTTGGGCCGCAGATCCAGATCTGACAATATTATCTCAAGGACTGCGCACCAGTTTGTCGCTGCCGCCCCTTAACCGATATTCAGCGCTTGCAATTGCTGCCCATAGTATGGGTGGCCTCGTGATTCAGCGCGCGCTTCTTGATGATGAACTTATCGCCAGTCGAATTGTCCATTTGCTGCTGCTGGGAACGCCGAGCAACGGTCTAGCGAAGGCGAGATTGTTAGGTCGATGGAAGCGACAAATTCGGGATATGGCAACCAATAGCCCATTTATACTTTCGCTACGAAAAAATTGGTCAGATAAATATCCGACGCAAACTCCCTTTTCATTACGCGTCATTGCTGGTGACCGTGATGAGTTCGTTCCGTCCACTTCCTCGCTATCCCCATTTCCGAGTCGAACCCAAGCGGTGGTGCCCGGAAATCATCTTGAAATTGCGAAGCCTACCAGTGCTGACCATGAGACATTTCAGTTTTTTGTCGAGTCCCTTAGCGGTGGACGAAGTGTTCGGCCAGTTGTCGACGGCGCCCGATTGGCACTTGAACTTCGTCATTTCCAAACTGCGGTAAACACATTGCTCCCGCGAGCGGCAGAACTCGACGATAATGCACTGGTTAGTTTGGCCCTTGCGCTCGAGGGGACAGGGCGTGGGCCCGAAGCTCTGGCCGTCCTAGAAGACCGTTATCGCGGCGGAACTAGCTCAACCGAAGCCTTGGGTGTCCTAGGCGGTCGGCTGAAAAGGCGTTGGTTGGTCGAACGAATTCAAGCGGATTTCGCCCGGGCGAGAGAACTTTATGCGCAAGGCCTTGAGCAAGCGGAGAACTGTGGTGATCACGACCAAGCATATTACCATGCAATTAACATCGCCTTTCTTGACCTGATGGCAATACCGCCGGCTTCCGGAATAACGGCAGAAGTGCGATCAATGGCAGAACGAGCCAATGGTCATTGCGAAACCGCTACTCTTACAAACTGGCGGCTTGCGACAGCAGGAGAAGCGCAATTAATGCTCGAAAATCTTGAAACCGCAACTATACTTTATTCTGCGGCCATCGAGAAAACGCTTTCGCCGCGTCAAATTGAGTCGATGTACTCTCAAGCAGTCCAAGTGGCCGAAAGAGTGTTTGGACAGGAGGGAGTCAACCGTATAGAGCGCGTATTCGATCTCCTGCGCTCTTAGAACTGAAGCCTTGTTCGGCCATGCGACGTTCTTGTCGCGTCATTTGAGATCGTCAATCCCATGCCTGCGTACCAGTTCAGCTGCGCGAGACAGACTCAGTTGATTACCCAGTACCCGCCATTCATTTAGGCTTCAAAACTGCCTTGGAAGCCATATTCATATAGAGCGCTAGGCTCAGGTCGTAAAATGTAACACGTCTGCGAGCGTCCCACGTGGTTAGCGCCACTGTGACGTGATTGAATACATTTCGCCATTCGGGGTGGTGATCTTGTACTCTGCAATGATCAGAAACCAGCTTCATGAAATCGGCCGCTTGGTTAAAGTGGGGGAATTTGAAAGTTTTTACGAGATATCGCGCCTCGGCATTGCCGAAGTTGTCCACGTACCATCCTTCGTAGTCATCGTAGTTTAGCATCTTCGCCAGCTCAACATCTGGAAGCGGTTGTGTCCTCGCCTTAGCTGGATCCGGCTTTGGGTACTCGTCAGCATCTGGTCTTTTCTTAAGTTCAAGTCGTACTGCGATTCGGTCTATCAGCGGTCCGATCGATGTAGGCCAATTCGCGTAAGCGATGTGCTCAGCATGGCGATCCTGAATATAACTAATCGTTTCGGGTATGACGAATTGGTTGAAGCTCGGCGGACAATTTACAAATAATGGAAGGATAACCCTATCCCGCAGGCTATATCGATCCGATTCTGCCATAGCCAAGGGCGTGCTTACAGAAAACGCAAGTTCTCTTATCACCCAATCGTCCTCAGGCCGGGCTTCGCGGCTTCCTTCTTTCCGTGACATCCATTCAGGGCCGACCAAGGCGATAGTTGCATGAGCATCCTTGATCAAATTACGCAAACGATCAGGAAAAACGTCACCTGAGCGCATCGAATCGACGTCCACAAAAGCGCGCACGAACTGCATTCGCTTTTCAATCTCATATTTCAGCAACAAAGCGATAGGCGCAGTATCGGCCCGTCGATAGCTGATGAAGAAGGTGAACGGCTGCATGTAAAACTCCCACCGTCTTACGACCAAAGCGAAGGAACTATCCGGATGTTGGACTGAAGCCTTCCGCCTTTCAACGTTTCGTGCGTCAAAAGTAGTGCACCTCCCGGATGCTGCTGAGCGGCCTGGGGCTAACCCTCGCCGCCCCCTACTCCCCCTTCCGCCCCGCCGCCTTCTCATCGAAAAGCCGCGCCGGCTCGATTCCCAGCGCCTTGGCGATGCGATCGAGCATCGCCACCGTCGGTGAATTCTCCTGCCGCTCGATCATGCCGACATAATTGCGGTTGATGCGGATGCGCGCCGCAAGTTCTTCCTGCGTCAGGCCGCGCTCCAGCCGAATACGCCTGATATTTCGCGCGACAATCCCGCCTAACGACATGGCGAGAAGGCAAATGCATTGCGCGCTGTCGATCTACCTAGTATACTAGGTATTTTCCAGCCGCAAGCAGGCCACGAAGGAAAGCCGAGCGTGATTTTCCGCTGGCTCAAACGGCGGCGTGAACTGTCCGCCAGGGTGTCGGCCGAGGCCGACACCCTGATCGCGCTGTTTGGAGATAGCGCGTATTACGAAGCCAGAAACCGCGTCGAGGCCGCACGCCGGGACCAGCGGGATGAATCCTATTGGTCCAATGTGCGCCGCGAGATCGCGCGCCGAACCCGCGGTGACTGGGTCGATACCGCAACGCGCTATCTCAATCCGGACGGCAGCATAAAGGTTTGGCCGCGCCGGGAGGCGGAGGGATCTGCAATGAAAGCGATCGAGGGCCACGGAATCGATATCTGGGAAATGGAAGCAGCCTTCAAGCGGGCCGCCCACAGGGCGGTTCATGGCACCCGCGAAGAGCGCTCCGGCCGCTTCATTTCGTTCGCCATGGCATCGGTCGAATACGACGCGGTCTCCGGCAATTTAGAAGCCCGCTTTGTAAACGGAAGGAGGTTTTGCTATTCAGACGTCCCTCCGGATGTTTATCGTGCGCTCATCAACGCTGAATCGAAGCGTACGTTCTTCATTGCAGAAATCCGCGACCGCTATCCTCATCGAGAGCTTTAGCTATCGTAGCCCGGCATGAGTGAAGCCCGTAGGGCGGATTAGCGCAGCGTAATCCGCCACCTCGATTTAAACCTGCCCGCAATGCGGCGGGTTGCGCGAGCGCGCGGTCGGTCGCTCCTCTTATCGCGGCTGATCGGCGGATTACGCTGCGCTAATCCGCCCTACGAGCTGCGAGCTATAACAATCGTGGTCGGATGAACGAAGCAATATATGTTTCGGGCACCACCCGCATATCGCTGCGCTCATGCGGGCTACGGTCTCGCCAAGTCACATCGCGATCATTCATCCTCGCGGCCCTTCGGCACGCTCCACTTCAATCCCGGAAACCGCGCGAAGTCGCGGTCCATCGTCACCCATTCGCAGCCCCACTCGATCGCAAGCGCCGCGAACCACGCGTCGGTGACGCGCGGCCCGCGCGTATTGGTCTCGCGGCAGAGCCGCTGGAAGATCTCCCAGTGCCGCTCGCCGGGTTCGACGATCTGGCAATGCGGCTGCCCCAGCAGGTCGGCGCAAAAGCCGAACGCGTCATCAAGCGAACTCGGCGTTTTGAATGAGCGCGTATTGGTGGTGACGCGAACAACCGCGCTCAGCCCCAGACGCGACAGGCCGAAGCGCGCATCCGAAACAACGACCCGATCAAGCCAGGGCCGGCAAACAGGATGCGCGTCCGCGTCCTTTCGGAACGCATTGATAAGGATATTGACGTCGGGCAGGATCACTTGAAGCCGCGGTTCATGCGCTCGACATATTCGGCGTCTTCGATCGCGTCGATGTCCGACAAGCGGATAAACTCGAAGCCGGGGTGTGGTCCGCCCGTTGCCTTGCTGATCCGCGGCAAGATGCGGCGTTTGACCTTAGCCGCCTTTGTTTGGTCGCTGACCATCGCGCGCAGTCCGTCCTCGATCAGCGAGGTTAGCGTGCGGCCTTCGGCGGCAGCCTTGCGTCTGGCGCGCGCGAGCAAATCAGGTGGCAGGCGAACCGTGGTGCGCTCAGTCATATGTCAAGACATAGCAGTTCATATGTCTATATGTCAAACTGAATTCCGCTACCTGACCCTCCGGTTGCGTAACTGCCGCCCCCACCTCCCAGCAAGCGTAGCGTGGCAAAGGCGCACATTGCGACATGCCCACCATTCATGGGTTAAGCGGCAGGAAGCCACGCTTCCTGCCGCTTCACTAACGAAGATTCAAGTGTTGTTACCGAGCCGCGCCGCCAGCGCCGCCGGTCGCACCACCACTTGCGCCACCGCTCGCACCGCCACCTGCGCCACCACCCGCACCAACCGTGCTCGCGCCACCGGAGGCGGCGCCGCCCGTGTTGGCAGTACCGCCCGTGCTTGCGCCGCCGGATTGACCGCCGGACTGCGTCGTCGTTGCGCTGCCACCGCCCGTCGAACCCGAGGTCCGCGTCGTGGTCGAGCTGCGCGAATTCACGCTTACTCCGCCGCCCGCCCGCACGCCGCTGCGCTCGCCGACGCTAACGCCGGTGGTACGGCTCCGCACGCTGACGCCGACCCGCGTCGAGCCGCCACTACGGATCGCGACGCCGCTGCGATAACGCCGGCTCACGGTCACGCTGGACGGTTCGTCATAGACGTAACGCCGCACCTTCTTGCGCCGGACGGTGACCGAAGGCCCTTCCGACACGTAGCGGCGGGCCTTGCGGCGGGTGTAGCCGTCATCGCTCGAACTATAGCGGGTGCGGATCGTCGTACGCGAGCCGTAGCGGACACCCGTACGCACGCCATCGCGTCCGCCAACGCGGATATTGGCGCGGATGTTGGTGCGGCTGCCCTCGCGGCGGCCTTCACTCACCTTTCCGCCGGCGCTGTCGCGACGGCTCTCCGTCGAACGGCTGCCGCCGTCGGTGCCTGACGCGGGTGCGCTATCACGATTGGCCGCGGCGCCTCCACCCTCGCGGGTGCCCGAGGATTGCGCGGCGCCCCCGGAGGAGCCTGATTGTCCGGCACCGGCCTGGCCGGCGCCGGATTGGCCACCGCCGCTGGGCGCGGCCTGAGCGAACTGAAAGCGGTCGGCTGTCGCGGCCGTAGCAGGTAACGCAAGGCCGAGGACGGCGGCCAATCCGAAGGCAAGAGTCTTCATGGGAATCCCTCTCTTTACCAGGAAAGTTACAGACGATAACCGCGACCACCGCGTCGGGTTTCTCGCCGCCACGACTTTTTTCGTTTATGAACAAGTGTTTATCCAGCCGAAGCGCCGCTGCGAGAGGGAGCGTGTGCGAAAGAGCAAGCGCCCGCCTCAACATGAAGCGAATCCTCGCCAAATTGCCGCCCCTGCCTTGTCCGCGCCCATGCCGGTCACAAAACTTCGAACCTCACCGGTTTTCCGCCCGACAAACCATATTGCACGCATGCGCTGCACAGACTGAGCAAGGTTTCCAATGGACTTCCGAAAGTTCACTATCCTCGCCGCAATCGCAGCGGCTCTCCCAACCGCTGCCGCCGCGCCTGCCTTCGCGCTGGGCGATGGTCCTGGGATTGCCAGCGACTGGGCCGACCTGACCGTGCCGCAAGCTGAGTGCTTTGCGCGGGGCGAGGCGGCGATCCAGCGCATCGGCTTTGGCGAGGTCGAACGGACGAAGTATTCCCGTTTCGGCACCCGCGAGGGCTACACCGTCTCGGTCCGCTGCATCGAGGAAAAACGCATCGTGCTGTTCATGGCCTCGGGCCGCGACCGCAAGCAGGCGCAATCGCTTCAGCTCGATCTGCACCGCAATTATCTCAAGGCGCAGTGACGTTCGCCGACGTGAGCGCCGTGCCCAGCAATCCTGCGCTACTTGCACGGCATGGTGGGCACGCTCCGCTTTGCCCACCCTGCGCGGCACCATTACGCCTTAACGCGTTCTCAACCATAACAAGTCGTCACCCTGAACCAAACAATCCTCCGCTCATTGTCGCTTCGGCAAACAAACGGAGAATGACGATGAATGAAGCAATCCTGATCCTGCCCAACATGCGCGGCGGCTGCGCCACGGTCGGCACCACGGTGCATGCGCTGTTTCGCGTCACCGGCCGGCGGCCTCGCCCGATGGCCCGCCCGGACGAGAAGACAGCGGGCGTCGAGCATAGCAAGCGCAGCCCGGATGAATGAAGCGATATCCGGCGCCTTTCAAGCGTCACCCGCATATCCCCGCGCTCATGCGGCGGGCCGACCCTGCTTTTTTCACCTTTAATTCACGCCTGAATCCGGGCTAATCCATTTAACATTGCTCCGAGAAGCAAATTGGAGGGACGGCTGAATGGCGAGTCCGGTGCTCGAGGGGATGGGGATGTTGTCGATCCCCTTGAAGTTCAAGCTTCTGCGGCAACCTCAGGTTTGATTTTTGGTGCCGGCGGCGTTATTGTGCCCGCAGTTTATCGATACGGACAGCGGTGTTCCTGCTGATCCGAAAGATGCTTACCGTTCAATCTATCTCTTTCATGAAAGGCATTTTCCATGGCACGCAAATCGAAGAAGAAGGCATCGACCAGGCAGGCCGGCACCCCCGGGCCGGCAGTCGACCTGTTGCGGCTGAAAAATCCGGAGTCCGCCGCCAACGCGTCCGAGCCGTTCGTCCATATCATGAAAAAGGGCATTCGGTGCGACACCGAGCAACGCGGACATTCGGCTCCGCGAGGCCGTTCGCGTCTCGAGATCGTCGTCGATGCGTCGGAAGGTTTCATTCCGCTTTGGGAGAAAGACACCACGCTGCGGTGGCGATTCCGGGAGAGTTCGTTGAAGCCCTTCGCAAATCCCGCCGCTCTCAAGACCGCGATCGAAAAGCTGCTGGCAGAGGCGCTCGTGGAATGGGGTGACGCCGTGCCGATCAAGTTCGCCAAGCGGGACGATGCATGGGACTTCGAGTTCGTGATGAAAAGTGCCACCGATTGCGACATCAATGGGTGCGTTCTGGCCAGCGCTTTCTTCCCGGACGCCGGCCGTCATACACTTACGATTTATCCCACGATGTTCGAGCAGGACAAGACCGAGCAGAGGGAAACCCTGATGCACGAGATTGGCCATATCTTCGGGCTTCGGCACTTCTTCGCCCAGATCAGCGAGGCGTCGTCAGCGTCCGAGATATTCGGAAAACATTCGAAGTTCAGCATTATGAACTACGGAGCTAACAGCAAGTTGACGGCCGACGACAGGGCCGATCTGAAGAAACTGTACCAGCAGGCCTGGTCCGGCCAGCTCACTCACATCAACGGCACGCCGATCAAGTTTGTGAAGCCGTTCCACACCACCGGCGGTGGTTCGGAAGAACTCATCGCGCTCCGGTCGGACCTTGCCGCAGCCCGATATCCGGGCCGGGGATCGGGTATCCGGGAATGACTTTCCGATTGCTTCGGCCTGCACGCCGTCGGGCATGCGGGCCGCAGCCGCGACCGGTATCAGGTCGAGATACCTCATTGCGACGAGCCAAGACGACGAAGCAATCCGGCCTGCGCCATGCCAGCGGGCATCCTCACTCCCGTTTCATCAGTGCGTTCCTCGCCGCGGAAAGCTCGGTAAATTCGCGGTCGCTGCCGCCGGCATCGGGATGCAGGCGTTTTGCGGCGCGTTTGTAACCCTGCTGGATTTCCGGGTCCGACACGGGCCGCCCGAAGGGAAGTCCGAGCAGCCGCCGGTGCTGCTGTTCGCCGTCCGGCACGTGAGCACGCTTGCCGAAACGGGGGGCGTCGAGCGCGTACAGCGCGTCGCGGATGGCGGCGAACCGCCGGTGCGCGAGGTTTCGGCTCATCCGGTCTGATGTCTTCACGCAAGCGCCGCGCAGGCTCGGCAGCGCCTGCGCCGCCGCCTGCCGCAACCGCTCGTCTTCGCCATGACGCGCGATTTCGGCGGCAAGCGCGGCCGCCTCGCGAACGTCGAACGGCGATGCCGACCACAGCCGGTCGGTGTCCCGCTGCCAGTGTTTGTGCTGCAACTCCATGACGGGACAACGCGCGGTCGCAGCTTTGCGTTTCGGATTCCGCAAATTTGAACTAGTTTGCTCGCAAGTTTCAGAAACAACAAAGCACAGGAAACCCCATGCCCCTTCTCGTCTCCCACATCGCGGCCGTCACCGGCGCGGGCTCCGGCATCGGCCGCGCGATCGCGGCGGGTTACGCGCGCGAGGGCGCGCGGGTGGTGCTGCTCGACATCAACGAGAAGGCGGCGGCCGAGGCCGCGCAGGAGGTTCGGAGTGCCGGCGGCGCGGCGGACAGCTTTGCGCTCGACGTCACCGACCGCGCCGCCTGCGTCGCGCTCGCCAAAACAATCGCCGACACGGTCGGCCCGGTCTCCATCCTGGTCAACAACGCCGGCATCAACCGCCGCAACGCCTTCACCTCCGATCCGGACGCCGTGATCAAGGACTGGGAGGACATCATGGCGATCAACCTCACCGGCACCTTCAACGTCACGCACGCGTTCATCGAATCGCTGCGCGCGACCAGGGGACGCATCGTCAATATCGGCTCGATCCAGTCCTTCGTGCATGTGCGCACGCCCAATTCTGCCGCCTACACCGCTTCCAAGCATGGCGTACTGGGTTTCACCAAGGCGCTGGCCGCCGAACTCGGCAAGCACGGCGTGCGCGTCAACGCGATCGGCCCGGGCTTCATCGAGACGCCGCTGAACGCGCAGGTCCGCGCCAACAACCCCGACCTGGTCAAGATCTTTCTCGACCACACGCCGCTCGGCCGCGCCGGAAAGCCCGAAGACATCGTCGGGCCTGCGATCTTCCTCGCCTCCGACCTGTCGGCCTTCGTCACCGGCTCGATCGTGATGGCGGACGGCGGGTATCGCACGGTGTGAACGAACCGGCCGCCGTTGTACTGCCATCGTCCCCGCGGGAGGCGGCGCCACACCTTCGGCGTCGTCCCCGCGAAGGCGGGGACCCATAACCCCTGGCGTTCGAGATCATTGTATGGTGGCGCAACAAGGACACTAACGCCATCCAGAACAGCGGCGACACGGCGTATGGGTCCCCCGCCGGAGCCTGTCATCGGGCCCGGCCAAGGCCGGACCCGTTGGCGGGGGCGACAAAAGATTTTTCGTTCATCAACATTAAATCTTTGCCATGAATGAATTGCCGAACAATCACGGAAAACGCCATGTCGTCCGCCCCGCATTTCAACATCGACGTCCCGTCCTTCTGGGCCGATCCCTATCCGGCGCTGAAGCAGATGCGCCGCGAGGCGCCGATCGCGTTCGTGCCGCAACTCGGCTCCACCATCTTCACCAAACGCGACGACATCTTCACCCAGGAAAAGCGCATCGACGTGTTCTCCTCACATCAGCCCGCGGGATTGATGAATACGCTGATGGGCCACAACATGATGCGCAAGGACGGCGAGGCGCACATGTCGGAACGCGCGGCGATGTTTCCGGCGGTCTCGCCGCGCACCGTGCGCGACACCTGGAGCAGGCAGTTTCAGGCCCATGCCGACCGCATCCTCGATGAATTGGCGCCTGCCGGGCGCGCCGACCTCTGCAAGGCGTTCGCGCTACCGCTGTCCGCCGAGTGCCTGAAGGACATCACCGGCCTCACCAACATGCGCTACCAGGACATGGACGCCTGGTCGCAGGCGATGATCGACGGCATCGCCAACTACACCGGCAACAAGGAAGTCGAGGCGCGCTGCCACGCCGCCACCGCCGGCATCGATGCCGCGATCGACGACATGATTCCGGTGCTGACAAAGCATCCGAACGCCTCGATCCTCAGCGTGCTGCTCGCCGCGGGCCAGCCGATGCAGAGCGTGCGCGCCAACATCAAGCTCGCGATCTCAGGCGGGCAGAACGAGCCGCGCGACGCCATCTCCGGCACAATCTGGGCGCTGCTGACGCATCCGGAGCAACTGGCGCTGGTTCAGGGCGGCCGGGCAAAGTGGCTCGACGTATTCGAGGAATATGCGCGCTGGATCGCGCCGATCGGCATGTCGCCGCGCCGGGTCGCCAAACCCTGGATCTATAACGGCGTCGAGTTCGAGCCGGAAGATCGCGTGTTCTTCATGTTCGGCTCGGCCAACCGCGACGAAGCGTGTTTTGCCGATCCGGATACATTCGATATCACCCGGAATACGTCGAAGAGCATCGCCTTCGGCGCCGGCCCGCATTATTGCGCCGGCGCTTTTGCCTCGCGCGCGATGGTCGCCGACGTGGCGCTGCCCAGCATTGTCGCGCGGCTCAAGAACTTGCGACTCGACGATGGCGAACCGGTGCGGATCGGCGGCTGGGCGTTCCGCGGGCTGCTGAATCTGCCGGTCAAATGGGACCGCGGCTAGGTAGCAGTCATTGTCAGTTAGCAGCACCGATAGTTGTGCATGCAGCGTTGAAAATTGAACCTGTCACCGTGCGTCTGCTACAATGCTAGCCGCAGAATCATCAGAGCCACAACCTGGCCTACGACACAACCTCGCGACTAGAGCACGCTGTTTTTATACGGAAACATATCCAGAGTTTTTAAAGTAGTTGAGGCACTCCTCCTTGGAGAAGAGATCGAGGAGTTTGCCGACCTTTCGCCACGTTGCCTCGATGTCGCGAGGCTCAGCGGCGCGCATCA
>NZ_DASYMN010000455.1:0-15934 GCF_036009065.1 Bradyrhizobium sp. | reverse complement strand
AAAACGGCCTCATGCGCGGAAAGAGGAAAGACGTTGACCGGCGCGTCTCCGTCCGCATCCGCAGCCGACAACGGTGCGTCGGGAACGATCTTTAACGCTCCCGTACCGATCATCGCCTGCAATTCGCTGATCATTTGCTCCACACCCAGAGGTTTGCCGAAGAAGCGGCTGTCGGCTGGTTTTTCCGCGTCTGTCGGTGTGACCTGACCGGAAACCAGTATGATCTTGATGGCAGGCCAGCGGTCGTGAACGGCGTGGGCGAGCTTCAGGCCGTCCATGCTGCCGGGCATCTGAATGTCGGTGAACAGCAGGGAAATGTCGGAGCGGGACTCCAGAATGGAGATTGCCTCGTCGGCATTGACGGCTTCAACCGGGCAGAATCCGGCGTCCTCGACGATGTCGACCGCACGCATGCGCAGCACCATCTCATCTTCGACCACAAGTACGTTCGGCAGTTCGGGTGAACCCGTTGGCATGGGCGGCCTGATTCTTTCTCGTAGTTGATAGGGGCAACCCGAAGACGGTAACCCGGAGAGTTGCTGCGCCTATCCCGGACAAATAGCGAGCTAAATCGCTATTATCGGCTGCGGTGGAACTTTTTCGCGTCTTGAGGATTGCATCCAAGTCCCCACGCGCGAGGGACTGAGACCGACCAAGGTCAACTTTTCCCATGATGAAATCCTTCTCGGCCCTGGCGGCAATGCTCGTCTTGGGTGCTGCGGTTGTCGCCTTGCCCGGTTTTGCTCCTCAAGTGAAAGCGGAAGAATCCATAGCCTTGGCAAAGTCGGACCGGCTTCCCGTCCGATCGATGGCGCGGGAATGTTCCAATCAGGTCTGGCCTGACCTCGGGGCATCCTGCCTGCGAAGCAGCCGCGTTGGAGTAGTCCATGAAGCTCGTCTAGTGACAGCGCGCCGCTAGAACCGGCAAGCCTCCTTTAATCCGGCATTTCACGGCAAAAAACACACGGGGGGGGGCGCAATGAACCTGTCAGGTGAAAGTCTTCTTGTCATTCTTGTCGTCGGCATCGTAGCCGGCTGGCTGGCCGGCCAGATTGTTCGAGGCGCCGGCTTCGGACTGATCGGCGATCTGTTGATCGGAATCGTCGGCGCGCTGATCGGGAGCTGGCTGCTGCCGCAGCTTGGCATTCATCTCGGCGCCGGCATCGTTCGAGCTATTATCAACGCGACGATCGGAGCGATCCTGTTGCTGCTGGTCATAAGGCTGCTGCGAGGTGGCACCGGCTGGGGCCGACGCTGGTAAATTATTGACGCGGCGATCGATCTCTCCATGATGCGGCCAAAATGGGAGGCCGCATGCTCGAACACCTCAAGGAAAAAGTGAACGGCGACGCGGCGCTCACACGGCGCGGGCGATTTCTCACCACTACGTTCCTGATCGAGGTTGGGCCGACGCAGTGGCTGGTGAGCATCGTCGAGGGGAAAATCGCTTCGGTCACGCAAGGGCCGTTCGTGATGCCGTCATGGTCGTTTGCGCTGCGGGCTTCGCAGGAAGAGTGGCAGAAATTCTGGAGCGCCGCTCCCCGCCCCGGCTCGAACGACCTGATGGCTCTGATCAAGCGCCGCGTATTGAAGGCCGAAGGCAATCTTCAGGTCTTCATGGCCAATCTGCGCTATTTCAAGGAAAGTCTCGAAAAGCTACGCGCGGCGGGAGCGAACGCATGAGCGCGACATTCGAGCCCGTGACCGGGCGCTACATGCATCTCGATCTGTTCGGCCGCGCGCATCGCATCTATGTCGAGGAAGCCGGACAAGGCACGCCGCTGTTATGCCTGCATACCGCTGGCTCGGACGGCCGACAGTATCGCGGCCTGATGAATCATCCGGGCATTACCGCCAACCATCGCGTCATCGCCTTCGACATGCCGTGGCACGGCAAGTCGTCGCCGCCGGCCGGCTGGCACGAGGAAGAATATCAACTGACCTCGGCACAATACACCACCATGATCCTCGACATCATGGCCGCGCTGGAACTCGACAGGCCGATCGTGATGGGCTGCTCGATCGGCGGACGGATCGCGCTGCATCTGGCGCTGGAACATCCCGAGCGCTTTCGGGCGATCATCGGGCTGCAGGCCGGCGCGCATGTCGACCCCTATTACGATCTGAATTTTTTGCACCGGCCCGACGTTCATGGTGGCGAGGTGTCCGCCGCGATTGTATCGGGCCTCGTGGGTCCCCGTGCACCGGTGAAAGACCGGTGGGAAACGCTCTGGCATTACATGCAAAGCGGGCCCGGCGTCTTCAAAGGCGATCTGTATTTCTACAAGGTCGACGGCGACATCCGCGATCGGATCGGGCAGATCGATACCAAGCGTTGCCCGCTGTTCCTGCTGTCCGGCGAATACGACTACTCCTGCACGCCGGAGGAAACTCTGGCGGTAGCCGCCAGCATTCCCGGCGCCGATGTCACCATCATGAAGGGACTCGGGCATTTTCCGATGAGCGAGAATCCGGAAGCTTTCATCGGCCATCTGCTGCCGGTGCTGGACAAGATCAGGACGCAGCCTGCGCCTCGATGAACGCGGCGGAAGCGTATTGGCGGCTACTTGGAAGCATGAATAATGAAGCTACGCAGCCGTAACTGCAGGAAGCTGTCCGTCCTTTATCGTAGCGCGGCTTGGGCTTTCAAGTCCTGTGGCCTCGATGCATAATTGGACGGCTTCACACAAGCTCGCGGCGACCAAATCGGCTTTTGCCGCATCGCCGAGTTGTTGCAATGCGGCCCGATCACTTGCAGACACCGGACAAACCAGGACAATCGTCGCCTTTGGCAATTTACGCCGGAGACGTCGAACAGAATAACGCATGTGTGCCGGGCCGTTTACATCCAGATAGACCAAACAGACGATTGCAACGCCAGTAGTTTCAAGCCGAAAAACATTGGCGGTAGAGAGCGCTTCGGCGGCTTCAACGCGCGCCCGCAAGCCGTGCTCGGTCGAGAGTTGACCCAGCATAATCGCGGCTGCCTCGTCGATCAGACTCCGCCCCGCCACGCATAGAACGGGGTGCTCGCCTTGCCATTCTGCTGGCAGGTCCTGCTTGCCTAAAATTGGCAAGTTCTCATAAGGGGCATCCGCCGCGACGCTCGCCACCGCGGAAGTTGCTTCTGCATCTGTGGTAGAGTTCACCCGTGGCGGAACGCGGTCTTCCTGTTCTAAAAGATTATTGACGAATTCGCTGACAGCGTCCCTGATCTTGGTCAGGCGCTCCTGATCAAGCGCGCCACGTTCGGCATCAGCTTGAGCAAGCTGCAATCCCTTCAGGGCTACATCATCGTAGTAGGATGAAAGCGATCGCTCTTTCAGGAATTCTTCTGCTTTTTCGGAGGCTTCCGTTGGGTCGCCGGCCAGCATCCTTTGATAAAAGATTTCCGGCGGAGAAAGAGCCGGTCTATCGCCCAGCATGATGTCCAGGAATTCCAGTCGCTCGACATGACGACCTAGAACGACAAGGCACACGGTCAGGGGCGTGGCCAGGACGAGACCGATGGGACCCCAAAGCGCGGTCCAGAATGTTGCCGAGGCGACTACGGCAACAGGAGACAGCCCGGTGCTCTGTCCATAAACCATCGGCTCGACGACATGCCCTACGATTGGCTCCACCACAACGAATAGTGCAAGGGTCCAGAGCAGCATCGACCAGCCGGGATCGACAGCGACTGCCAGCGTAAGGGGAAACAGAGCAGCGATCGCTGCACCAATGTAGGGAACGAAGCGAAGCACTGCTGCCAGGATTCCCCAAAGAATGGCGCTGGGGACGCCGATAAGCGCAAGACCGATGCCGATGACCAGTCCGAAAGCTGCATTCAGCAGGAGCTGGATCAAAAAAAGCCTGCTCAGGCGCGACGCGGCGTCATCAATTGCCGCGGTGGTGCGCTGAAGGTCATGCGACCCCGCTAATCGTATCAGCCGGTTGCGGAGGTCCTCACGTTGCAGCAATATGAAGATCACGAAAATGATAATGATGCCCGTCGTAGCGAGGGGATGAAGCAGCGGCGAAATCAATGACCGCAAGCTCTCCAGCGCGCCGGGATCGGGCTGGCGTACCTCTACCGGCACGGGTGTGAGGGGTGCCGAGGCCTTGGGACTCAGAGATGGAACTAAGCCCGTCCCGAATTGGGCGTCCTTCGGCTTGTCCAGTTCTTTACTGAGGTCCTTCAGCATGCCGGACGCGCGTTCGAGCGTTCCCCGGCCGGCTGTCGTTTCGCGAAAAGACTGAATTTTCTCTGTTATTGTGGATTGATACCGCGGCAAGTCGCCGGCCAGTTGGGTAAGTTGGGAGGCAAGCAGACTGCCTGTCGCGAAAATAACAGCGAAAGCGAATATCACTACGCTCACGACGGCCAGCCCGCGGGGAATACGGATGCGCTGTAGCAGTCCAACAAGGGGGGCCAGCACGAAACTCAGCAGGATCGCCATGGCGATCGGAATGATGATCTCGCGGCCGAAATAGAGCATGGTGACGATTATGACTGCGAGAACCGCAGTTGCCATCGCGCTAAGCAACGCCATGAGTTCGTCAGAAGTGCGTGCTTTGAATGGCTGGCGGATCATGCGCTACTTTCTATGAAAGACTCCGAGCATTTTGGTGCAGAGTTCGAACAGCCAATAACCACCCGCACTCGAAACGGTTCCACTCCATGAAAATCCTCGGCAGGACTGCCATGAAGGTGTTCGCAGCCCCGGGCGGTTTTGCCCTCGCTGTCGTGAAGCAGTTCCGTGCCAATCAAGGCATCCTGCTTGCCGGAGCGGTCGCATATTATACGCTGTTGTCGCTTATCCCCCTGCTGATCCTCATTCTGCTGGCGCTCTCTCACCTCGTGCCCGAAGACCGGCTGCTTTTGACACTTGCCGAATATCTCGAATTCGTCGTCCCAGGACAGTCAACGGCCCTGGTCGACGAAGTCCGGAAATTCCTCGAACACAAAGAGGTGGTGGGGAGCATCCTGCTGGTTACCATGCTCTTCTTCAGCGCCCTGGCTTTTACAATCCTTGAGAACGCGATGTCGGTGATCTTCTATCATCGCGTCAAAATCAAGCGGCGGCATTTCATGGTTTCCGCGGCCATGCCATACCTCTTCATTCTTTTTCTAGGTGTGGGTCTGCTCATCGTCACCGTTTTATCAGGAGCGCTGCAGTCGATCGGGACGCGGAGCATCACAATCCTCGGTCAACCGCGCTCGCTGGACCAACTCTCTATTTTTCTTCTGTATCTCCTCGGGGTTACCGGCGAGATGCTGTTACTCACTGCGATCTATTTCGTCATGCCCGTGGGACGCTTATTCTTCCGTCACGCACTCATCGGCGGCGTCACGGCGACGCTGCTTTGGGAAATAATGCGTCACATGCTGGCGTGGTACTACACGACGATGTCGCAAATTCAGGTCGTATATGGTTCGCTCACGACGGCAGTCGTGGTCCTGTTGAGCGTCGAAATTGGCGCGTTGGTGTTGCTGGTCGGTGCGCAGGTCATCGCGGAATATGAGCGTATTGGACGGGAGCCTGTTGAAACGGCCGGCCGGTCAATGAAGCTAGATTAAAACCTGGTGAGCTTTGCCGGGGTGCGCAGACGGTCCGGACGCCACACGCGGCGGTGGCGAAATAAGTCGTAGGACGGGAACGAAAGGGCGCTGTAAATGTTGCACTGCATCACAGGAGCCCTTCTCGATGACCGAACCTATCAAAGCCGAAACGCCCAAAGCCGAACAGCCGCAGCCGGCCGCGCCTGCGAAGCCCGCTCCGGGAGGTTTCGGGGAAGGTCTCGAAAGCCCAGGTAGCGTTCACTGCTAAACAGCCGCCGGGCAAACCGCGGACAAGATCAATGAGCAGCCTGCGCCTCGATGAATGCCGTCACAAAACGCGGCATCGCGGGCGTGAAATCCGCTGGCCCGCGCACCAGGTGGATGGCGGCAAGTTCCGGCGACTGATGCGGGGCGAGATTGGCTTTGATCTTCTTGCGCAGCGCTTCACCCGGCATGTCCACATCCAGAATCCGCATCATCGCAATTGCAGCACCGGAGACGACGCAATCCCAATGACCGACAGCCGTATAGTCCGCGGTCGTAAGCCCGGTTTCCTCCTCGACCTCGCGGGTGACGCTGCCGGCGATATCGACGATGCCCGCTCGGAGATCATCGAGATCGGGCGTGCCTGATGGAAAATAAATCCGTCCGGCATTCGCGGTATGCGCGGCCATCTCGCCGAGCACGAACACGCCGTCGCTGCCGCGCAGCGCGCCCATCCGGAATCCGTTGAATAGGCTTTTGTCCGGAAAACCTCAGTCGCGCCATGCCAGAAAGCTCGCAAAATCCGCCTCGAAATAGTCGGCGCTGAAGCGATCGGCGCTGAAGAGCGGATTGCGGCCCAGCAAAACCCGGCCGTTCCAGAGCTGCGTCTTTTCGGCTTGCTTCAGCGCAAAATGCGCGGCGATGTCGGCACGGCGCTCAACCGCGAACGGCCACGTCCACGAACCGCATTTCAGGTCGAGCTGGGTGACGCGATGGATGGCGAGCGGCACGGCGCCCGCGCTATTTCGCGTTCATCCCCGTCGTCTTGTTGGCCTGATCGACATATTTGTTGGTGTAGGTCTTGGTAACGTCGATATTGGCCTTGGCGATTTCGGGCGAACTCTCGCTGAACACGGCCAGCACCGCATCGGCACCTTTGGGATCCATCAGGCCGGTTTCCGAATACATCGGAATGGTGTTCTTGAGCGCGGCGAGATACAGCGCCTTGTCCTTGCCGACCATCTCCGGCGGCATTTTCGCCATGATTTCCTCCGGCGAATGCGTGTGAATCCATTTCAAGGTATTCACGATCGCATTGGTCAGTGCCTGCACCTCCTTCTCATGCGAAGCGATCCACGCCGTGGTGGTGTATAGCGCGCCACCGGGGTAGTCGCCGCCAAACACCGACTGATTATCCTTCTGCGTGCGGGTATCGCTTAAAATACGCAAGTCCGCGTGGCTGCCTTGCAGCACGGTGACCGCCGGATCCAACATGATGGCCGCATCGATCTGCCCCTGCTGCATTGCCGCAACCGCGGTCGCGCCGAGACCGACGCCGATCACGGCGACGCTCGTGGCGTCGATGCCGTTTTTCTTCAAAAGGTATTTGAGAAAGAAATCGGTCGAGGAGCCCGGCGCGCTGACGCCGACTTTCTTGCCGGCCAGATCCTTGACCGACTTGATTTCATCGTTGTGCTTCGGCGACACCACCAACACAAACCCCGGATAGCGGTCGTAGACCACGAAGGACTGCAGCTCCTGCTTCTTGGCGGCGAGATTGACGCAGTGGTCGAAATAGCCGGACACCACGTCGGCACTGCCGCCGAGCACGGCCTTGAGCGCGTCGGATCCGCCCTTGAGGTCGACCAATTCGACCGCAAGCCCGGCTTTGTCATATTCGCCGAGCTGTTTTGCCAGAACGGTCGGCAGATAGCAGAGGCAGGCGCCGCCGCCAACGGCGATGGTGATTTTGGTTTGCGCTGCGGCAAGGCCGGATGACAGAAACAGCGCCAGCAGCATTGCAAAAAGCCTGCCGAAGATCGTTCTCATGATTTTCCTCCACGCGCCTGGTTGGCCGCACGATAAGCGAGCCCGGGCCTCTTGAGAAGCCGCCTTAAGCAGGCCTAGCCAGCGGCGATTTGGCGACATAGCATCGGCATCATAAAAAATCAGGGAGGACTACCAATGAACCGCACCGCTACCGCCATTGCCATTGCCACCGCCTTCGCCGCCGGCTGCGGCGTGACTCATCTGCTACGGCCCGCGCTGGCCGCCGAAAACATCATGGCCCAGGTCATTTCCACCGGAGACTTGAAAGACGACGCGCTTGGCCAGCCCAACGCCGGCGGCACGCGTTCCAAGATGTTCGTTTCCGCCGACGGCGCCACCATTTCGGTGCAGAACGGCATGGTGCCCAAGCACATGCACCCCAACACCAACGAGATGCAGTACATCCTCGAAGGCACCGGGACGATCTGGCTTGGCGACAAGCAAGTGACGGTGAAGCCCGGCGACCTCGTCGTCATCCCCAAGGGCACCGCGCATGGCGGCACCAGCGCCCCGCTGAAGGCGATCGCGATCAAGACGCCGCCGCAGGCGCCGGACGATACCAAGATGCTGAACTGACGGACGCCTGACTGGGCCTGCAAATATGGTCGTCATGCCCGGGCTTGTCCCGGGCATCCACGTCTTGCAGCGCTTGTTGGGAGAAAAGACGTGGATGGCCGGGGCAAGCCCGGCCATGACGAACGCGAGCGCCTACCCACGTCCCTCAGCCGCCTCCGGCCGCCAGACCAGTAGCCGGCGCTCGACCAGCGTCACGCCGAAGTCGATCAGGATGACGAACGCCGACAGCACGAACATGCCGGCGAAAACGCCGGCCACGTCGAAAATGCCTTCGGCCTGCTGGATCAGATAGCCAAGCCCCGCCGCGGAGCCGAGATATTCGCCAACCACCGCGCCGACCACGGCAAAGCCGACGGACGTGTGCAGCGAGGAAAACATCCACGACAGCGCCGAGGGCCAGAATACATGGCGCATCAGCTGTTTTTCGCTCATGCCGAGCATGCGGCCGTTGGCCAGCACGGTCGGGCTGACCTCCTTGACGCCCTGATAGACGTTGAAGAACACGATGAAGAACACCAGCGTAACGCCGAGCGCGACCTTCGACCAAATGCCAAGCCCAAGCCAAAGCGCAAAAATCGGCGCAAGCACGACGCGCGGCAATGCGTTGGCCATCTTCACATAGGGATCGAAGATCGCCGCTATCCGGGGCTGGCGCGCGAACCAGAACCCGACCAGCACGCCGGCGAGCGAGCCGATGGTGAAAGCGAGAGTCGACTCCAGCAGCGTGATCCAAAGATGTTTCCAGATCACACCGCTTGCGAACCAGGCGACGATCTGACTGCCGACGTCCACCGGATTGGAAAAGAAGAACGGCGGCAGCAGCATCCGGCCGAAGATCGGCACCGTCGTGAGCAATTGCCACAGGCCGAGGAAGACCACCGCAACCAGAAACTGGCAGAACAGCAGCATGGGACGGCTCATGATGCCGCGCCCGCCGCCTGCGACGATTGCGCGTAACCCTTCATCACCTCATCCTTGAGCACGCTCCATATTTCCTTGTGCAGCGCGTGAAACTCGCTTGAGAGCCGGACTTCAAAAATATCGCGCGGCCGGGGCAGCGGCACCTGCCAGTTGCCGATGATACGCGCGTTGGGTCCCGCCGACATGATCACCACGCGGTCCGCCAGCGCGATCGCCTCCTCAAGGTCGTGGGTGACGAACAGCACCGCCTTGCGGTCCGCGTTCCACAATTGCAGCAGCAAATTACCCATGATCTGCCGGGTCTGAGCATCGAGCGGCCCGAACGGCTCGTCCATCAGCAGGATTTTTGGATCGCGGATCAGCACCTGGGCGAGCCCGACGCGCTTGCGCTGGCCGCCCGACAGCATGTGCGGATAGCGGTTGGCAAAGGCGCCTAATCCCACCGAGGTCAGCCAGTCCTGCGCGCGCCCGAGCGCCTCCGCGCGCGGCACGCCTTGAACCTCCAGCCCGATGGCGACATTGTCGAGCGCGGTCTTCCACGGAAACAGCCCGTCGGCCTGAAAGAGATAACCGGCCTCCCGGTTCAGTCCTGTCAGCGGCCGGTCGAAAATCCGCACCAATCCCGACGCCGGCCGGAGCAGGCCCGCCACGATATTCAGCAATGTCGATTTTCCGCATCCGGTCGGCCCGACAATGGCGACGAACTCACCCTGCTCGAGCGACAGCTGCGCCCTCTCCACCGCGGTGTAAACCCGCGCATCGGGCAGCCGGAACGCCACCGTCGCGTCGTCAAGCACGACCGCCGTCGATGCTGCGGCCTTTCCTGCCTGCACGCGTTTCCCCGATGTCTCGTTGGTTCGGCGGATGGATACCGCCCCGGCCGCGACAATTCAACTGATAGCGACAATAGGCAAGCGCCCGCGTCGCTTGGTCGCTTGAAGGCCTTGTGATAGTCCCTCGATATGTCCACCGCCCTGCCCCTGATCGCCTACGAACATGTCGGCAAGAGCTTTGACGGCGGCCGTGTCAAAGCCGTCGACGATGTCACGCTGGAAGTGGCCGAGGGCGAATTCCTCGCCATCGTCGGCGGCTCCGGCTCCGGCAAAACGACGCTGCTGCGGCTGGCGAACCGGCTGATCGAGGCCGACAGCGGCCTGATCCGGGTCGAGGGGGAGGATGTACGCGCGGTCGACCCGATCGGCTTGCGGCGGCGCATCGGCTATGTGTTCCAGAGCGGCGGACTGTTTCCGCATATGAGCGTCGCCGACAATATCGGCATCACGCCAAAACTGCTCGGCACGCGCGCGAATGAAATTTCGGCGCGCGTGGACGAGTTGCTCGACCTGGTACGGCTCGACCGCGGCCAGCATCGCGACCGCTTTCCGCATGAACTGTCCGGCGGCCAGCGCCAGCGCGTCGGCGTCGCGCGTGCGCTGTCGGCAAAACCGCGTATCGTGCTGATGGACGAGCCGTTCGGTGCGCTCGATCCCCTCACCCGCGACGCGCTCGGCGACGATTTTCGCGCGCTGCACGAGAGACTCGGGCTTACCACCGTCATGATCACCCATGACATGACCGAGGCGGTGCTGCTGGCCGACCGCGTCGCCGTGATGCGCGCCGGGCGGCTGCTGGCCGAGGGCACGCCGGCCGAACTTGCGAAAAGCCACGATCCCTACGTCGGCGAACTCATGGGTACGCCGCGGCGGCAGGCCGCGCGGCTGGCTGAGTTGCTGTCGAGGGACGGCGCGGCATGAGCCTGATGTCCGATCCACGCTGGAGCGAAGCTCTCGGCCATCTGCCGGACTATCTCGGCAACCACGTGCGGGTGAGCGTCACCGCGCTGGCGCTGGGATTGCTGGTCAGCCTGCCGCTGGCACTGCTGGCGCGCGACAGGCCGGTGCTGCGCGGCGCGCTGCTGGGCTTCGCCAGTATCGTGCAGACGGTGCCGGACCTGGCGCTGCTGGCGCTGTTCTATCCGCTGCTGCTGGCGCTGGCGGCGCTGGCGCTGAGCTGGCTCGGGTTCAGCTTTTCCGCGTTCGGATTCCTGCCGGCAGTACTGGCGCTGGCGCTGTATTCGATGCTGCCGGTGCTGCGTAATACCATTACCGGCCTGCAGGGCGTGGACCCTGCGATCCTCGAGGCCGCGCAAGGCGTCGGCATGACATCGCGGCAGTCGCTGTTCATGGTGGAACTGCCGCTGGCGCTGCCGGTGATGATGGCGGGCATCCGCACCGCCGCGGTATGGGTGATCGGCACCGCGACGTTGTCGACCCCGATCGGCCAGACCAGCCTCGGCAATTACATCTTCGCCGGCCTGCAGACGCAGAACTGGGTGTTCGTGCTGTTCGGCTGCTTTGCCGCGGCGGCCCTGGCGCTTATCGTCGATCAATTGCTGGCGCTGGTCGAGACCGGCATTCGCAATCGCAGCCGGGTACGCGTCGCTTTCGGCGGCATCGGCGTGCTGGCGCTGGTGGCGGCGACGCTGGTGCCGTCGATGGCGCGCTCGCAATCGACCTATATCGTCGGCGCCAAGACCTTCACCGAGCAATATGTGCTGGCGGCGCTGATGGCGCAACGGCTGCGGGCAGCAGGATTGACCGCAAGCTCGCGCGAAGGTCTCGGCTCCAACGTGATCTTCGACGCGCTGGCGGCCAACGATATCGACGTCTACGTCGATTATTCCGGCACGCTGTGGGCCAACCAGTTTCATCGCACCGAGATCAAGCCGCGCGCGGAGCTGCTCGCCGATTTGAAAGCAACGCTGGCGCAGCTGAACATCACCTTGCTCGGCGAACCCGGTTTCGAAAATGCCTATGCGCTGGTGATGCCGAAGAAGCGCGCCGAGGCGCTGGGTATTCGTTCGATTGCCGATCTGATATCGCGTGCGGGCACGATGTCGATCGCCGGCGATTACGAATTCTTCTCACGGCCGGAATGGGCCGGATTGCAGAAAGCATACGGGCTCGCGTTCCGCGCACAGCGGCAGATGCAGCCGGATTTCATGTATGCTGCGGTCGCTTCCGGCGAAGTCGACGTGATCGCGGGCTACACCCGCGACGGGCTGATCGCGAAATACGATCTGGTGGTGCTCGACGACCCCAGGCATGCGATCCCGCCCTATGATGCGATCGTATTGATCTCGCCGCAACGCGCCGAGGACCAGGTCTTGCGCGCGGCGCTGGCGCCGCTGCTCGGCGCCATCGACATTGCCACCATGCGTGCGGCCAATCTCCGCGCCAGCGGCAACGACGCCGACAGTTCGCCGGACGCGGTGGCGAGGTGGCTGTGGGAGAAGATCGCGAAGCGGTAGACCAAAGCCCTCATGGTGAGGAGGCGCACTTGCGCCGTCTCGAACCATGAGGATGTACTGCACATCCTTCGAGACGCGCGAAAGAGCCCGCTCCTCAGGATGAGGCATCATTCGAAATGACTCAGAGCTTCTTGATGATCCCGGCGTCGATCAAGAGCCGATTAAAACGCCGTGCCTCGGCGCCGTCCTTGCAGGCATAGAACAGGCCCTTGCAGCGGAGCATGATGTTCTTCTGCTCCTCGAACGATGGATCGAGCGGGATGCCGGCCGCTTCCTGGATCACCAGCGGCAAATATGCCGCGTCGACCGTATCCATCACGGCCGGGCTCTTCACCGGCTCGAAGTTGATCGCATCGATCGCGTAATACGTCGCATAATAACGCGGATCATAAGTCAGCAGGCGATCCGCCAGTTCCCGCGGCGCCAGCCGCGGCTCGATCAGTCTGTGCGAGATCGCAGGCTGATGATCGCCAAACCGCACGATCAAAAATGAGTCATCCGGAAAATCGGATTTCAGCCGCGCCACGAATTCCTGGTAGGCGTCGGCGGTCATCATCTGCCGGCGGATATATTCGTCGATTTCGGGGGTGTTGCCCGGCGCCTGCCAGTGCGGCGTCAAATCCGGGCGGTAGACCGACGTCCACGGAAAGTGGTTCGCCGTGAGATAGACGAAGGCGAACAACGGCACTTGCTTCTGCCGCTCCCGCGTGATCAGGCTCCGCGCCTGGTCGAAATAGAATGGGTCCGGCTGCATGTCCTCGCTCACGCCCATCTCAGCCATGTCGATCAGCCGGTCGATACCGGTCGAATGCTGGTATTCGCGCGCGTCGAGAAAATTGCCATAGGTCGGATACAGCGAAAACGTCCGGTAGCCGCAGTGGCGCAATGCCATCGGCAGGCCGCGCGCAATTCGCCCGGCCGCAATCCTCGTGACGTAGAACTTCATCTTGCCGAACGACCGCACCGACAATCCACTAAGGACGTTGAATTCGGTGTACCAGGTCGGACCGCCGGTCGCCTCGGCGACGAACGTGCGCTGCCGGCCGTCGATCGATTTGAACAAGTCGCCGTAGCCTGCCGGAACCTTGATGCCGGGAGCGGCGCGAATATCGAAGCTCGATTCATCGAGCAGCATGATGATATGCGGACGGCGCACGCTCGCGGCGCAGCCCGCGCTCGCCGCCGGCATCGGCGTTTCGCCGGGCGATTTGGCCGCGGCTTCAAGCCAGCCGTCGGAGGCGAGCTGCGAGGCCGAGGCGACGCCGGAGCGCGCCAGATTGGAAATATGATTGACGCCCTGGAACGGCTCCCACGGCTGTTCCGGCACCGCGACCGACAGCGCGACGAGCGCCGCCAGCGACGCCACGGCGCCGGCAAGCGCCGTCAATCGCCGGATGCGGAACGGGTCAAACCGCCAGATCAGCCAGAGCAACGGTATGGACAGTAGCGCGGCCAGCGCGAGCTGCCCCCGCAAGCTGGGGAAAACGCTGTTCATGAACGAGAAGGTGGCAGAATCGATGATCAGGAAATCGAGGAATGTCAGGGTCAGTTGAAGAATGCCGTATTTGAACTGCGACAGCGCGATCAGCGCCGCCATCAACGCAAGCGGCAGCGCCGCGGCAATCCCCGGACGCCCGAAAACCGCAATGCCGGCAAAGACAAGCAGGGCCAGCGTAAGGAAGGACAGCAGAATCGCAAACGGACCGTATTCCGTGAGGATCAGAACCGCTCCCGCCGCCGCATAGACCATGGCGACGAGGGTTGCACGCAGCCACCATCCCCGCGCCGATGCGGCAAGGATCGGACGATTGTCATGAAGCGGAAGCGCCGTCATGACCTACAGCGCCTTGATGAAACCGGCGTCGATCAGCAGCCGGTTGAACCGCCGCGCTTCGGCGCCGTCCTTGCACGAGTAGAACAGGCCCTTGCAGCGGAGCATGATCTTCTTCTGCTCCTCGAACGACGGATCGAGCGGAAGTCCGGCGGCGTCCTGAATCACCAGCGGCAGATACGCCGCGTCGATGGTGTCCATCGCCGTCGGACCGCCGGCGGGTTTGAAGTTGACGGAATCGATGGCGTAGTAGGTCGCATAGTAGCGCGGATCATAGACCATCAGCCGCTTGGCGATTTCCGGGTCGGTAAGGTTCGGCTCGATGATCAGCGAGGAGAACTCCGGCTGGTGATCACCATAACGCACGATCAGAAACGGTTCGGTCGGAAACTGCTTTTTCAGCCTGGCAACGAATGCGTCGTAATCCTGCGCGCTCATGGTCTGGCGTCGCAGATACTCATCGATCGACGGCTTGTTGCCGAGGCTGCGCCAGTCCGGCGTCAGTTCCGGGCGCAACGTCGACGCCCACGGGAAGTGATTGGCGGCAAGATAGACGAACATGAACAGCGGTGTGTTGGGTGATTCCTGCGACATCAGCTTCAGTGCCGAATCGTAAAAAAAGCTGTCGGGCTCCACCGCCTTGGCGCCGAGGTCGCGGGCATCGTAAAAACGCTGGATGCCCGTGGTGGTCTGGAAACTGCGCGCGCTCATGAACGCGCCAAAGGCCGGATACAACGAAATGGTGCTGTAGCCGCAGCGGCGCAGCGCCAGCGGCAAGCCGCGCTCGACACGGCCGGAAGCGATCCGCGTCACGAAATAGGAAAACCGCCCGAACGAGCGCGACGACAGGCCGGTCAGCACATTGTACTCGGTGAGCCAGCTCGAACCGCCATTGCTCTCGGCGAGGAACTTGCGCGTCTTGCCGTCGCCCGACACGAAATGGCTGCCGTAGCCGGCGGGCACCTTGATCTGCGGCGCCGAGCGGATGTCGTAGCTCGACTCGTCGTGGATCATGATGATGTGCGGCCGCCGCCCCGCCGGATGGCAGGAATCCACCAGCGGAACCTTGAGGCGTTCGACGGCAACGGCGTCGGATTCCATGAATCCGTAATTGACGAAATCCGACACCGCGGTGACGCCGGAGTACGCGAATTTCGACAGATAGCCGTCGTCACTATAGCCGCGCCAGGCTTCGTCCGGCCAAGTGAAGGCATATCCGGCCAGCGCCGCCAGAAACGCCAGCGCCGCCGCCGCGGCGGGAAGGCGGCGGATCCGGAACGGATCCAGCCACCACAGCGCGTACATCAAGGGCAAGGTGACCAAAGCAGCTGCGATCACCGACCAGCGCAGATTGGGGAAGATCGTAAACAGGAACGCGGCGGTGTCGCGGTCGATCATCATCAGGTCGACGAAATTCGCGGTCATCTGCACGATGTCGTGCTTGAGCCGCGACAGCAGCACCAGAATGACGATCAGGGTCAGCGACAGTGCGCCGGACAGCGCCGGCCGCCGCAATAGCGCGATCCACAGGAAATTCAGGATTGCCCACGCCAGTACGAACCCGACCCGCGCGCCGAAATCGGTTTCGGTCTGCAGCATCACGACCAGCGCGCCGACATGAGGCGCCGCAACGGCAAGCAGGCGCCAGATTCCGACGGCAGCAATGCCGCTCGCGACGACGGCAGCGGAGGACGACGAATTCGGCGGCGGCGCCATGGCC
>NZ_DASYMN010000454.1:0-29560 GCF_036009065.1 Bradyrhizobium sp. | reverse complement strand
GAAAAGAACGCGAAAAGCTGACAACCCCGCGCGGTGCCGATGAAGCCGGACGGGCCGTGATCGCGGTCCACCGGCTTCTTGTTGTGGACCGCGAATTGATAGGGCCGGAGTCTTGGGTATGAGGCGGGTTGTCGTCACGGGCCTCGGCATGGTGTCGCCACTCGGCTGTGGCGTCGAGCAGACCTGGAAGCGCATCCTCAACAGCGAAAGCGGCGCCAAAAAGATCGATACGTTCGATGTGTCCGATCTGACCAGCCGGATCGCCTGCGTGGTTCCGCGCGGCGACGGCAGCGATGGCTCCTTCAATCCCGACCAGTGGATGGAGCATAAGGACCAGCGCAAGGTCGACGATTTCATCATCTTCGCCATGTGCGCGGCGAAGCAGGCGCTCGACGACGCCGGCTGGCATCCGGCCACCGAAGAAGACCGTTGCGCTTCCGGCGTGATGATCGGTTCGGGGATCGGTGGCCTCTCCGGGATCGCCGATGGCGCGGTGCTGTTGAAAGAGCGCGGCCCGCGAAAATTGTCGCCGTTCTTCATTCCGGGCCGCCTGATCAATCTCGCCTCGGGCTATGTATCGATCGAGCACGGCCTCAAGGGCCCGAATCATGCGGTGGTGACCGCCTGCTCGACCGGCGCGCATGCCATCGGCGATGCCAGCCGGCTGATCGGGCTCGGCGATGCCGATGTGATGGTCGCCGGCGGCACCGAATCTCCGATCAACCGCCTGGCGATGGCGGGCTTCTGCGCGATGCGCGCGCTCTCGACCGGTTTCAACGACACCCCGCAGAAAGCCTCGCGGCCATACGACAAGGATCGCGACGGGTTCGTGATGGGCGAGGGCGCCGGCGTCGTCGTGCTCGAGGAATACGAGCACGCGAAAAAGCGCGGCGCCAAAATTTACGCCGAGATCATTGGCTACGGCATGTCGGGTGACGCCTATCATATCACCGCGCCGACGCCGGACGGCGACGGCGCGTTGCGCTGCATGGCCATGGCGATGAAGCGGGCCGGAATCGCGGCGTCCGATCTCGATTATATCAATGCGCATGGGACCTCGACGCCGATAGGCGATGAAATCGAGTTGGGGGCCGCCCAGCGCCTGCTCGGCAATGCCGCTTCGACGGTGTCGATGTCGTCCACCAAGTCATCGACCGGGCATCTGCTCGGTGCCGCCGGCGCCGTGGAAGCGATCTTCTGCATCCTCGCCATTCGCGACAACATTGCGCCGCCCACCATCAATCTCGACCATCCGTCGGTGGAAACGGCGATCGACCTCGTTCCTCAAAAGCCGCGCCGGCGCGAAATCAAGGTAGCCCTGTCGAATTCGTTTGGTTTCGGAGGCACCAATGCGTCCCTGATCATCCAGCGTGTGGCAAATTGACGAGTCCGTCGGAACGACTCCACCTTTTCGCCGTATTCGGCGACAATTTCTACGCTAGTATGGTGGATCGGAAGTTCTCTTTAGCTTGCGCTGCGCTCGCCAAGATGGCGACCGCAAGGCGACACGAACTTCGGATTCGGGACACCGATCCGTGTGCTAATGATGGGTGTGAAACCGCCTGCCCACGATTGAGCCGTCAGGACTTCAGGTTGCATCGATGAGTGAGAGGCCGCCCATTTCGCCAAGGAGCCCGCGCGCTGCGCTGGAGCCCGAGCAGGTTCCGCCGCCGCCGAAGCGTTCCGAGCGCGCCCGCAACCCGTTCGTCATTGTCGGCAACGCCGTTATTACCCTCGTACTGATCTCGATGATCGGCGTCGGCGCCGCCTACGTTTACGGCAAGCAGATGCTTGAGGCCTCCGGGCCGTTGAAAGAAGACAAGATCGTCAACATTCCGGCGCGCGCGGGAAAAGGCGACATCGCAGAGACCCTGCAGCGCGAGGGCGTCATCGATGTCAATCGCTGGCTCTTCATCGGCGGCGTGTTCGCCCTGAAGGCAAGTACCGAGTTGAAACCCGGCGAGTATGAATTTCGGAAGAACGCCAGCCTGCGCGACGTGATCGGCACCATCGTCGAGGGCAAGGTTGTGCAGCACGCCGTCACTATTCCGGAAGGGTTGACCTCCGAACAGATCGTGGCGCGGCTTTCGGAGAATGAAATCTTTACAGGCGCTGTCCGCGAGATGCCGCGCGAAGGCACGCTGCTGCCGGAAACCTACAAATTCCCGCGTGGCACCACCCGCGAGCAGGTGATCCAGCGCATGCAGCAATCGCAGAAGCGAGTGCTTGCGGAAATCTGGGAGCGGCGCAACACGGACATTCCGGTCAAGACGCCGGAGCAGTTGGTCGCGCTGGCCTCGATTGTCGAAAAGGAAACCGGCAAAGCCGACGAGCGCAGCCGCGTCGCCGCGGTGTTCGTCAACCGCCTGCGGCAGAAAATGAAGCTGCAGTCCGATCCGACGATTATTTACGGGCTGGTCGGCGGCAAGGGAACGTTGGGACGGCCGATCAAGCGTAGCGAGATCATGCAGCCGTCGCCTTACAACACCTACGTGGTTGACGGCTTGCCGCCCGGGCCGATCGCCAATCCCGGCCGCGCTTCGCTCGAGGCCACCGCCAATCCGGCGCGCACGCGCGACCTGTTCTTCGTCGCCGACGGCACCGGCGGACATAGCTTCACCGAAACCTACGACCAGCACCAGAAGAACGTCGCCAAACTGCGGACCCAGGAAAAGGCGATCCAGAACGACACGGTCGAACCGCCCGACGATCCGGCGCCGGCCGCCGCGGCTGCGCCGTCTGATAGCAACCCTTCGGCCTCGGCCACCAAGCCGGCGGCGCCAGCAAAACGCACTCGCAGTACCACGACACCCGGCGGGCAGGGCGCCGCGCAATCGGCGACAACGCCTCCGGTGGTCCAGAGATAGCGGCGGCCTCCGAATTTCCGCGCGCGAACCGAATTCCACTCCAGGCGAAAACGCTCTAAGGTCGCCGCGATCTTAAAAGCGAATCTCCCTGTAATTTCCGGAGACAATCACGCGATGGCGCTGTCGAGCATGACCGGCTTTGCGCGAAGCCACGGCACCAGCGGACCATATGCGTTCGAATGGGAATTGAAATCGGTCAACGCCAAGGGTTTTGACCTGCGCATGCGGTTGCCGCCCGGATGGGACGAAATCGAAGCGCCGGCGCGCAAGCGGGCCGCCGAAGTGCTGTCGCGCGGCACTGTGTACGCCAATCTCAATGTGAAACGCGCCGGCGCGCTCTCGACGGTGCGCGTCAACGAAGACGTGTTGGCGTCGATCGTGAAGATCGCCAGCGAGCTGGCGGGCAGGATCGACGCGGTGGCGCCCAGCATCGATGGATTGCTGGCGATCAAGGGCGTGATCGAGGTCGTCGAACCCGAGAGCGACGAGGAAGAGGACAAAGCGGCAAAATTGGCGGTTGCGATGGCATTCGACGAGGCACTGACCGCGCTGATCGAGATGCGCAAGCGCGAGGGCGTGACGCTCGGCCAGATCCTGTCGCAGCGGATGGATGAAATTGAAGATCTTGCCGGGAAGGCCGAGGCCGCGCCGGGGCGCAAGCCCGAGGCCATCAAGGCCCGGCTCGCCGAACAGATTGCGACATTGCTTGAATCTTCCGACCGTTTCGACCCCGACCGTCTCAACCAGGAAGCGCTGCTGATGGCGGCGAAGGCCGACATCCGCGAGGAGCTCGACCGCATCGCTTCGCATATCTCACAGGCCCGCGAGATGATCGGCAAGGGCGGCGCGATCGGACGGCGGCTGGATTTTCTGGCGCAGGAATTCAACCGCGAGGTCAACACCTGCTGTTCCAAATCCAACGATCTCGAATTGACCAACACCGGCCTTGCGATGAAAAACGTGGTCGAGCAATTCCGCGAACAGGTGCAGAATCTGGAGTGATTGATGACGGGGGCAGGCGGTCGCGGTTTTGACGGCGTCGAGCGGCGCGGCCTGATGTTCGTGCTGTCGTCGCCTTCGGGCGCCGGCAAGACCACGTTATCGCGGTTGTTGATGGACCGAATGCCGGAATTGAGCCTTTCGGTCTCGGTGACGACGCGCCCGATGCGGCCGGGCGAGGTCGAAGGCCGGGACTATTACTTTATCGACAAAACAAGGTTTGAGGCGATGTCGAAGAAGGGCGAACTCCTCGAATCGGCAACCGTGTTCGATCATTCCTACGGAACGCCGCGCGCGCCGGTGGAGGATGCGCTGTCGTCGGGCAGGGATGTCCTGTTCGATATCGACTGGCAGGGTACCCAGCAGCTTCGCGAGAAGGCGCGCGCCGATGTCGTCAGCGTGTTCATTCTGCCGCCGTCGGCGGCCGATTTGCAGAAGCGGCTTCACACCCGCGCGCAGGATTCGGATGCGGTGATCCGGGGACGGATGAGCCGCGCCACCCACGAATTGAGCCACTGGGCCGAATACGACTACATCGTCATCAATCGCGACATCGATGACGCCTTCGCCGAGGTGCGGTCGATCCTCGAGGCCGAACGGCTGAAGCGTGAGCGCCGTACAGGGCTGACCACGTTCGTGCGCGAATTGCAGCGGCAACTCGGGCAATAGCGAACCCGTCAGGCAGTCGCTTCTTTCGAGAGTCTTGAAAGCAACTGCACGATCTCGTGCGGAATGACTGCCTCGTGTCTTTCGCGCGCGGGACCGGTCTGCGGGGTGGGGGTTGCCAATGGCCGCGACCGAATTGTTGCGCCGACATCGATTGAATCCCAAGGCGCACGCTGGCCGCGGCTGAAATCTTGCCGGTCGTTTCGCCTTGCATTGCCAAACCTGAAGATGACGCCCGCCAAAAGGGTCGCAAGCGCGAGGGCGCCGACAATCACAAGCAACAGGGTTGAAACGGAACTGGAAGGCGATGCAGACCGGGCATCTGCCGAGGCAAGCGGTGCCACAGCGGCGGACGGCGCCGGCGGATTCACACTTGCGCCGGAATCGTCCGGTTTGAGCGTCGAGCCTGTGATCGGTTCCGCGTCTGCTCGATCGAGCCAGCGGGACACCACCGCGGATTGCCCGCTATCCGCCGCTGGCGCATCTGAAACCTGATGGTTGTTCGCGGCGGCGGGTGGCACGCGCTCCGCGGCACCGGCGTTCGATTGCCAGATATCCACTGGATTGGCTTCCGCGCGCGCATTCGCGACCGATGGCTGAAGCGGAGTTTCCACTGGCGGTGAGGCCTGGGCAATGGGCGAATTCTGGGCGGCGCCCGGCTTCTCGCCTGCGGCGCGGACGTACCAGCAACTGCGTTTGGTCGCGTGATCGACGCGATAGTACCAATGGCTGCCCTTGGGCGCTGCGCCCTTCGGACCGGCCAGGCAATTATCGGCGTACGCCATGCCGTTCGTCGCAACCAGAAGCGCAAGGTTTGCGAGAGCGCCGACCAGAATTGCCGTCGCGGTATTCCCCATTCGATTTGTCATGTGCATCCCCACAGATGACGAGATGAGATACGTCCACGTCAAATTGTAGGGGGAAAATCTGGTTCGCAATGAGCCGTAACTTCGAACGGGATAGGGCTTAATTGCGGCCGGGCTACCAAAACTCAGTTCTTCAGCACGATCCGCCCGACCACCTTGCCGGCGCGCAGCTCGTCGATCCACTTCTGGACCTCGCCCATCGGCTCTTCCTTCATCGGGGTCGGCCTGATCTTGCCGGAACGCGCCAGCGCCATCAGTTCGTGCGCCTCGCTCAATGTGCCGGTCATAAAACCCTCGATGGTCATGCGCTTGTAGATCCATTGCACCATCGGCAGGCTGAAATTGCCGCCCATCAGGCCGGAGACCACGATCTTGCCGCCGCGCGCCAGCACCGCGACCGCAAACCCGATGGATTTTTCGTTGCCGGCGAAGTCGACGATCTCGTCGAAACCGCCCTCGGTTTCTTTCAGGATGCGCTTGACGACATCCAGTTCGGACGGATCGTAGGCCAGCGCCGCGCCGTTGTTCAGCGCGCTCTCGCGCGCCGATGGGCTGAGATCGGCCACCGACACTTTCTGCTTGAACATGGCCTGCGCGAACGCCAACCCCATCATGCCGACGCCGCCGAGCCCGATCAGCAGCAGATTGCGCTGGCGCGGCCGGTCGACCAGGCGTTTTAACGCGCCGTAGGCGGTGACGCCGGAGCACATCAAGGTTGCGGCCTGATTGACCGGCAGGGGATCGTAATCCAGCAGGTATTTTGCATCCGGCACCAGCACGTGAGTTGCAAAACCGCCGTCGATCGCGACGCCGAGAAAACGCTGTCTGGCGCAGAGGTTTTCATCGCCGGCCAGACAATCGCGGCATTGCCCGCAGCCGATCCACGGAAATACCGCCTTCTTCCTGCCGATCAGGTCTTTTGAGACATCCGGACCGACCTCCTCGACGACGCCGGCGATCTCATGCCCGAGCGTGAACGGCAGCGTCATGCCGCGGGTGGTGTCGAGCTTCTTGCCGCCGCCGAGATCGGCGTAGCCATCCTGGATATGCAGGTCGGAATGGCACAATCCGCAACGCTCGATGCGGACCAGAACTTCTTTGCCCTGCGGCTTCGGCGTCTCGACGATGGTTTCGCACAACGGCGCATCGAATTTGACCAGTGACTGGCGAACCATGCGCGCCATGCGTGTTTGCTCCTTTTAGCATTTTGTGCTGCGTATATCGGTCAATTCGCGGGCCATGGCAACAAAGCCGCTGACCGGAACGGTTTCCGCGCGCCGCGTCGGATCGACATGCGCCGCCGCCGCCAGACGCGCTGGATCGGCGCCAAGCGATTTCAGGCTTTGCCGCAGCATTTTGCGGCGCTGGCCGAAGGCGGCCGCCGCGACCTGCTCCAGCGCCCTGCGGTCGCACGGCTCCGGCGCGGCGCGCGGCACCAGCCGCACCACCGACGATATGACCTTGGGCTGCGGCACGAACGCAGCGGGCGAAATGTCGAACAGGATTTTTGTTGTCGCGCGCCAGTTCGCCAGCACCGCGAGCCGCCCATAAGCTTCGTCGTCCTCGCGCGCCACGATACGCTCTGCCACCTCGCGCTGAAACATCAGCACCATCATGTCGTACCACGGCGGCCACGGCTCGATGGAGAGCCAGTCGATCAGCAGGGGGGTGGCGATGTTGTAGGGCAGGTTGGCGACGATCTTCGCCCGCGCGCCTCCGAGTAGCGGACGCGGATCGAACGTCGTTGCATCGCCGGATACGATCTCGAGGCGTCCGGGGTATCGCCTGGAAATTTGGTCGAGCGCATCGATCGCGCGCGGATCCCGTTCGACCGCGATGACGCGCTTGGCGCCCAGCGCAAGCAAGGCACGCGTCAGTCCGCCGGGACCCGGGCCGACCTCGATGATGGTGGCGTCTTCAAGCGGGCCCGCGGCGCGGGCGATGCGCGCGGTGAGATTGAGGTCGAGCAGAAAATTCTGTCCGAGCGATTTGCGCGCCGATAGCGCGTGCTGCTTGATAACGTCGCGCAGCGGCGGAAGGTCGTCGATCGCGCTCATGCCATCTGCGCCGTGGCCGCCATCCGCGCAGCCAGGCGCAATGCCGCGATCAGGCTCGACGGATTGGCCCGCCCGGTGCCGGCGATGTCGAAGGCGGTGCCGTGGTCCGGCGAGGTGCGGATGAACGTCAAGCCCAGCGTGACGTTGACCGCATCGTCGAATGCCAGCGTCTTGACCGGTATCAGGGCCTGGTCGTGAACCATGCAGATCGCGCAATCGTAGGTTCTGCGCGCAGCTTCGTGGAACATGGTGTCCGCCGACAGCGGGCCCCGCACATCGAAGCCGTCGCCCCGCAGCGTCTCCAGCGCGGGTGCGATGATGGTCTGCTCCTCGATGCCGAGCGAACCATATTCGCCGGCATGGGGATTGAGGCCGGATATCGCAAGGCGCGGGCGCGCAATGCCGAAGCGGCGCTGCAAATCGGCGACCACGATGCGGGCGGTGCTGACGATCAACTGGCCGGACAGCTGCGCAATGGCGTCCCGCAGCGACAGATGGATCGTCACCGGCACCGCGGCAAGCGCAGGCGACCACAGCAGCATCACCGGCTGCGGTGTTTTGCCGTCGCGCGCCGCAAGCTCGGCGAGAAATTCGGTGTGGCCGGGGTGCCGGAACCCGGCACCGTACAACACGCTCTTTGCGATCGGATTGGTGACAACAGCGGCCGCCCGTCCGGCGATCACGTCACAGACGGCATGGCGGATCGAGCCGATCGCCGCATCGGCGCTGCTGCTGTCCGGTTGCCCCGGCTGTGCCATCGCGGCATGGCCCGTCGCCACCACCGGCAAGGCGTCGGGGAATGTGGCGACCGCATCTTCGGCACGGACGTCTTTCAGTTTGACGTCGAAACCGAGAAGCGCGGCGCGTCGCTCAAGAAAATCGCGGTCACCGGCCAGATAGAATGCGGGGAGTTTTAACTCGCTCCGCCGCAGCCACGCAGCGAGCGCGATATCCGGCCCGATCCCGGCCGGTTCGCCCAATGTCAGCGCGAGAGGCCTTGCCATCCGCGTCAGCGATATTCGATCATCGCGGCTTTGCGCACTTCCTCGAGATAGGCTTTCTGCTTCTTTTCGTATTTTTCGACATACATCTTGTCGCGCACCTCGCGCTTCTTCGGCGTATCGACCGTGGTCGGCTTGCGTCCACAAAGCGCGACCATTTCGACGCCCTGTTTGGTCACTTCCGGAGCGGTGAGGCGGCCGATCGGCGTCTTGTCGAGCACGTCGCGAAGAACGGCCGGAATGTCGGCGGAGGTCTTGCTGACCGATGGGCGGATCGCGGCATTCTGCATGGATTTGAACAGCGAATTCGCCTCCTCGCAGGTCGTCACCCGCGTACGCAGGGCTTCGGCCTCCTTGCGGCGGGCTTCCGTGGCCGTCGGCGGGGCGCCGCGCGGGACGATCAGCACGATCGGCTGCATCTGGTATTCGAAGCTTTCGGTCTGCGACTTGTCCTTGTCGTCGGCATTGACCTGGACCGCGGCGGCGACGTCCTTTTCGCCGACCTGCAAGCTCTCCTTGAACCGGCCGCGCACCAGACTGGTCCACACCATATCGGCCTTGATGCGAGCCTTGAACGTTTCCGGGCGGATGCCTTGGACTTCGAGTATCTTCGTCAGCCCCTCAGGCGTGGTGCGCATGCGCTGACTCATCTGTGCAAATGACCCATCGATATCGGATGCGCTGGGATCGACGCCGTATTTCTTGGCTTCCTTGATCTTAACCTTCTCGTCGATCAGCTCGTCGATCACCTGCTGCCGGGTGGAGGTCTTGTGCGAAAGGGCGTTGAGCTTGCTGCGCTGCTCGATATCGTAGTTGGTGATGGGTTCGCCATTGACCATCACGGCGACGGTCTGCGCATGCAACTGCGCGCCGCCCGTCAGAACGAGGGCTGTGGCAGCGCTGATGATCAAACGCGAAAGGCGGAGGAGGAACGAGGTCGTCATAAGTCAATCCGTGTCAGTCGAGCTGGATTGGAGCGGCGTCAATATTGAACGCCGCCCCCGCTGCCGGCCGCGGCCGTGCTGCCTAGCGTGCGCAAGCTGATCTGCAGCATGATCGAATGGCTCAATACCGGCGGTGTCGAACCCGCAGCGTAGGTATAGCCGGTGACGTAGTTGGCCGCGAGCACGAAGCAATCGTCGACATATCCCGCGCCGATCATGTATGAGTTGATCTGATTGGTCGCGAGGTCCCAGCGCGCGGTGCCCGATACCACCCAATTCGCCGCAACCTTGACGGAAGCGGTGCCGAGCAGGCCCTCGCGGCGGGTCAGGTATCCGAGCTCGGGCTGCGGCCCGTAGTTGCCATACATCAGGCTGAGAGACCAGCGATCGAAGGTGGCCCGACCTTCCGCCTCGAATCGTTGCACGTCCATGGTCGATTCATCGAACCGCGCGCGTGTGCTGAACGTGTAGGTCCGGTTCGGCGAATAATTGACGCGGGCGACGTAGTCGGACCGCGGCTTGTCGAGCCCGGAATCGAGTCCGGTACTGGTGAGGTTGGCGACCGCGAACGAATTCAGACCGAACAGCTGGTAGGATTGTCCGAACAGCACATTGACCGAACCGCCGCGGTCGAACTGCGTCGTGGCCTGGACCCCGACATTGGCGCGGCCGCCGCCTTCGACGCGGTCGTAGCCGGAGAACTTGTCGACACTGAACAGGTTGCTGGCGTCGAACACCAGGCTTTGCGCGTCCTCGTTGGGCAGCTTGCCGGCATAGGGCTCGTTGGGACGAACGATGATCTGCGCGATCGGTTCGATGGTCGTGGTGCCCCACGGCTGGACATTGATGAAGGGATAGCGATATTCGAGGCCCACGGTCGGCATTACGCGAACCGCTTGCATGTCGCCGACCGGCAGGAAATTCGAAACGCCTGGCTGGTTCGAAATCGAGGCATCGACGGCGTCGACGCGGAGTTTCGCGAACGGCGTCCAGATCTGGCCCCAGTCGTCGGTAAACGAGCGGCGCCATTGCCCTTCGGCCGACGCCCGGGTGTAGGTCCCGGGCATGCCGCGCAGCAGGCAATTCGCCGGCGTCTTTACCGTTGGATCCGCGGAGGTCGGCAGGCACCAGCTATTGTTGGTGGCGAAAGTCGTGATCGGATCGAAGACCGCGGTCTCGCGCGTGAGGCTGGTGAAATTGGTCTTGTAGCTGAACTCGCCGCCGAGCAGGTTCCTGTTGAGGACATTCGAATAGTCGATCACCGGATGCACGATCGGCACCTGGGCCTGGTTGCCCGAATAGCTCAGATAATAGATCGTGCGGGCGTCGAAGTAGCTGCGGTTGCCGACGCCGGTCAGATAAAGCTGAGAAATCGCTTCCGTCGGCAGGCTGAGAAACGAACCCAGCGTGTCCTTGTACTGGGCCAGCCGGTAGTCCGAGAAGAAGTAATAGTCTGTGAGCAGGACGCCGTCCCAGCCCCAGACCCATTTGTCGTTCAGCGCGAACTGACCCTTGGTATCGATGCCGCCACGGAACTGGCGGTCACCCGGTTGTCCGGTGAAGGCGGTGCGATCGAGCTGATCGATTCCATAGGCGCGGATCTGATAGGAACCGTTGATCAGGCGTTGCCGGAATTCCCCCTGAAACAGCACCCCCTGCCGGGTCGTGATTCGCGGATTGATGGTGGCATCGTAGTCCGGAGCGATGGCCCAGTAGAATGGCGTTTCGACGCCATATCCGAATGTCGTGGTCGACGTGATGTAAGGCATCAGGAAGCCGGTCTTGCGCTTCACGGTCGGATCGGGCGTCGAGAAATACGGCAGATACGCCATTGGAACGCCGAAGAACTCCAGCTGCGCGTTCTCGAAGTACATCATCTTGTCGGTCTGGTCGTGAATGATGCGGGCGCCCTTGACCTGCCACAGCGGCGGCTTTTTCGGATCGTCCTTGCAGGGCGCGCAGGCGGTGTAGACGCCGTTTTCGAAAACGGTGTAGTTGCCGCTGCTGCGGTCGGCGCGGGTCGCGGCCATCCGGGTCTGTTCCGGGGTATCGACGTGCAGCGAGTCGACGAAGCCATCGCGGTAATCGTCGCTCAGATCCATGATATTGGCGTAGGTGATCTTGCCGTCCGCATCGGTCAGGCGGACGTTGCCTTCGGCGTGAAGACGCTTGCTCTTCTGATCGTAGATGACCTTGTCGGCCTCGATGGAGGTCCCGTTAAAGTGCATCTGCACGTTGCCGACGGCCGACACCCGCTGATTGTTGTAGTCGTAGTCCACCTCGACGGCCTGAACCAACATCTGCCCGTTGTTAACGGGCGGCGGCGGCTTTGGCCTGGTGTGGATCGGGTTGAAGGTGAAGCCTTGGGCCGCGGCCGGCGCGCTCGCCGCACCATTCAGCACGGCGGCAAGAACCAGCCCCGCAAGCAGCGCCGGAACGGTAGACAAGCAACTACGACGGCGGCGCACCGGTGTGCGCCGCCCGAACGCGGGCGATCGTCGTTGGAGGGCGGCGACAATGGCCACTACCCGTCCTCCTGGTACAGCAAGGCCAAAAAGCCGGTGAGGCCGCCCACGCATACGGGCAACCACGCCGCGACGATGGGACTCATCAACTCGGCCTTGCTCAAATCCTCGGTTACCTTCGACAAAACGTAGAGCAGAAAGCCTGAACCCACGCCACTCAAAACCATCTTTTGCACGCCGCCGAACCGGAAGAACCGCAGGCTTACCGAGGCCGCCAACATCACCATCGCAGCCAGCAAAAACGGCTGTGCAATGAGCTTGTGGTACTGCAGCCGATAGCCGGCTGTCGCGAATCCGGAACTCTCCGATGACTGGATATACCCCGGTAGTTGCCAAAAAGCCACAGTTTCGGGCGTCGAGAAGCTGTTGCGGACCTGGGCCGCAGTCAGGCTGGTCTTGAGCCTGAAACTCTCCTGGTCGACCGGCGGTGCGTCGAGCGAGAATCGGCGCGCGGACTTGAACTGCCAGTGGCCCTCTTCGAGCGTCGCCTCGCGCGCCTCGATTCGCTCCTTGAACGTAAAATCGGGATCGAACCGGAACACGGTCAAGCCGGTCAGCCGGACGCCCTGCTGCTCGCTGCGCGCGGCATTGATGATGGCTTGCCCCTCGCTCGTCACCTGGTTGATCCAGAAGCCCGAGGCATCCTGCAGCCCGCCGCCGGGAGCGGAGCCGAACAGCTCCGCCTCCATCCGTTTGGAGAGTTCACGCAAATGGGCGGACATTGGATTGTAGGCGATGGTCGCAACCGCGCCGAGAGCAAGCGCGCTGGCCAGCGCGGGTGCGATGAACTGCCAGGCCGAAACGCCGGCCGCCCGCGCCACCACCAGTTCCAGACGCCGCGACAGCGCCAGATAGCAGGTCATCGCGCCGATCAGGATACAGAACGGCATCATCTTTTCGAGCAGTTGCGGCACGCGATACAGCGAGGTTTGAGCAACGGTGATCGCGGAGGCCGACGCCAGCCCTGAGGTTCGCCTGACCATCTCGATGTAGTCGACCAGAACAAGAAGAATAAAGATGCTGGCGAATACGCCGACCGCGGACACCACGAAGCGTCCCGCAAAATATCGCCCAAGCGTGTTGTTCAACATGCTCATGCTGTTGCCGGCCGTCTTAGCAGGCGCAGAAGACGCGCATTCGATTTGCCGATAGCTTCCGTCAGCGCTGCCGGCGGCTCGATGACGACGCCACCGACAATGACCCACAGGCTGCCGCAAATGGCCGTCGCCAACATCAGATACTGGGCGACCGGAGCGAACGGCGACTTCACGGCCATTACCGAACAGGCGAATCCGGCGATTCGCAATCCGAACACCGCAAGGATGGAACCTCCAATCGAGAAGTTGCGGCTCTGACGGGTAGTGCGCGGCGCGCCGAGAAACGCAAAGGTCAGGGCTGCGAACGCGAAGGGATAGATCGGCGCCATGAAGCGGTCATGCATCTCCGCGCGAAATTGTCCCGGTATTTGCTGGTAGATGGGATCGCCGGGCGACGGCGAAACCAGTTCCCAGAGATAACGCTCGCGGATGCCGAGCGCCACGTCGCGGCCAATGTTGGAGAATTTCGACATGTCGAACGCATAGCGGCCGAAGGCAACCAGCGCCGGGTCGCGCTTGCCGGTCTCGAAGCGCTCGAGGTTGCCGTCCTCAAGCACCAGGAACGAGCCGGTGCCGCTTTTCAGCACCGTGCCATGGTCGGCGATGATGCTGATGCGCTCCTCGGGATTGCGGCGGTCGTCTACGAAAATGCCGACCAGCACGCCGCCGGGCTGCCGTTCGCGAATACGGATGGTGAGATTCTGGTCGAGTTGCGCAAAGCGGCCGGGCTGCAGGATGTTGGTGAGCACGTCGGCGGTGATCTCGGCGTCCCACTGCTTGATTCGGCGCATGCCATCAGGCGCAAGATAGGTGGCGATAAAGGCGACCATGATCGCCACCACGACCGTGGCATAAAGGAACGGACGAAACAGCCGAAACGGCGACAGGCCCGCGGCGTTCATCACGATGATCTCCGAGTCGGTCGCCAGCTTGTTGAGGGTGTGGGAGATCGCGATCATCAGCGCGATTGGTGCGATGATCAGCACCAATGCGGGGATGACCAGGCTGGTGATGCCGAGAAAGGTCCGGATGGTCTGGCCCTGACTGGTCATCAGGTCGATGCCGCGCAACGCCTGCGTAATCCAGATCACCCCTGTCAGGCTCACCAGGACAAGCGCAAACGACGCCAGCGTCGTGCGGAAAATATACTTGTCGATTGAGCCCATCGTACCCGTACGATCCCCATCGTCCGAACTGGACCAGCCGCCGCGTCCCGATCCCGCGCAGGAATCCCCCAAGGACGCGCCGCCGCCTCCGTTCGGCACACTCGCACACTACCATCCCTTTGATCGGTCAACAAAATGGCTGCGCCATGGCACCCTTGGGATATGGTTAATAATTCGCGAGATGTGGCCCCGCCGACACGTCGGCGCTTGGCAGCATGGCGGTGGACAGGCCATAGTGTCGGCGGCCATGACCATGGTCGAGACGTGCTCTTGACGGAACCGCTGCGGGGACGAGGGAGCACGCCCAAACACCCCCCAACCGGCGGCGCCTGTGCCCGCTCCGTGACAGCCCTGATTTTGGAGGATTGCCCTATGCCCGACGCCGTCAAGGTCGGCTTTGTCCCGTTTTCGAGCGCCCCGCGCGGTATTCTGGTCGTGTTCTGCGACGATGCGCTGAAGTTCGGGCCGGCCACCGGCAAGGCGCTAGGCGCGGCGGAGGGCATGATCAAGCGCACTGCCGAGGCCAATCAATTCAAGGGCAAGAACGGGTCCACGCTGGATTTCCTGGCGCCCGAGGGCGTCAAAGCCAGCCGGCTGATCATCATCGGGACCGGCAAACTCTCCGATATCAAGGCCAACGACTTCCTGAAACTTGGCGGCGCGGCGGCCGGCAAGTTGCGGCCGGGCAGCGAGGCTGTGACGATCATAGCCGAACTGCCGACCGGGGCCATGAAGCCCGACCAGGCGGCCGCCGTCGCCTCGGGCGTACGGCTGCGCGCTTACAAGTTCGATCGCTACAAGACCAAAAAGAAGGACGGCGAGGACGCAGCCCTCAATGCCGCGGTTTCGATCGCGGTGTCCGATGCCGCCGCCGCGAAGAAAGCGTTCGCGTCCGACGATCATATCGTCGATGGCGTCATCATCGCGCGTGAACTGGTGAATGAGCCCCCCAACGTGCTCTATCCGGTGGAATTTGCACGCCGCGCCAGCCAGTTGCGCAAGCTAGGCGTCGACGTCGACGTGCTCGACGTCAAAGCCATGAAGAAGCTCGGGATGGGCGCGCTGCTCGGCGTTGCCCAGGGCTCCGCCCGACCCGGCCGCACCGTGATCATGCGCTGGAACGGCGGCAAGAAAGGCGAGCAGCCGGTCGCGTTTATCGGCAAGGGCGTCTGCTTCGATACCGGGGGCATTTCGATCAAGCCCGCGGGAAGCATGGAGGACATGAAGGGCGACATGGGCGGGGCGGCCTGCGTGGTCGGACTGATGCATGCGCTGGCCGCGCGCAAGGCCGGGGTCAACGTGGTCGGCGCCATCGGCCTCGTCGAAAACATGCCCGACGGCAATGCGCAGCGTCCCGGCGATATCGTCACCTCGATGTCCGGCCAAACCATCGAGATCATCAACACCGACGCCGAAGGCCGTCTGGTATTGGCCGATGTGCTCTGGTACGTGGCGCGGAAGTTCAAGCCCAAATTCATGATCGATCTGGCCACCCTGACCGGCGCGATCATGGTGGCGCTCGGCACCGAATATGCCGGTTTGTTTTCCAACAACGACGAACTGGCGGAACGGCTGATGGCGGTTGGGCAGGCGACGGGCGAACGGGTCTGGCGGATGCCGCTAGGTCCCGAATACGACAAGCAGATCGATTCGCAATTCGCCGACATGAAGAACACCGGCACCCGCAACGGCGGCTCGATCACCGCCGCACAGTTCCTGCAGCGCTTCGTCGACGATACGCCATGGGCGCATCTCGATATCGCGGGCATGGCGATGGGCGCACCCAAAAATGAGACAAACCAGAGCTGGGGATCGGGCTATGGCGTGCGGCTGCTGGAGCGGCTGGTCGCGGAGCATTACGAAGGCAAGCGATGACGGAAGTCCTGTTCTATCATCTGCAGAACATGTCTTTGGAAAGCGTCTTGCCGCCGCTGCTCGAGAAATCACTGGAGCGCGGCTGGCGCGTTGTGGTGCAGGCCACATCCGAAGAGCGCGCCGACGCGCTCGATGCGCATCTGTGGACCTATCGCGAGGATTCGTTCCTGCCGCATGCCACCTGGCGCGCCGGCGATGCGCAGGATCAGCCGATCCTGCTGACGATCGAGGAAGGCAACCCTAACCGGGCCAATGTCCGGTTCCTGGTCGACAACGCCGCGCTGCCCGCCGATTGCGATGCCTATGAGCGGCTGGTGCTGGTTTTCAACGGCGATGACGGCGAAGCGCTCGCAGCGGCGCGCACCGCATGGACCGATTGCAAGTCGCGGGGCTTTGAGGTCACTTACTGGCAGACGGACGAGCGCGGCCGCTGGCAGCGGCGAGAATAGCGGTATCGGGCAATTAATGATATTTTGAAGTTTCGGTCCATACCTTCTGAGTAGTCACGGTGGTGCCGCAAAGGGATGGTGGGACAGGCGCTTAGGGCCCGCATGGGAATGTAATTTATCGTGCGACAAGTCGATTCTGGTCGAAAAGGACTACTGCTGCTGGCGCTCGCGGCGCCGCTGATGGCTGGCTGTTCGGGCGGCATCTCCAACATGATGTCCTCGGATCTGCTGTCGAAGGACGCCGACTGGTTTGCGCGCTCTGGACGGGTCTTCATCAAGAATGTCTCCATTGAAACCGCGCCGTTGACGCCGGACAAGCCGATCACACCGGACGATCTGATCAGCGCCGAGGGGCAATGTTCCGGCATGGCGCCGCCCGGCGCTCCCGCCGATGCCAACGCCCTGACCGACGGGGCGACCGGCGTGCCGACTGCAAGGCCCGGCGCCGTGGCGCTGCTTCATACCGAATGCGACGTGGTGCGGGGCATTGGGGCTGCGCCCGATAACGTCAGCCTTTCCAACAATGCACGCGGCGACCGGGTCGCGGTTCTGACCTATTCGCGTGGATCGCGCCCCGGAATCTACACCTTTACGTCCGGCCGTCTGTCATCGGTCGAGCGCGGCCCTGAGCCCGCGGCGCAGCCGAAAACCGCAAAACCCAAGGCGAAGAAGAAGCCCGCGGCGACGTAAGCCCATAAGGTTGCGGGATGCGAGAGCGGAAGCGAAACCCTTCATCCGTCAGCTATTGTTGGCGCTGAACAGAAGTTTGTCGAATTCGGTCAGGAAGCAACCCGCCTTTTTCTGGAGATGATGTGCTGTAGCGCCGTCGCGCCGCTAGTCTAGTGAACGTGGTCGTTCCCCGAACTTTCCTACCAGTACCGGATGACCCTGTCGTCGTGGTAGACGTACAACCGGCGATCGGTCAGATAGACCGGATCATCGGTGTAGAAGTTCTTGAAGTTGAACGCGGGGCTCGCATTGAAGAAGTACACGGCAACCAGGAGCGCTATGGCCGAGACCGGACGTCCGACGGACAATTTCGATTCGAAGAGCAAGCCAAGGCAGACAGCGGTTGCGGCGATGAGGAGATGAACCGCCGGCGCGCTCGAATATGCGTAGTACCACATCCACCCCGTAACGACCGCCGTGGCATGGCCCATGAGGAACAGGGCAGGGCCCGCGAAGATCAACGGCCGGAGCTGACGCAGGAAGAACAGTCCGACGAGCGGCACGATGACGATGACCGGATTGGCCTTGAAGCAGAGTGAGGCGAACCAGGGCAGCACCGTGGTCACAAAGGAGAAGCCCGCAAAGTTCAAGAAGCGAAGCGAAGACGTGTCTCCGCCAGACAACGCGGCCCGCAGGAATGCGATACTGTCCGCCACGATGCGATCGACCCTGTACCAGGACAGCATGCTCATAATATGGGAGTGGTTCATGATCGCACCACTGGCCACCTTTCCGATCAGCATCGCAAACACTGTGACAACGATGGTGAGGCATGCCTCGCGCCGGGCGGACGCCTCGAACAAGGCCAGGTACAGGTACCAGGAGATGATGTAGACAAAAATGTAATACGCCGCTCCTGAGGCCAGCGTGGTCACGGTGAACGTCAGACCGAGCAGCACGGCCCGTTCTATCCAGCCCAGGCGTGGCCATATCGCCTTGTCGATATAGATCCAGGCAAGCATCAGCAGGGGGCCGGCATCCTGGGTCTTCCATGACTGCAACATCAGACCGTAGATCGGATAGCCGGCGGCGATCATCGCGCCAATCAGGGCAGCGGTACGATTTTTCGACCAGGCTCCAACGACTCCATAGGTCAGCACGATCGAAGCGGCCCAAAACAGGAAGTTGGTGGCAACGATGGCGGATGAGAGGTGAATGTGACCGCCCAGCAGACGCACCACGAGGCTCGGCAGAAATCCGCAGGTGTAGATGCGATCGACCTGCAGGCTGAACAAATAGGCATCGCCGTCCGGCATGAGTGACGAGGCGACGTAAGCAAGACACGGCCACGACTCCAGCTGTATGGTAAATGGCACGGCGTTCTCGGTAAGAACGCTGTTGGCATAGCCGCCGTAATAATGATCCGCAAAATAGTGCTTGGTTGCGAGTAGCTCCCAATTGACGCCAGGATAGGCATAGAGATTCCAGGCTATGATCCCGCCGATCAGCACGAAAAAGAGCAGGTGGACGCGCGAAGAGACCATGTTGTACCAAGTCTGATCAGTCGACGGGGTTGGCATGCACGACAATGCGGCACTCCGGCGAGTCAAACTTCATGAAGACGGCTTCCGGATAGACCCTCGCGTTCGCGATTTCCGGACCGAGAAAGATCGTAAATGGCTTTTCGCCGCGGGTGTGCAATTTGACATGGACCTCGTCCGGCAATCTGCCGGCAAACTCGGCACGCCCGCGCAGGACGATGAGCTTGTTGTAAAAAGGGCTGTGGGTTTGCTCAGAGATCGTGCCGCCATCGATGCTCAGAATCGGTAGGAGATCGCCGTCCGCAGGCTTGCCGTGAACGTAGATGTCCGCGCGCTGCAATGAGCCGCACTCCTCCTGCCGGCTGCGCAGCGGCGCCAGCATGAAGCGGTAGCTGCGCGTCGCTCCCGCCGGCAGATCCCTGCCGACGGATTGCCAGGGCTCGCCCGCGAGCATGTTCTGTTCAGGAAGGGCAGGGATCGGCTTCGGCGAATAGAAAAGCAAGAACAGGAACAACGCGAGCAGCCCAACGCGTAACGGCAACCGGGTCAGCAGCAGTTGAACGATGGCATAGCTGCAAAACAGGTAAACCACGAAAAGGAAATTGGTGTTGATCTTGAAGGTCCATGCCACCGCGACCGCAGCCAGCCCGGCCAGCGTAAACACTATCTCCTGATACTGCTGCGGACCAAGGCGAGGCCATAGGCCAGGAAGATCGGCATACTTTCGCATGCAGGGTGCTTAGCCGAAGGGCCGCGAGGTGCCAAGCCAAAAAGGCCCCAAAATACCAGCACGCCCCCACGGGATTCGACCGGTTCACCCGCCGCTTCGGCGCGGACGCGTGACGTTCGGCGACGCTGGGCAGCGAACGCAAGCGGCTATCCTTCGAGACGTCGCGCAAGCGCGGCTCCTCAAGGTGTAATCACGGCGTTCTGGTCACTGCGAGGAGCGAAGCGACGAAGCAATCCAGTTCTTACTTGCGGCTTTCCGGATTGCTTCGTCGCTTCGCCCGCAATGACGCAAACATTCACATCCTCTCAGGATGACGAACCTAGCCCGTCACCTCGTCGTAGGACGAACTTGCCGCCAGCCATTGCTCTTCTGCGCGTTGCAGCGCGGATGCGGCGCTGGCGCGCGCCTTGCCGAGCTGCGCCGCCCGCTTCGGATCGCGCTGAAACAAGTCCGGCAGCGCCAACGCGACATCGATTTTCGAGATGATGCCCGTGATGCGCTCAATCTCTGCCTCGGCTTCGGAAATCTTCTGCTTCAGCGGCACGCGCTTGGCGGTCTTGTTGTGCTGAGCCTGCTCGCGGCCGTTGGCGCGTTGGTCGGCCCCGCGGTCGCGCGAACCGGCGCGCATGCCGCGTGCCGACAGCACCATGCGGCGGTAGTCGTCGAGATCGCCGTCATAGGGCGTCACCGTGCGATCGGCCACCACCCACAATCGATCGGCGCAGGATTCGATCAGATAGCGGTCATGGGAAACCATGATGACCGCGCCCGGAAACTCATTGATCGCTTCGGCCAGCGCCGCGCGGCTGTCGATATCGAGATGGTTGGTGGGCTCGTCGAGGATGATCATGTTGGGGCCGAAGAACGTCGCAAGCCCCAGCAGCAGCCGGGCTTTTTCACCGCCCGAAAGGCTCTTGACCAGAGTGTCGCCGGCCTTGCCCGAAAAACCGATCGCGCCGGTGCGGCCGCGCACCTTGGTTTCCGGCGCGTCAGGCATCAGCTTGCGCACGTGATCGTAGGGCGAGCCGTCTTCGTTCAATTCGTCGAGCTGATGCTGGGCAAAATAGGCGATGGAAAGCTTGTCCGCACGGGTGATCTTGCCCGAGAACGGCGCCAGCCGATTGGCGAGCAGCTTTACCAGTGTCGATTTGCCGTTGCCGTTGGAGCCGAGCAGTGCGATGCGATCGTCGTTGTCGATGCGGAGCGTGACGCGGTTCAGCACGGGATTTTTCGGATCGTAGCCGACCGAAACCGCGTCGACCGCGATGATCGGCGAGAGCATCTTTACCGGCGCCGGGAAGGTGATCTCGCGCACATCCTGCCGCACCAGCGCGGCGATCGGCTTCATCTTTTCCAGCATTTTTACGCGCGACTGCGCCTGGCGGGCCTTGGAGGCCTTGGCCTTGAAGCGATCGACGAAGGCTTGCAGCCGCTTGCGCTCGGCGTCCTGGCGCTTGGCGTGCTTGGCGTCGAGCATTTCGCGCGTCGCGCGCTGCTCTTCGTAGGACGTATAGCTGCCGCGATAAAGCGTGAGCTTGCCGCGATCGAGGTGCAGAATCTGATCGACCGACGTATCCAAGAGGTCGCGGTCATGGCTGATGACGATCACGGTGCGCGGGTAATTCGCCAGATGGTCTTCAAGCCACAGGGTGCCTTCGAGATCGAGATAATTGGTAGGCTCGTCCAGCAGCAGAAGATCGGGCGCAGCGAACAGCGTCGCCGCCAGCGCCACGCGCATGCGCCAGCCGCCGGAGAATTCCGAGCAGGGCCGCGCCTGGTCGGCGGTGGAGAAGCCCAGGCCGCTCAGGATCGCCGCCGCGCGCGCGGGCGCTGAATGCGCGTCGATATCGACGAGGCGGGTCTGGATTTCGGCGATCCGCTGCGGATCCTGCGCGGTGTCGGCTTCCCGCAGCAGCGCGTCCCGCTCCAGATCCGCCTTGAGAACGACGTCGATCAGACTCTCCGGCCCGTTCGGAGCTTCCTGGGCGAGGCTGCCGACCCGCCAGCGCGGCGGAATGGTGATGGTGCCGCCCTCCAGCGGCAATTCGCCGCGAATGGCATGAAACAACGTTGATTTGCCCGCGCCGTTGCGGCCGACCAGGCCGACGCGCGCGCCGGGTACGATCTGGGCGATGCCATGATCGATCAGAAGCCGTCCGGCAATCCGGACGGAAATTTCGGTGATTGAAAGCATGCGGGGTTGTCACCGGACCGGCTGCCAAATGCAACCCCGTTTGCGGCGAATCGCCGCTGCAATCCCGCCATGCCTCGGCCGGTTGCGGCTCAAGCGGCCGCCATCAATTGCGGCGCTCCTGCCGCTGCAGTTCATCCATCAGGTAGCGGAGATGGGACGGCAGTTCGGAGCTTTCGAGGCGAAGGTCTTGCTGCAACCGTTCGCCGACCGCACGGCAGATCGACCGGCTGGTAGCGCGGTCGATCTGTTCGCTGCTCTCTCTGATTCGGTCGGACATCGCGGGTTCCACTTCGCGCTCTCTGCTGTAGTTGGACATCGGACCAAGTCATCCAGGCTGGAATTGTTTCGTTCGCTAATCGATTGCATGCCATTCCTGTAAAAATTGAATGAAGGCCCGAGCAGGTTCCTTCGGCCTCAAAACCAGCAAACCCCGGCCGCGAGCACGGGCCGGGGTTTACGAACGCCGGAACCGGCGGTTTTGATCAATAACAGCGGTTGGTCAGGCGCCAGCGTGGACCCCAGGGAGTCGGGACCAATCGCCGCACGTAGCAGCCGCCGTAACCATAACCGCCAACATAAGCGGGACCGCCGACAAAAAGCCGGGGTCCGCCCCGGCCGCCGCCGTGCCAACCACCGCCGTGCCAGCCGCCGCCATGCCAGGCGGAAGCCGATGTCGGCGCTAATGCAGCCGCGCCGAGGGAAGCTGCGGCAACCACAACAAGCCCGAGTTTGCGTAACATGATCATCTCCTCAAGTTTGGCGCAGAGGGCGCCACCGGTGAAGTTTTTCGCCCCGACCCTTGCTTGGCGCGATCGATCGCATCGCAGCTCACGACGAAGTTTAGCTTTGAAAACCTGAATAACGTCGGGACGGCCGGTGCAGAAAAGGTTCATCTTGATGAAATCGCGATAATCTCCGCTAAGATCGTCAAGGCCCGGGCGACGCGATGTCGCTCGCGGCTCGCTTGCCGATCCCGGATGGCGCCGATATAAGCGCCGCAACCTCGCTTTTCCCCCGCTTAAGGACAAATCATGGCGATTGAGCGCACCTTTTCGATCATCAAGCCCGACGCGACCGAGCGTAATCTCACGGGCGCGATCAATGCCCTGATCGAGAAGGCCGGACTGCGCATCGTGGCGCAGAAGCGCATTCGCATGACCCGGGAACAGGCCGAAACCTTCTATGCGGTTCACAAGGCGCGGCCGTTTTTCGGCGAACTGGTGGATTTCATGATTTCAGCGCCGGTGGTGGTACAGGTACTGGAAGGCGAAAACGCCGTCCTGAAGCATCGCGACATCATGGGCGCAACCGATCCATCCAAGGCCGCCGACGGCACCATCCGCAAGCTGCACGCAAAATCGATCGGCGAAAACTCGGTGCACGGCTCGGACGCGGCTGAAACCGCGGCGATCGAAATCGCGCAGTTTTTCTCGGGCAACGAAATCGTCGGCTGATTCAACCGGCGCAACCGCGCCGCAGCAGCAAAGCCGGAAAACCGGCGTTGAATTAAAAACGGGGGTAGGGCTGTGGATTGGTTTCTACACATTTTTGATCCTGCGACGATCAAGGCGTTTTTTGTCGCGTTCGAAGCCGAGATGCAGCAGCCCGCGTTCTGGGTCGCGGTCGGCAAGATCATCTGGATCAACATTCTGCTGTCCGGCGACAACGCGCTGGTGATCGCGCTGGCCTGCCGCAACCTTGAGCCGCGTCAGCGCTTTTGGGGCATGATCCTCGGCGCCGCCGCGGCCGTGATATTGCGCATCATTTTCACCGGCATCGTCGCGACGTTGATGGGGCTGCCTTACCTCAAGCTGGTCGGCGGACTAGCGCTGCTGGTGATTGCCGCCAAACTGCTGGTGCCCGAGGAAGAGGACGAGGACGGCGTCAAGTCGGCGTCGCATCTGTGGGCGGCGGTGCAGATCGTGGTGATCGCCGACATCGTCATGAGCCTCGACAATGTGATCGCGGTCGCCGCCGCCGCCAGGGGCAGCGTACCGTTGCTGGTCCTGGGGCTGGCCATCAGCGTTCCCTTGATCGTCGCCGGCGCGGCCCTGATCATGGCGCTGCTCACCCGCTTGCCGATCCTGGTATGGGCCGGCGCGGCCTTGCTGGGCTGGATCGCAGGCGAAGTGATCGCGACGGATCCCGCGGTGGCGCCGGTGCTCAGTCGCATCTTCGATGGCCCGTTTGGTAGAGGTCTTGACGCCATGTTGGCGACGATGGGCATGGGGCCGAGCTTCGCCGCCGGTGGACATGGCGCCGAGGTCGTCCTGGGGTTGCTGGGCATTGTTGTCGTACTGGTCGCCGGTTCGATCTGGCGAAAGCGCAAGCATATGAAGGAAGTGCCAACCTGATCGCTACCACTACGCCGAACGTCCCTTGGTGCGATTACACCGCGGCGCGAAATTTGCCGTCGTAGTCTGGACGAAGTCGTCTGTACGGTGCTCGGTGTAATCATCGCACTGGTGGCGGGATGGATCTGGCGCACGCGCCGGCTTCGTCACGCGGAGCTAGCGGAATAGTTGCAGTGCAACGCGTTATCGCGTTTTGTTGTTCTTTCTGCTGCGCGGATCAATGGTGTCCCTTTCTTTATCTTTTTCCTCCCTGACTTCCAACAAAGCCATCGACAGAATGTAAGCGCTGGTTGGCAACTTTAGGTGGCGAGCTTGCTCGATTGCCGATAGTATGGTGGTCGCCATCTCGCTGAGGTCTTCTTTGCGGGTCATGGGCTTATTTTACCTCTGGAGTTTCATTGTGAGCACCGACGAATCCGGCGAGTCCGATGATAAATTGCGCAAGATGCTTCAGGACATCCAAATCGATCCACTAGCCAGTGATGGTCTGCGGCTCATCGTTGCCTTTCGAAAAATCAGGAACCAGGCCGATCGGCGCATGCTGATCGAACTGGCCGAGCGGTTTGGGACATGATCGAGGTTTCGAAGCAGTAATTCGCAGGTCATGCCGACACCTCGTTGTTTTGCACGAGGGGATCGGACCCGTTGCGAATGCGCGCATAGTTGCCGATGACTTTCACGACGGCGTCCTTGTAGGCCGCCGGATCGCCATCTGCCGGGCGCCTGCAGGCCACTGCATCCAGGACGACCTGGTAGCGGTGGCTGCGATGGAAGCCGTCCACCGCAGTCGACAGGATGGTTTCGTCGAGCGAGAATCCCACCAACACGCAGCGGATGGCTTTCATGTTCGCCATGTATTCGGCAAACCGCGTCGAACTGTAGGCTGAGGGCAGGGGATGTTCGAAGGTGAGTTCTCCGGGCTTCGGCTTCAACGCCGCGATCCAGTCGGTCAGATTCGACGCCGGGTTGAACCACGCCGCATGCGCGATGCGTTTCAGATGCATGACCGGCCAGAGATTGCCACGCCAAAGCGTCAGCAGATCGAGGCATCGCGACGTAATCGCTTCGGCGTCCGATATGACGTGGCTGCGCCCTTCGGTGAGATATTCGGTCTGCAGATCGGCGCAGACCAGGATCGGCGGATCGTCGTGCATGGCAGGGGCAAACTTTCGGTTGATTATCATGGCCGCCTCACATTTGCCGAAGCGGCGAGGTCACGGCGCGACCCGAAGAGTGGTCCAGTACGCCGGGCCTGTCCCAGTCGCCCTCGGGCCGGATGATCACGTAAGGGTCGCTGTCGAGCGTGATGGCATCGGGGTCGGGTTCGAGGTCAAGCACCATCTCGGTGTAAGAGAAATCGGAGAATGTGAGCTTGCGGTTGTCGCCCAGCGGCTTGGCGCCGAAATGGGCCCAGAAGTTCACCAGCCGGTCCTGCGCGTGGCCATAGACCTTCTTGAACCCTTTGCGTTTGATGTAATCGAAGCTTGCCTGCACCAGCTTGAACGATATGCGCGACCGTCGGAACTGATGGCGCACGGCGAGACGTTCGATCTTCGCAAACTCTCCAAAAAATCGCACGCGGAGACATCCCGCGGGCTCACCTCCGATAAATCCAATGAAGTGCGCCGCAACCAGATCATTGCCATCGAACTCTTCGTCAATCGGGCAATCCTGCTCGGCCAGATATACGGACGCGCGAATGGCGGTCACTAGCATGAGATCGTTGGGGTCGCGTGCGATGCGAATCGAAATCGGGCGCGAGTCCGGTTTGGCTGAGGACAGGGGTCTAGTGCCGTGCATCTGCAAAGCTCCTTGCGATATTCGATGCCAGCATATCCAGTGGAGCGCGATTCCATGGCCGCTCGTACCGCCACAGGTCCTGTTGACGGCTTCGGATAGGTTCGAACCCGAGTGTGACCATCAGATTGCGGCCGTCGGCACTGGAAGGATGAGCATAGAGGTTGGCAGATCTAAGCCGCGGTTCGGAAAGATGTATCGCCACATTGCCGAGTCCGCCCATGGCCTTGCCTCGGCCGGCGATCGCCCACACGTAAATGGCTGATATTCCATCGGAACGACTGGCGAGCAGTGCGAGATCAGGGTGTGTCAGATCGATACGATCAAAGATCAGGGCATCATGACCTCGGCTGTTGAGGTAGAGAAATGCCACGGCGCCAAGCAGCTTTTGGCTTCTGCTGAACGTAAGAATGCTCTTGGGATCGAACGCGAAATACCGCTCGAGCTCCGGTTCCGTGATTTGAACGCCGGGGACCAATCGGTTGCCCATATCGGTCAGAGCCGAAAGTTCGGAACGCCGAGCCGGTTGTACATCGATTTCTGCGCTCGAAGGCAGCATGTCAAAATCGCGCCTTGCAGCAAAAGGGACCCTTTCCATAAGCTGGTCATGCATCTATCGTCGCTCCTACCTGTGGGTTGGCACCATATCGGGCGGGGAATTTGAGTATGCAGCAACTATTGCACCGGGGTGCTGCGGTGACGCAGCGCCGAACCGAAGAAATCCTCGATGCCTCGTGGGACGATCTGAAATCGTTTCTCGCTTGTGCGCGATACAAAAGCTTCCGGAACGCTGCTGAGGTTCTTGGCCTTACGAGCACCACCCTTATGCGCAGGATCGATCGACTTGAGGAGCGAATTGGTTGCAGGCTATTTTTGCGTGATCAGAGCGGGCTGACACTGAGTGATGAAGGCGCTGCTATGATTGCGGATGTGACGGAAATGGAACGTTATGCCTTCAACGTATTTCGTCGGGCGGCTCACTCATCAAGCGACACCGCCGGCACCGTACGCGTCGCCGTAACCGAGGGCCCGGGCAATTTCTGGATTCTTCCGAGGCTCATCGACTTCCAGAGGACTTATCGAAAGATCACGGTCGATCTTCGCTGCGCGATGGAGCAAGCCGATGTCGCAAAGCTGGAAGCAGACATCGCGATTCAGCTCGAACCGCCGACGAATCCCGATCTTATCGTGACGAAGCTCGGCAGGCTTCACATTTACGCTTTTGTTTCAGAAGAATATCGTCAGCTCCATGGCGTTCCGTCCCTTTCGGAACTCAGGAGCCATAGGCTGGTCATACAACATGCGCCTCAGGTCGATGATTCCGCTTATGCTCGGGTTTTAGGACTTACGTCATTGGAAGGCATTGTTGGGATAAAGACGAACTCCAGCATAGGAGTTCTATACGCTATTGAACGAGGAGCAGGAATGGGTTTTCTACCGACATCATTAGTGGCGTTGGGCGCGCGCTTGGTGGCCGTCGACTTGGGCGTTCACCACCACGCGGATCTTTGGCTTGCCTACCACAAGGAGTTTCGCAATTCCGACCGACACAAGATCGTCATCAATTGGATCAGAAAGATATTTGATCCAAAAACGTACCCTTGCTTCAGAGATGAGTTTATTCACCCAAATGATCTCGTGCCACTCATGGCCGGATCAAAAGAGAACTACGGATTAGAGGGATTTGCAGCTGCCCATCCGTTATGATGCTGTATCTATTGCGACGACCCTCCATCGTTGACCTCCGCGCCCATCGATGGTTCGAACTGACGATCATATCCCACCCGAGCACCTTAACCCCGATGGACCTGACCTGCTTTCTTCATCCCGGCTGGCAGCCGCTGATCCGGCCGGCGCCGGCCAAGCGCGACTGGATGGACGCAACGCCGGAATCCTTTGCCTATCGCTGCCTGCCGCTCAACATCGCCAATGCGCATGGCTGGGAAGTGCTGAACCCCAGCGCATTCGATGCCTGCTGGAACGGGCAGACCGACACCGGCGCGGTCACCATTAGGCCCCAGGAAGCAGGACCGGTCGCCAGCGCGGCAACGTCGCTGTTCGGCCAGGGCATCGTTACATTCCACATTCCCGGCATCTTTCGCACTCCGCCGGGGTGGAATTTGTGGATTGGCGGTTCGCCGAACCAGCCGAAGGACGGGATCTATCCGCTGACCGGCGTGGTCGAGACCGACTGGTCGCCATTCACCTTCACCATGAACTGGCGTTTTACCCGGCCGAATCACTGGGTTCATTTCGAGGCCGGCGAGCCGATCTGTTTCTTCTTTCCGGTGCAGCGCGCGCTGCTCGACGACATCAAGCCGGCCATGGCGCCGATCGACGCCGAGCCCGGCCTGCTCGACCGCTTTCAGGAGTGGAGCAGGGGCCGCGACGCCTTCGTGCTGCGGATGGCCAACGCGCCGCCGCCGGCGCCCGCCGACAAGTGGCAAAAGCATTATTATCGCGGCGTCGACATGAGCGAGCAGGAGCAGGTCGGGGATCATCGAACCAGGCTCCGCCTGAAACCGTTCAATGCGTCGGCGATTTCCTGGCCGCTGGAGCCGGCGGTCGACCCAAAAGCCGGTCCCCCGGCAAGGACCGCCGATCCCCCGGGCCAGGCTCCGCAACAGGACGCGCCGCCCGCGCGGACGCTTCTCGACCTGCGCAAGCGGGAATGGCTGCTGGAAACACTGGAGCGGCAGCGCGCCCTCGCGGCGCAGGACGCAACCATCGAACGGCGGGCAGGGCTTAGCAGCGATGAATTTCTGGACCGCTATTACGCCGCCAACCGCCCGGTGATCCTGACCGGCGAAATGTCGGGCTGGCCGGCCCTCGCCAGATGGACGCCGGACTATCTCAAGCACGCCGTCGGCTCCAGGACGGTCGAGTTCCAGGGCGACCGCAGCACGAGCGACCGGTTCGAGATTCACAAGGATGCGCACCGCCGACAAATGCCGTTCGATCAATTCATCGATCTGGTGTCGCGGCCGGGCGCCGGCAACGACGCCTATCTCACCGCCTACAATTCCGCTCGCAATAGCGAAGCACTGTCCTTGCTGCATCCGGACCTCGGATTTCCGGAAAAATTCCTTAGCCCTGACGTCACCCAACCCAACGGCATGATGTGGATCGGGCCCGCCGGCACGCTGACCTCGCTGCATCATGACCTCACCAACAACCTGATCGCCCAGGTCGTGGGGCGTAAGCGGTTATTGGTGCTGCCGGCCTCCGAAGTCGGAAAACTCTACAATCATCTCCATGTTTTCAGCGAGATTTCCGACCTGGAAGACCCTGCGCTGACGCTGGACCGGTTTCCGCGGCTGGAACACGCGCGCTTCACCGAGGTGACCCTGATGCCCGGCGAGATGATCTTCATGCCGCTGGCGTGGTGGCATCAGGTCCGATCGATCGATTTCAGCGTCACCATCACCTACACGAATTTCCGCTGGCCCAATGACGGCCACCAGGATTTTCCGGCGGGGTGAGGTTCTACCAAGACTTGCTAACGCGCAAATTTCGTGTTGCAATCCGCTCACAATCGGATTTAGGCCGTTCGACTGTGCGTTTCGCGACTAGGAAATTCAGCAGACCTCCGGAAGCCCGCTTGTGGCGTGGCACGCAAAAAGCGTGGCCGCGTCTTTTTTACGTCTAGACCAGGAGACAGGCGATGCAAAAAGGCACCGTCAAGTGGTTCAACCCGACCAAGGGTTATGGGTTCATCAAGCCGATGGCCGGCGATAAGGACGTGTTCGTCCATATCTCCGCG
>NZ_DASYMN010000453.1:0-10117 GCF_036009065.1 Bradyrhizobium sp. | reverse complement strand
GATGCGCGCCGCTGAGCCTCGCGACATCGAGGCAACGTGGCGAAAGGTCGGCAAACTCCTCGATCTCTTCTCCAAGGAGGAGTGCCTCAACTACTTTAAAAACTCTGGATATGTTTCCGTATAAAAACAGCGTGCTCTAGGTCCCGGTTCTGCGAAGCAGCGCTTCGCAAGAGCTACGCGCTGCATCGCGCACGGGACACGAAACTTCAAAACAGCGGCGGCACCTGGCCGACCTTGAGCGGGCCGAGAAACACCGCGCCGTCGACGAAGCGCAGCGGGAATGCGCGCGCCTTCCTGCCTTCCAGAACCGCTTCCCTGCCGAGCGCGTTGATGCCGGCGGCGACGCCGACATTGGCGTTCTGCTTGACGACGTTGCCGAGGCCCGGAACGGCCCGGTTCAACGCGCCCATCAGACTATTGATGTCTTGCGTCCTTAGGCCGGGCGCTACCCGGTCGAGCGTTGCCTGCGGCACGCCCTGCTCCAGCATCTTGTCGATGCCGAGCGCCGGAATCACCTTTTCCAGCCCGGCGACCGTCATCTGCAATTCACCGTCGATGCGGCCACCGGCGTTGAGTCTGAGCGTGCCGGTGGCGACCGCGATCAGGTCGCCCTGCGCGATCCGCGACTGGGCGATCTCGACATGGCCGCCCGCCGCCTGGATTTCGCGAAACCGCTGCGGCCACGGCTTTGGCGAAAAATCCTTCAGGCCGCTGAGCAGCGTGCGGATATCGGCATCGAAGGGTTCTGCGAGCAGCGGATGTAGGTCATGCAGACTGCCGCCGGCAATCTGCAGCACCGTCTCGATCACCGGATTTTCCTGCGCCGCGCCGTCGGCGAGGCGCGCGTGCAGTTCGACATGTTTGGCGCGCGCCAGCGGCGTCTGCGCCGAAGCGTCGGTGCGATCGATGGCGGGATCGTCGAACACGATGGCGGCGCGTTGCGGCACGGCGGGAAGCCCGACGATGCTGCTGCGGGCCTTGCTCCAGGTCACCGTCAGCGGCTGCACGCCGCCGCCGGAAATGCTCGCAGGCGCGGTGAATTCCGCGATCAGCAATTTGGGATCGTAGACCTGCGCCACCACCAGGATGTCGCCGAGCCGCGCCGTGACCGGTGCCTGCGGCCCGCCCGCGGTCTGCGACGCCAGCGCCACGCTGGCGCCGCTGCATCTGACCTCGAAGCGGAACGGAAAACCGGCTACCGAGCGCCTGGCGCAGTCGTAGAGGCGGCCGGATTGCGCCTCGCGGGCGCGCCAGGCATCGACGCTCTCGTCGACTTTCGACGCCGCATAGAACCAGAACGCGCTCCACGCGATGGCCGCGACAAGCACGAGGACGGGCATCAGGAAAAGGCGCCACAGCTTCTGTTTGCGTGGGCCGGCGGCGATAGCGGACATGCGGCGACCTTGATCGGACAATCTTGTCAATTGCGCGGTGCATGCGCGCCATCATGTTAACGCATTTTCACCCGCCGTGAAATTCTGCTAGCCGTGCCGCCATGTCGGCCAAAGCCCTGTCCAGAACCAGACCGTCCAAAGCCGACCTGTGGGTGTTCGGCTACGGCTCGCTGATGTGGCGGCCGGGTTTTGAATTCATCGAGCAGGTCCCGGCGCGGCTGATCGGCGAGCACCGCGCGCTCTGCGTCTATTCGTTCGACCATCGCGGCACCCCGGAAAAGCCCGGCCTCGTGCTCGGGCTCGACCGCGGCGGCGCCTGCCGCGGCGTCGCGTTCCGGATCGCGGCCAGGCGCCGCAGCGATACGATCGAGTATCTGCGCAGCCGCGAGCAGACCACCAATGTCTATCGCGAGGTGATGCGATCGGTGTGGCTGGAAAACCAGGCCCGGCAACGGGTCGGCGCGCTCACTTTCGTGGTCGACCGCGGCCACGTGCAATATGCCGGCAGGCTGTCATTGGCCGAACAGCTGCGCCTGGTCAGCCAAGGGCACGGCCGCTCCGGAAACAACCGCGACTACGTGCTCGCCACCGTCAAATCGATCGAGGCGCAAGGTTTTCGCGACCCGCAACTGCATCAGCTCGCGGCGATGCTGCACGAGTAATGCGGCAAATTCGCCGTCGTCCCCGCGAAGGGCGGGGACCCATACGCCGTGTGCTGTCGTTTCGGCACTGGGCAGATGCAGTCTGCAATCATCGACGCCAGGGGTTGGGTCCCCGCCTTCGGGGACGACTCAGAGCCTATCTCTCCGCCTTCACCGAACTCGGCACCCGGCCGAACAGTTGGGCCTGCTCCCGCCGTGCTTCGGCGACCAGGCGGTTGGTGGCTTCCTCGATCACGGCGGAGACCCGCGCGAGAAATTCCGCGCGGGTGAGGCCGGGCGGCAATGGATCGAGAAATTCGACCACCAGCGTTCCGGGATAACGCATGAAATTCCGGCGCGGCCAGAACAACCCGGAATTGAGCGCAACCGGCAGACAGGTGACGCCGCAATCGACATAGATCTGGCCGATGCCGGTCTTGTAGCGCGGCGGCGCGTCCACCGCGGTGCGGGTGCCCTCCGGGAAGATGATCAGCTGGCGGCCGCGCCGGACTTCCTCGCCGGCGCGCCGCGCTATCTCCAGCACCAACCGGCCGCCGGCGCCGCGATCGACCCCGATCATGTTGGTCTTGATCAGGTACCAGCCGAAAAACGGCATCCATTTCAATTCGCGCTTGAGAATGTACAGCGGCTGATCGAAGAACTGCAGCAGCGCAAAGGTTTCCCACATCGACTGATGCTTGGATGCGACGATCAGCGGTCCCTTTGGGATTTTCTCGAGCCCGCGATATTCCACTTTGGTGTTGCAGATCACGCGCATCAGCCAGATGCTGATGCGCGCCCACCATTGCGCGATAGTCACCACGCCCCATCGCGGCATCAGCAGGGTCGGCAGGCCGGCGACCACCCAGAACGCCAGCACCAGATAGAACAGCACGTTGTAGACCAGCGAACGCAAGAAAATCGAAACCATTCAGAACCCGATCAGTTGGCTGCCGTCGCCGCCGCCTTGGGCTTGTGCGATCCGGCCGGCTGCTCGCCGAACTCGGGCGACATTTCGAGACCGAGATCGGCGAGGCGGACCCGCACCTCGGCGGCGACATATTTCGCATACTCCGATAGCAGCAACCGCAAGGTCGCGCCACTCGTCCACCATGGCTCGTCGCGCCATTTGTCGCCGATCACCGAGAATGGAATGAGCTCCACATCCGGCATCGCATGCGACAGCTCCACGATGGCCCGCGGCATGTGGTAATTCGATGTCACCACAATCAAGGATTTGAAGCCGCGCTCGCGGGCCCAGCGCCGGGTTTCCGCCGCATTGCTGCGGGTGTTGACGGCGGAGCGGTCGAGATCGACGCAGCAGCCGAGCAAGAACTGGTTGTCGGGCAGCGAGCGCGAAATGTCGCTGGCGGCGTTGGTGGGATGCACGCCGGAAATCAGCAGCCGCTTGCCGTAGCCGCCGGCCAGCAATTCCATCGCATCGGAGACGCGCGACGAGCCGCCGGTCAGCACCACGATGCCGTCGGCCTTGCTGGCGGGACTGACTTCCACCGCGCGCAGTTGCGACAGGAAACCGACGAAACCGACGCCTGCGCCGACGAACACCATCGCAAGCGCTGCGACGATGGTCGCGCGCAGCCATCCCCGCGGCGGCGCCGGCGATGCGTCAGGCGGATCCTGGTCGGGCTGCGAATTCATTGACCCAAGTCTAGTGCGTTTTCAGGCGAAGTGGAGTCCACAGCCGCCCCCGCAAACGCACTTGCGGCAGGCCGGGTCAGTCTATGTCGTCCAGCGTCGCCAGCAGCGTTCGCCGCGACGCCATGGCGGTGATCGCCGCGATCAGCACCGCTTGCGCCGCCAGCGCCAGATAGCCCGACGGGCGCAGCGAAAACGTCCCCAGCAGCGCGCCGAACTGATCGCCGACCGGGGTGCCGGAAAACCACCCCGCGATGGATTCGGAGAAGCCGAACAGCAGCATCGCGGCAACCCCGCCGATGATGCCGCCCTCGAGGCCGAGCCGCAGGAAATGCCGCAGGAAGCGGTTGGCGATGTAGCGGTCGCCGGCGCCGACGAAGTGCAGCACTTCGACGATCGGCCGGTTCGCCGCCATCGCACCGCGGGTGGCAAACGACACCGAAATGATGGTGGCGATGATGACCAATGCCAGGATGCCGACGCCGGCGAACACGATGGCGCCAGTCATCGACCGCATCCGCTCGATCCAGGCGCGGTGATCGTCGACGCTGGCGGAAGGCGCCGCCTGCGCGACCCGGCCGCGCAGTCCGGGCAGATCGAGCACGGCGCCCGGCGCGATCCGCGCGACGATGACGCGCGGCACCGGCAGCTCGTCGAGCGACAGGCCGCTGCCGAGCCACGGCTCCAGAAGTTTTGCCGACTCCTCCTTGGTGAAGGGCCTGACCTCGACGATGCCCGGTTGCGTGCGCAGCACGTCGGCAACGGCGACGGCGTCGCGCTCGATGTCGCGTCCCGGCCTGACCTGAACGGTGATTTCGCTGGCCACGTCGGACTGCCATTCCGCCGCCGACGCGGCTACCAGCAGCACCGCGCCTGTGGTGATCGACGCGAGGAAGGTCATGATGGCAACGACGGCGATCAAAGCGCGGCCCGCGATCGAGGCGCGCGGCACGATCGGCGACAAATTGCGCGCCTTCACCGGCACCTGCGGACGCTCGTGTCCGAGATCCATCAACGGGTCGCGCTCGTTGCGATCTTTATTCATGGAAATCGCTTACTCATAGAAATGGATCCGGCCCTGGTGCAGCACCATTCGCCGCGCGTCGTACTGGTCCATCAGGGTGATGTCGTGGGTCGCGATGATCACCGCGGTGCCGGACTTGTTCAATTCGATGAACAGCCGCAGCAGCCGCCGCCCCAGCGTCGGGTCGACGTTGCCGGTCGGCTCATCGGCCAGCAGCAGGCTCGGCCGCGAAATCACCGCGCGCGCGATCGCCGCGCGCTGCTTCTCGCCACCGGACAGGATCGGCGGCAGCGCGTCCATCCGCTCGCCGAGGCCGACCCATTTCAACAGGTCGATGACCTCGCGGCGATAGCTGGATTCCTCACGCCCCATCACCCGGAACGGCAGCGCCACGTTCTCGTAGGTGGTCATATGGTCGAGCAGCCGAAAATCCTGCAGCACGATGCCGATGCGCTTGCGCAAGCCCGCGATCTCGTCCTTGCCGAGCAGCGAGACATCCTGTCCGAACAGGTTGACGAGGCCGCGGGTCGGCCGCAGCGACAGGAACAACAGCCGCAACAGCGAGGTCTTGCCGGCGCCGGAGGGGCCGGTGAGGAACTGGAAGGAATGCGCCGGGATTTCGAAACTGAGGTCGCGCAGAATCTCCGGACCCAGTCCGTAGCGCAGGCCGACGTTTTCGAACCGGACCAAGCTCAGCTCCGTTCGAGGCCGCGCGCGTGCAGCGGGAACCCTTTTTCTCGGCCGCGTACCCCACCCACCGGTTGTGCGGCTGTTATGGTTTCCGATTCGTTAACGGTCGGCTTGTAGCCTGCGGGCAGCGTCATTTCCGGCGATTCGCTCATGCACATCATTTGCCCCCATTGTACGACAACCTACGCCATTGACCTTTCCACGTTGGGAGCGGCCGGGCGTACCGTGCGCTGCTCGCGCTGCAAGCAGGTCTGGCTGGCGCGGCCCGGGGACGCGGTGAACATCCAGGCACGCGTGCCGTCCATGGCGGGCGGCGGCGATCAGGCGCCAAATCCGGCGCTGGCGGCCGGCCAGAACAGCCCTGCCGAGCGCGAAATTGAGCAGCAGCATGAGACGCCGGTGGTCGAAAGCCCTTCGATATCGGCCGAATGGCCAACTAATGGCGAAGACGGCGGCGAGCCCAACCGGCGCGATGAGGCGAGAGCCACGCGGCCACCGCGACGGTCTTTGCTGCGGCGCCTAACACCTGCGTTTTCGTTCGGCCTTCCCTCGGTCAGCCTTGCGACCGTCTGCGCCGCGATGGGCGCGCTGGTCGTGGCGCTGCTGATATGGCGCAATGACGTGGTGCGGCTGCTGCCGCAGACGGCGGCGTTCTACAAAATGGCCGGCCTCGACGTCAACCTGCGCGGGCTGGTGTTCAAGGATGTGAAAATCACAAGCGAAAACGTCGAAGGCAAACCGGTGCTCGTGATCGAGGGCATGATCCTCGGCGAAGGCAAGAAGCCGGTCGAGCTGCCGCGCTTGAGATTTTCCGTGCGCGATGCCCAGGGGGCCGAGATCTACGCCTGGAATGCGGTGCTGCAACAGCCGGTGCTGAAACCCGGCGAAAAGGCCTGGTTCAAGTCGCGCCTCGCCTCGCCGCCGCCCGAGGGCCGCAACATCGACGTGCGCTTTTTCAACAAGCGGGACATCGCCGCCGGCGGGGCGTGAGCCTTGGCTCGCATACTGATCGCCGATGACGAAGACTCGATGCGCTTGCTGGTGGCGCGCGCCATTGCGATGGACGGCCATGACATCGTCACCGCCGAGGACGGCGCCGAGGCGCTGGAGATCCTCACCCGCGAGCAAGGCGCGTTCGACCTGCTGCTCACCGACATCAAGATGCCTGTCATGGACGGCATCGCGCTGGCGCTGGCGGCGGCGCGGGACTTTCCCCGCCTGACCATCCTGCTGATGACCGGCTTTGCCGACCAGCGCGAACGCGCCTCCGGCCTCAGCGCCATCGTCCACGACGTGGTGACAAAGCCCTTCTCGGTCGCCGACATCCGCACCGCCGTCGCCGACGCGCTGGCGGCAAGGAAGAGCGAGTAATTGGCAGCGCGCGGTACGCGATGCCTCTCGTCATTGCCGGGCTTGGCCCTACTCGATTCACACCTCTGCCACCAACCAACACTGCCGTCATCCTGAGGCGCTCGCCGTCTTCGGCGAGCCTCGAAGGATGGGCTACAAGCGCCTGCTTCCATCCTTCGAGACGCCGCGCAAGCGCGCGGCTCCTCCGGATGACGGCTGAATGCGTGGCTCGGAAAAAACTCTTTCGCAAAATATTGCGAAGAACGATGGATACGCGGGTCAAGCCCGCGCATGACGCGGCTGGGTGCGTCAGTAATCCTTCAGCAGGCGCTCGATGTAATCGAGTTCGATCTGCGGGCGTAGCGGATCGGAGAGGCGGCGGCGCAGTTCCTCGAGAATGCGGCGCACCCGCTGCACGTCGATTTCGCCGGGGATCTTCACCGTCAGGTCGTCGCCGAATTCGCGGCCGCGCAGCGGCCGGCCCAAGGGATCGCTGTCGCGGCCGCCGCTCTGCTGGCGGCCGGCACGGTTGCCGGGGCCATCGTTCTGCCCGTCGCCGTCGCCCGGCTGCATTTGCTGCGCCAGGCTCTGTGCGCCCTTGCGCAGCGCGTCCAGCGCCTTCCCTTGCGAATCCACCGCGCCGTCGGCATTGCCTTCGCCGAGCCGGCCGTCGGCGTCGCCCATCGCGCTGTCGGCATCGCCTAGATTGTCGTCGCCGTCGCCCTGGTCGCCCTGGTCGCCGTCCTGGCCCTGTTGGCCTTGCTGGCCTTTTTGGCCTTGCTGGCCCTTTTGGCCCTTCTGACCCTTCTCGCCCTTGGGTCCCATGCCGCGCTTGGCCAGTTCCTGCTGCAATTTCTTGAGCCGGTCGCGCAGGCCCTGCTGGTCCTGCTGCAGGTCGCTCATGCTCTGATCGCCCTGCTTGTTGCCGCGCATGCGATCGCGTCGCGAATCCTGGCCCTGCTTGAAGGTCTTGTCGCGGAGTTGCTGCTGCTTGCGGATCATGTCGCCGAGTTCGTTGAGCGCCTGCTCCATGTCGTCGTCGCCGTTCTGGCCGGGCTGCGCCATCTGCAGGTTTTCCAGCATCTGCTGCAATTGCTCGAGCAATTGCCGCGCGGCGTCCTTGTCGCCGGAGCGCGACAGCCGCTCCATGCGATCCAGCATGTTCTTCAAATCCTGCTGGCTCAGCATCCTTGTGTTGGGGTCGAGCGGCCGCGCCAGCTGCTGCGGATTGTTGCGCAACCGCTCGGCGAGCTGCTGCAGGAACTTGTCCAGCGCCGCCCGCAGATTTTCGGTGAGCTTCTTGATCTCCTCGTCGCTGGCGCCGCGCTCCAGGGCCTGCTTGAGCGCCTCCTGTGCTGCGCGCAGCGCCTTATCGACATCGGTGATGTTGCCGTCCTCGATGGTGACCGCGAGCGCCCACAGGCTGGCGACGACCGCACGCATGGCCTCGTCGGTATGGGCGGCCTCGAGCTGCCGTGCCACGCTGTAGAGGCCAAGATACTGCCCGGCTTCCGGCGTGAACAATTCCGGCGCGATCATCAGCGCATCGATCGCGGCATAGACCTGCCAATTCTGGTTGGCGTCGAGCGCCAGAATGCGGCGCTGCTCGATCAGCGCCCGCGCCAAGGGTTTTGTGAACAGCCGTTCCGGCAGCCGCATGTTGAAGGGCTCGCTCCTGCCCTCATTGCCGGCCTCGTCCTTTGCCGTCAGCGTCAGCGTGACGTCGGCGCCGGCGTATGGATCTTCGCTGAGATCCTTGACGGTCTGGCCGACGCCGTTGCGGGTACGCGCATTCGGCAGCACCAGCGCGAATTTCGGCGGATCGAACAGCGGCCGGGCCGCGGCGGCGCCCTTCGCAGCTTCCCCGGGACGGGCGGCGAAACGCGCCTGCGCTTCGGTGACGCCGTAATCGTCCTCGATTCTGTAGGACATCTGCAGCGAGCCGCGGGCCTGACGCTCGGGATCCTTCGCCAGCGCAATATTGGGGGCGCGGTCGGCAACGGCGCTGAATTTCCATGCCGGCTGGCCCGCGGGCGCGCGGACCTGCGCGGTGCCGTCGCCGGCGATGGTGAAATGCTTTTCGTTGGTGCCCTTGGGCGCCTGCTCGGCCGGCGCCGCCTCGGTCAGGCCGCCGCCGACCGCCACATCGAGGCTGCCGCCGCTCGAGCGCACGATCAGCGTCGAGCCCGCCGGCACCGGCAGCGGTCCGGCGGCAGGGGCGGTAGCGGCATCCTTGTTGGCGGCGGAGAGGATGACCGGCGGCTTGCCGGTGTAGACCGGCGGCGTCACCCAGGCGTCGACCCGGATGTTGGCAGGCGCCAGCACGCCGTCCCAATCGAACGCAGCAGTAACGCGCGCGGTGCGCTCCTCCCCGGCGGCGACAAAGGTTGCCACCATCATCACCGCGACCAGCGCGCGCAGCGCCCAGGGATCGTGGATCGTCAGCCGCGGCGCCGGCAGGCCGGCGCGGATGCGCTTGATCGAGGCCAGAGTGCGCTCGCGCTGCGCCTGCCACAAAGCCTGCGCCACCGGATCCTGGGTGGCCAGCGTATCGGTCAGCGCGGTCGCCGGGCGGTGGCGGATGCCGGTGCCGCGATCGAGCCGGCTCAAGGCCGCTTCGCGGCCCGGCCAGCGGAACTTCAACAAGGGTACCAGCGCGGCCAGCGCCAGCGCCGCGAATAGGCCAAGGCCGATGGCGCGCGCAATTGGCGGCAGCGCCAGCCATAGTCCGGACCAGGACACCACCAGAAACAGCCCGGCAACCGTCAGCAGGCGCGCCAGATGCGGCCAGTTCCGCTCCCACGCGATGGCGAATTTTGCCCGCTGCAGGGCCTCCGCCAGACGCAGCCGGGAAACGGCCTCGATGTCGCGGGTTGGCTTGGTCGGGTCGGGGGTCGCGCCGTTCAACAATAGCTCCGGATTTGCCGAAACAGCACCCTAGCACGGCGGCGGCAATGAGGCACGTGCCGCCACGCACAACCCACACTCCAAAACACGCATAACACGAAAGCGTGACGGGAAGCGTTCGACCCCGTAACCTTCGCCGCGAGCCAACAAAAGGAAACATCATGGACAAGAAAACGCACGACAAGGGGCTGGAAATCCGTAAAGCGGTGCTGGGCGAGGCCTATGTCGCCAACGCCCTGAAGAACGCCGACGACTTCAACAAGCCGTTCCAGGAACTGGTCACCGAATATTGCTGGGGTGCGATCTGGGGCCGGGAGGAATTGCCGCGCAAGACCCGCAGCATGCTCAACCTCGCCATGATCTCGATCCTGAACCGGCCGCATGAATTGCGGGTGCACATCAAGGGCGCGCTGGTCAACGGCGTCAGCAAGGACGAAATCCGCGAGGTCTTCATG
>NZ_DASYMN010000452.1:0-30288 GCF_036009065.1 Bradyrhizobium sp. | reverse complement strand
CGACGGAGCGTCCGAAAGGCGCTTTTGTTACTACCAAGGCGCGTCGTTCGGCGCTCCGTCTCCCCTCAAAGTCGAGGGGAGAGAACTAAAAGCCCAACTCGCGCGGCGGCGCGGGAACGCAAGCGCTTGGCTGTTTGAATCGTCGAATCGAAATTTGAAGCGAGGCACCTCTTAACCTCGCCCCGCTCTTTCGCCGGGAGAGGTCGGCGCGAAGCGCCGGGTGAGGGGCCGGGCACTGAGCTCACCAAACCAAAAACCTATCGGGTCGATGAGGCCTTCAGCGCAATTAGCCGACCCGAGAACCCTCCATCGTGTTCGAATCACTGCCTCGCCCCTCACCCGAAGCCTGCGCTTCGCTACGGCTTCGACCTCTCCCCGCAAGAGCGGGGCGAGGTTAAGAAAGGCGCGCTGCGCTCCGTCCGGGGCACAAGGCTACACGCGCTCAAACAGCTGCCGGACCAGCGTCGTGATCCGCCCGGTCGGCGACATCAATTCCTCCATGATGGAAAAATGGTTCGCGCCCGGAATCTCCTCATATGTCACCGGCAACCCATGTTTCGCGCGGTGGCCCGCAAAATCCGCGGTCTGCTTGCGCAGCAGCGGCAGTTCGGCGCTGCCGACAACCAGCGACAGCGGCTTGGGCACGTTGCCGGCCTGCATCATCGGCGAGTTGCGCCGCGACATCGCCTCGTCCAGTCCAAGCTTGACGTTGAGATAGCTGTGGCGGATCGGCTCGAGGTCGTAGATGCCGCTGATGGCCATTCCCGCCTTCACGCCCGGATGCGACAGCGCCATTGAGGTGAGATGTCCGCCTGCGGACCAGCCCGACACCACGATCCGATTTGCATCGCCGCCGAGTTCCGGCAATCGCGCGGTCAGGAAGTCGAGGCCCCGGTGAATTTCCGCAACAATTTCGTCAAGGGTCGCGTCGGGCGCGAGCGTATAGCCGATCAGCGCGACATTGACGCCATGCGCCATCAGTCCGTCGGCGAAAACGGTGAATGTCTCCTTCGCCCGCGTCTGCCAGTAACCGCCGTGGATGAATAGCAGGGTCGGCCCGCCATCGCCGGCTTTGAGGAAATCGATCCGATTCCGCTCGCGCGGCCCATAACGGAGATCGAGATGGCTGGAATGCCCGGCGCGCATCTGCGCGGAGCGCTTGTCCCAACCAGCGACGACCTCGGCACTTGCGGGCACCGCGACGCCATTGTTGAGGCCGAGGTCGCGCTCTTGCTGGCTCATCGTTCGCCAATCCAGTTCATAGAACGGCATCGTCATTTCCAACTCTCCAGTTCGAGCCACAAACTTCAGCAGTTTCCACTTTGTCGGAAAATGTTTTACAGCACACCACAATCCGCTACCCAAGCGGAAACAACGGGAGAGAAGCAATTGGCTGATCAGGGGCTGGTCCAGGCAACGGCGTGCGCCATCGTCGATAAACTCAATTCAGGCGGGGTTACGCCGCTCGATCTGCTCGACGTGCTGGAGGCGCGAATTGCCGAGGTCGACGGCAAGGTCAACGCGCTGCCGACGCTGTGTTTCGATCGCGCCCGGGCCCATGCCAGGGAACTGATGAAAAAGCCCGCCGGCGCGCGCGGCCTGCTCGCCGGACTACCGATACCGATCAAGGACCTGACCGCGGTGGCCGGTGTCCTGACCACGCAGGGCTCGCCAATCTACAAGGACGCGATCCCGGCGCGTTCCGACCTTCTGGTCGAGCATCTCGAAGAAAACGGCGCAGTGATCTACGCCAAGTCGAACACGCCCGAGTTCGGCGCCGGCGCCAACACTTTCAACGAGGTGTTCGGCGCCACGCGCAATCCATGGGACCTGTCGCGCTCCGCCGCCGGCTCTTCAGGCGGCGCTGCTGCGGCGCTTGCCACCGGCACGGCGTGGCTCGCGCACGGCTCCGACATGGGCGGCTCGCTGCGCAATCCCGCCAGCTTCTGCGGCGTGGTCGGGATGCGGCCGAGCATCGGCCGCGTCGCGCATACGCCCGTCGCCAAGATCGACCGCAACCTCGGCGTCCAGGGCCCGATGGCGCGCAATGTCGAGGATCTGGCGCTGCTGCTCGATGCCATGAGCGGCGAGCATCCCGCCGATCCGCTGTCGCTGCCATTGCTGCCGGTCTCGTTTCTGTCCGCCGCGCGTTCCGGCAAGGGACCGAAGCGCGTCGCCTATTCACCCGATCTCGGCATCACGCCGGTCGATCCGGAAGTCGCCGCCATCACCCGGAAGGCCGCGATGCGTTTCGCCGAGGCCGGCGCCATCGTCGAGGAGGCGCATCCGGACCTGCGCGGGGCACACGAATGTTTCCACGTGCTGCGCGCATTCGATTTTGCCATCAGCAAGGCGGCGCTGCTGCGCGACAAGCGCGACCTGCTCAAGCCCGAGGTGATCTGGAATATCGAGGAAGGCCTCAAGCTGACGGTCGACGACCTCGTGCGCGCCGAAGCGCAACGCGTCGCCATGACCGCGCGCACCGTTGAATTCTTCAAGAGTTACGACCTGCTGCTGGCGCCCGCGACCATCGTGGCGCCGTTTCCGGTCGAGAACCGTTATGTGGCGGAATGCGGCGGCAAGACATTCGACAATTATGTCGAATGGCTTGGCATCGTCTATGCAATCACGCTGGTGTGTTGCCCGGCGCTGTCGTTGCCCTGCGGATTCACCGCGACGGGCCTGCCGGTCGGCTTGCAGATGGTTGCGGCTCCCCGCGGCGAGACGCAATTGCTCGCGGGAGCGAAGGTGCTTGAAGATATTCTTGGCCTGCGCGGGACGACGCCGATCGATCCGCGGCCGGCGAAGTAGTTTTGCCTCATCCTGAGGAGCCGCGCGCTTGCGCTGCGTCTCGAAGGATGGAAGCTGGACGCTTGTGGCCATCCTTCGAGACGCGGCCAAGAGGCCGCTCCTCAGGATGAGGGAATTCAGGCTGGCGCATCATGCCTGCGCCGTTATAATCGCTACCAAAGATACAACGCGCGACCATACGCGTGACGACAGGGGAACGCTGAATGTCCGGAACACTCAAGATAAAGGTCGATCAGGATAAATGTCAGGGCCATGCCCGCTGCAAGTCGCTGGCGCCCGAGCTTTTCGAACTCGACGAATACGGCAACGCACACGAAGTCGACGACGGCACCGTGCCCAAGGGCCTCGAGGACAAGGCGTGGCTTGCGCAGACCAACTGTCCGGAAATCGCGATCGACATTATCGAGGATTGAGACCATGAGCGAAACGTTGCTGGACGATACCGCGGCCACGCCGGCCGCAGGAACCGCGCGGCGCGCCGCGCCGCCGGTGACCGATTGGGTTCACGATTTCGACCACACCGACCCGCGCTGGACCGAAAACCCGTTTCCGATCTGGGACGAACTGCGCGCGAAATGTCCGGTGGTTCACACCGATCGTTTTCTCGGCGTGTACCTTCCGACCACTTACGAGGCGGTGAAGCAGATTTCCTACGACACCGAACATTTTTCTTCCCGCCGCGTCGTCGTGCGCAATGTCCGGCCCGATGTTATCCAGCCAGCGCCGCCGATCAACTCGGATCCGCCGGCGCACAAGCCCGCCAAGCAGCTGTTGCTGCCGCCGTTCACGCCGGACGCGATGAAAAAACTCGAACCCAGGGTGCGTGCGATCTGCAACGAACTGATCGACGAATTCGTTGCGGACGGCAAATGCGACGCCGCGGCCCGCTACACCAAGCACATCCCGGTGCGCGCCATCGCCCACATGCTCGGCATTCCGGAGAAGGACGGCGATCTCTTCATCAGATGGATCCACGAGATTCTGGAGCTTGGCATCAACAGCGACGAAACCCTGATGCGGGCGGTGCAGGAAGTGTCCGAGTATTTCGCCGGGCATATCGAAGCGCGCAAGAAGCATCCAACCGACGACCTGATCTCGACGCTGATGAACGCCAGGGACAAGGATGGCCAGCCGCTGTCCGACCTTCATGTATTGGGCTCGCTGCGGCTGCTGCTGATTGCGGGCATCGACACCACCTGGAGCGCGATCGGGTCTTCGCTCTGGCATCTGGCAAAGACGCCTGCCGATCGCGAGCGCCTCATTGCGGAGCCCAAGCTGCTGCCCACCGCGATCGAGGAATTCCTGCGCGCCTATTCGCCGGTGACCATGGCGCGTGAAGTGGTGAAGGAGACCACCGTCAGCGGTTGCCCGGTCAAACCCGGCAACATGGTGCTGCTGTCGTTCCCCGCCGCCAACCGCGATCCAGCCGTGTTTCCCGACGCCGATAAGGTCATCATCGATCGCAAGGAGAACCGCCACGCCGCCTTCGGCCTCGGCATTCACCGCTGCGTCGGCTCCAATCTCGCGCGCATGGAAATGACCGTCGCGATCGAAGAATGGCTGAAGCGCATTCCGGATTTCAGGCTTGATCCGGCCGGCGAGGTTACCTGGTCGGAAGGCACCGTGCGCGGGCCGCGCCAGCTTCCGATGCTGTTCGCAAAGGCCAACTGAACCGCACCTGGCGTCGCCGACAGATCCGGGAGGATTGCATGACCGACCAAATCCTGCAGCCGGCAGCCGGCGACCATCTCGACATCCAGGACGCTAAACGGCGGATCAAGGCGATCTTCATCGGCTCGGTCGGCAATCTCGTCGAGTGGTATGATTTCTACGCCTACACCGCGTTCGCGCTGTATTTCGCGCCGGCGTTCTTTCCGCACGGCGATCCGGTGGTGCAGCAGCTCAACGTAGCGGTGCTGTTTGCAGCAACCTTCCTGATGCGGCCGCTCGGCGGCTGGCTATTCGGATTTATCGCCGACAAATACGGCCGGCGGCTGTCGCTGACATTGTCAGTCGTGTGCATGTGTTTCGGGTCGCTGATTATCGCGGTGACGCCTACCTACGAATCGATCGGCATCGCCGCGCCCGCCATTCTGGCGCTGGCCCGCATCATCGAAGGTCTCAGCCTCGGCGGCGAATACGGCGCCAGCGCCACCTACCTCAGCGAAGTCGCCGACCCCAAGCATCGGGGTTTTTATTCCAGTTTCCAATACGTCACCCTGATCGGCGGCCAGCTCACCGCCATCATCGTCCTTCTGCTGCTGCAAAAGGTATTTTTGACGCCTGAAGAACTGAAGGACTGGGGCTGGCGGATTCCGTTCGTGATCGGCGCCCTGCTCGCCGTTGTCGCGGCGGTGATGCGGCGCAACCTGCATGAGACCGATGCGTTCGTCGAAGCCAAGAAACTCGCCAAGCCGAGCGGCTCGATCCGCGGACTCCTGAAATATCCGCGCGAATTGCTGCTCGTGGTCGGGCTGACCGCCGGCGGCACCGCGGCCTTCTATACCTTCACCACCTACATGCAGACCTTCGTCAAGCTGTCGGTCGGCCTCACCGAAGACCAGACTACCCTGGTGATTTTCGGTTCGCTGATTTTTGCCACCATCCTGCAGCCGATCTACGGAGCGATCTCCGACCGCATCGGCCGCAAGCCGCTGCTGATCTTCTTCGGTATCGCCGGCACGCTGTGCACCGTGCCGATCCTGACCACGCTCAAGGAAACCAAGTCACCATTCACAGCCTTCCTGCTGATCTGCGCCGCCTGGATTTTTGTTGCCGGCTACACCTCGATCAACGCCATCGTGAAGGCCGAGTTGTTTCCCACCACGGTCCGCGCGCTCGGCGTCGGCCTGCCCTATGCGCTGACGGTTTCGATCTTCGGCGGCACCGCGCCTGCGGTGGCGCTATATTTCAAAAGTCTTGGGCACGAGGAGTGGTTCTACTACTACCTCAGCGGCATGATTTTCCTTTCGCTGATCATCTATTCGACGATGCGCGACACCAAGCATGACTCGGCGATGCATCGCCATGAATGACGGTGTTGTCGAGTGCCGGAGTTCTCCTTCACCTCTCCCGTAGGGAGAGGTGGAAAACCACGGAGGCTGAACGTGCCAACCGAACGTTTTCAATTTCCGGGCTCGGAAGGCCAGCAACTGGCGGCCGCGCTGGAATTGCCGGAGGGAAAGACGCTGGCCTATGCGCTGTTCGCGCATTGCTTCACCTGCGGAAAGGATGTGCTGGCCGCCAAGCGCATCGCGGTCGCATTGGCGGCCAAGGGCATCGCTGTCTTGCGGTTCGATTTCACCGGCCTCGGCTCCAGTGAAGGCGATTTCGCCAACTCGACGTTTTCGTCCAATGTCGCCGACCTGGTACGCGCCGCCGATCAGCTGCGCGAGACCCGAAAAGCGCCCGCGATTGTCATCGGCCACAGCCTGGGCGGCGCCGCGGTGCTGGCCGCGGCCGGGAAAATTCCGGAAGCGAAGGCCGTCGTCACCATCGCGGCTCCATCCGACCCCGCGCACGTCACCCACTTGTTCGCCGATCGCATCGATGACATCCGCATGCACGGCAAGGTAGAAGTCTCGTTGGCGGGCCGGCCGTTCAACATCAAGCGCGAATTCCTCGATGACATCGCCGAGCACAATTTGACGTCACATATCGCCGGACTACACAAAGCCCTGTTGATCATGCAGTCGCCGACCGACGACACCGTTGGCATCGACAATGCCACCCGCATCTTCGTCGCCGCGAAGCATCCGAAGAGTTTTGTGTCGCTGCCGGGCGCCGATCATCTGCTGAGCGACAGGCGCGACAGCATGTACGCCGCCGATGTCATCGCGGCCTGGGCGGAACGTTATATTGACGCCGCTGCGCCGCAAGCCGCGGCCGATCCCGGCGAAGGGCCGCGCAAGGTCGTGGTGCGCGAAACCCGCAACAGCAAATTTCAGCAAACGGTTTCCATCGGTCCGCACAGCCTGCTCGCCGACGAACCGGTCGCGGCCGGTGGTGGGGATACTGGACCCGGGCCTTATGACTTTGTGTTGGCGGGTCTCGGCGCCTGCACCTCCATGACCATGCGACTATATGCCGACCGTAAATCGCTGCCGCTGGAACGGGTGACGGTGACGCTGAAACATAGCAAGATTCATGCTCAGGATTGCGCCGAGTGTGAAACCAAAGAGGGCATGCTCGACCAGATCGATCGGGCCATTGCCATGGAGGGCGCGCTTGACGCCGAACAGCGCAAAAAACTGATGGAAATCGCCGACAAATGTCCGGTGCACCGCACCCTCACCTCGGAGATTCGCATCGTAACGCATGCCGCCGATTGAACGGCCGGACCAGCAGGCGTATTATCCGAACAAAGGAGCCGCCCATGCCGGCTGTCGCACGCATCGATCCCAAGAGCGTTTTTTCCGCCGACGAATGGAGCCGGCTGACCTCGCGCAATTCGCTGCGCGGCGTGCTGCTGGTCGCGCATGCATGGGGGACCATCGTTGCGGCCGTCGCACTGGTGACGCTGTGGCCCAACCCGCTGACCTGGCTGATCGCGGTGACGGTCGTCGGTGCGCGCCAGCTCGGGCTGGCAATCCTGATGCACGAGGCCGCGCATGGCGGACTGAGTGCCAACAAGGCGGTTAACGAATGGATCGGGCAATGGCTGTGCGCGGTGCCGATCGGCGCCGACCTCGCCAGTTACAGGTCCTATCATCTGCAGCATCACAAGTTTACACAGCAGCCGGAGGACCCGGATCTGTCGCTGTCGGCCCCGTTTCCCATCACCAAGGACAGCTTTTACCGTAAGGCGATCCGCGACCTCACCGGCCAGACGTTCGTGAAACAGCGGCTGCCGCTGTTCCTGTCGCTGTTCAAGCGCAGCAGCGCAGATGACGAAATCTCGCACGAGAGTTTCGTCTCAAGCGGCGCCGACAAGATGGCGCGGTTTCTTTGCGTGAATGCCGTCCTGTTCGCCCTGTTCTGGCTGGCCGGCGCGGGCATCTGGTATTTTGGCGTGTGGGTGTTCGCGATGGCCACCTGGCTTCCGCTGGTCACCCGCGTGCGCAATATCGCCGAACACGCCTGCACCAGCACTGGACCGGATCCGTTCAGCCAGGCACGCACCACCCATGCCAATGCGATCGAGCGGCTGTTCATCGCGCCTTACTGGGTGAACTACCACGCCGAGCATCATTTCTTCATGTATCTGCCGTGCTATCGGCTGCCGCAAGCGCATCGCCTGTTGAAGGAGAAGGGTTTTATCGGGCGGGTTACCGTCAGCCCCGGCTATCTCGACGTGCTGCGGCTGGCAACGTCAGCTCAAAGGGCCTGAGCGCGCGTCCTGCGCCGGCACCAGCGGCTGAACCCGCAGCATTCCGCGCAGCCCCAATGCCGAGCCAAGCAGGATTCCGGCGACCGCCACGAATGACGCCAGCGCCAGCGTCGACAGGCCCGTCAAGCCCTGCCCGATCGAGCAGCCATAGGCCATCGCGCCGCCCGCGCCCATCAACGCCGCGCCGCCGATCGAGCGCAGCATGTGGCGCGGCGAGCTATAGCCTTCCCAATGGAACCGCTGCGTCGCCAGCGCGGTCACAAGGCTTCCCATCACCACGCCCGCTACCAACGTGATGCCGAAATTCAAGGCTAGCCCGGTCGACAGCATGACGTATTGAATGCTGTCGGCGACCGGCGCGATGAAAGTGAGCGAGGTGACCGGCGTCGGATTGAAATCGTCGGCGCCGAGATAGCCAGTGGCGAACCATCCGGCCGTGACCAGCAAACCGACCGCAAGGCCCGCGGCGATCTGACCTTTTGAGCGCAGGAATGACGCGTGGGCGAAGGCGAAGATGATCAAGGCGCCGCTGATTGCCGACGCCGCCAGCATCCGCGCAATCGGCTCGCTAAGCCCGAATTTCGACAGCAGCGCCGGCAGCGAGATCACGCTCGGCGCGATCTGGGTCCATTGCAGCACGGCAACCCGCGTTGGCGCGATCAGACCTTTCAGCGTCATCTGCGCCGCGATGCCGAGCACCAGCACGACTACCAGCGAACGCAGATTGCCGCGGCCAAGCAGAACCAGAGCGCGCGAGCCGCAGCCGTTCGACAGCACCATGCCGTAGCCGAACAGCACGCCACCCAGCAGCATCAACGGCGCGGAGAATGACGGCTGCAAGTAAATCGATTTGCCGAGATCGACCACGCCGCCCGCCGCGAGCAGTTGCGCGGTAGCGATCGCGACGCCCAGCGCCAGCGCGTAGGTGCGGATCAGCCGGCTGTCGCCGCGGGCCCACCAGCCGCGCAGACTGCTGAGGAGGCAAAAGCCGCTCAGCAGCCCGACTGCGCCATAGGCGAGACCGATCAGCAGACCCGAATAGACGGCAATATTGGCGGGCGTCGGCACTGGCCTTCCTCTTAACGCTTGGAAGATTGTTCTATTTAAATGGAATGTAACTCCCTGAACCGCCACCTAGATAGCGGCGCGCGAGGCTATTCGTCTACGGCGGACGAAATTTAAGAAGGAAGCGGTCGTTCGGCGCCGAGCGGAGGGAATAATTCATCCGCCATGAGTCCGGTTGCGAGATTTTTGTTCTCGCAAAAAAAGCTCGTGTCGGCGGACAGTGCTTACGCGGCCCGTGCGCTCATGGTCAGCAGATCGTAGCGCGCGACCGGTTCGTTGTTCTGGTTGAATACCTCGACGTCCCAGCGCACCTCGCCGTATTCCGGCTTCCGCGCTGGGGATTTTTGTTTCACCGTCAGCCGCACGCGGATGACGTCGTCGGGCGATACCGGCTTGAGAAAGCGCAGATTATCGAGGCCGTAATTCGCGAGCAGCGGCCCCGGCGCCGGATCGACGAACAAGCCGGCGGCAAACGCCAGGATCAGGTAGCCATGGGCGACACGGCCCGGAAAAAACGGATTGGCCTTCGCTGCCACCTCGTCCATATGCGCGTAAAAATTATCGCCGGTGAATTCCGCAAAATGCTCGATGTCGGCGAGCGTGATCGGCCGGCTCGCGGTCTCGATGGTGTCGCCGACTTTAAGATGATCATAGTCGCGCTTGAACGGATGCACCTCCGCGATCGGCGCCGGCGCGCCTTTCATCCAGGCTCCCGTCAGTGCCGACAGCCGGGCCGGCGATCCTTGTATCGCCGTGCGCTGCATGTAATGAAACACGGCGCGCAGCCCGCCGAGTTCCTCACCGCCGCCGGCGCGGCCGGGACCGCCATGCACGAGATTGGGCAACGGCGAACCATGCCCGGTGGATTCCCCCGCGCAGTTGCGGTCCACGATCAATAGACGGCCGTGATATGGCGCGATGCCGAGGATGACAGCCTCGGCGACCGCAGCATCATAGGTGAACAGCGATGCGACCAGGCTGCCTTCGCCGCGCCGGACCAGTTCGCTCGCCTGATCGAGATTGTCATAGGCCAACACCGTCGCGACCGGGCCGAACGCTTCGGTGTCGTGAATGCGCTTTGCGTTCATGGGATCGGTTGCGCGCAACAACACTGGTGAGATGAAGGCCCCTTTCTCAATATCGATGCCCTCGCTTGCGCACGTATCCGGATCGCCGAACACGATTTCCGCCTCGCTCCGCAGTTTTGCGATCTGCGCGCGCACCGCGCCGCGCTGGGCGAGGCTGACCAGCGGTCCCATCGCCTTGTCCTCGCTGCGGGGATCGCCGAGTCTTGTCCGCGCCAAAGCTGCCTTCAACGCCGCGATCGCAGCCGCTTCCTGCGCACGTGGGACCATAATGCGCCGGATCGCCGTGCATTTCTGTCCGGCCTTCGCGGTCATCTCGCGCACGACTTCGCGGACGAACAAGTCGAACTCCGGCTGCTCAGGCGTGATATCGGATCCGAGAACGGCGGCGTTCAGCGAATCGCGCTCCGCCACGAAGCCGATCGAATGCCTGGAAATGCTCGGATGGCTGCGCAGCTTTTCCGAGGTTTCGATCGATCCCGTGAACGAGATCACATCCTGGCCGCCCAGGTGATCCAGCAGATCGCCGGTCGCGCCGCAGATCAGTTGCAGGCTGCCGGCGGGCAGGACGCCGGATTCGTGCATCAGCCGCACCAGCGCTTCGGTCACGTAAGCGGTTGCGGTCGCCGGCTTGGCAATGACAGGCACGCCCGCGAGAAATGCCGGCGCAAATTTCTCCAGCAGACCCCAACAGGGAAAATTGAAGGCGTTGATATGAACGGCAACGCCGTGCAGCGGCGACAGGACGTGCTGGGCGACAAAACTGCCGCCTTTCGAGAGGCTCTCGACGTCGCCTTCGACCACGAATTTCGCATCGGGAAGATCACGGCGGCCGCGCGAGGCGTAGGCCGACAGGGTGCCGAGACCGCCGTCGATATCGCTGGCGTTGTCGCGCCTGTTGGCGCCGGTATCGCCCGCCAGTTGGTAAAGCGGTTCCTTGCGCTCGCCAAGATAGGCTGCGAGCGCGCGCAGCCTGTCGGCGCGCTGGTGAAACGAGAGCTTGCGCAGCGCCGGTCCGCCGACCTCGCGCGCATGCCGGACCATGGCCGCGAAATCCAGCCCCGCGCTCGACGCGCGCGCAACGACATGGCCATCTACCGCGCTGGGTATGTCGACGAGGCCGCCTGATGGTTCGACCCAGCGACCGAGCGCAAGGCTCTGCAAGGTTGTTGTCATCGATCCTCCCCGATTCAGGTTGCGGCATCTAAGCGGGATTTGACGGGCGTGCGCGCCGTTGACACCATGGTGGCTTCGTCTAATAATTAACTGACCGATCGTTCAATTCAAGAGACTTCTGCAAGAGCCGCGAACGGCTGGAGGTAACCTTGGACCCTGTCCTGAGCGTCAAAGCCCCGTTATCGCCCGACGACCTCGCGCGCGCTTGCGCCGAGGCGATGTGGAAGGACGACGACGCCAGCCAGGGCCTCGGCATGGAAATTCTCGACGTCAAAGCCGGCCAGGCGACGCTGGCGATGACCGTCAAGCCGCATATGGTCAACGGCCACGGCATCGCGCATGGCGGCTTCATATTTCTGCTGGCGGATTCGACCTTTGCCTTTGCCTGCAACTCCCGCAACGAACGCGCCGTTGCCGCGCAGTGCAATATTTCCTTTATCAAGCCGGGCAAGCTCGGCGACAGGCTCGTTGCGACGGCAAGGGAGATCTCTTGGACCGGCCGTTCCGGGATTTACGACGTGCGCGTTACGGTCGATGGTGTCGCGATCGCCGAATTGCGCGGCCACTCCCGCACCGTCGGCGGCGCATGGATACCGGTTGCCAAAAAATAAAACGCTGATCCAGGACAAGAGCTCGATGGCTTCGACGAACACCAAATCCACAACCAACGGATACAGCGCGGTCCTGGACGACGCCGAGCGTGCGTCGCGCGACGAAATCATCGCACTGCAGACAAAGCGCATGGCGTGGGCGCTGGCGCACGCCTACGGCAACGTCGCCCATTACAAAAAGGCCTTCGACGCGAAAGGCGTGCATCCCTCCGACTTCCGGCGCCTGTCCGACCTCGCCAAATTTCCATTCACGCTGAAGACCGACCTTCGTGACAATTACCCGTTCAACATGTTCGCGGTGCCGCGCGAAAGGCTGGTCCGCGTCCACGCCTCCTCCGGCACCACCGGCAAGCCGATCGTGGTCGGCTATACGCAAGGAGACATCGATACCTGGTCGGACGTGATGGCGCGCTCGATCCGCGCGGCCGGCGGACGCAGCGGCATGATCATGCACAACGCCTATGGCTACGGGCTGTTCACTGGCGGGCTCGGCGCGCATTACGGCGCGGAACGGCTCGGCTGCACCGTGGTGCCGGTGTCCGGCGGCATGACTGAGCGGCAGGTGCAACTGATCAACGACTTCAAGCCCGATATCATCACGGTGACGCCGAGCTACATGCTGGCGATCCTGGACGAATTCAAGAAGCAGCGCCTGGAACCGCGCAAATCGTCATTGAAATTCGGCATCTTCGGCGCTGAGCCCTGGACCAACGCCATGCGTGTCGAAATCGAGCAGGCCTTCGACATGGACGCCACAGACATCTACGGTCTGTCCGAGGTGATCGGCCCCGGCGTCGCGCAGGAATGCGTGGAAACCAAGGATGGCCTGCACATCTGGGAAGACCATTTCTATCCCGAGATAGTCGATCCCGAGACCGGCGCGGTGCTACCCGACGGCGAGAAGGGCGAGCTTGTCTTCACCTCGCTGACAAAGCAGGCGTTTCCGATCATCCGCTATCGTACCCGCGACCTGACGCGGCTGCTGCCGGGCACCGCGCGGCCGGGCATGCGGCGGATGGAGAAGGTCACCGGCCGCTCCGACGACATGATCATCCTGCGCGGCGTCAACGTGTTTCCGACCCAGATCGAGGAGGCGCTGCTCGCTACCGATTGGTGCGGCGGCCATTTCATCATCGAACTGACCCGCGAGGGCCGCATGGATGAGATGATCGTGCTCGCCGAAGCGCGGCCGGAAAGCTGGGACGGCAGTGGTCTTATCGTTCAGGCCGAGAAGGTTTCGACCTTTATCAAGAACACCGTCGGCATCAGCACGCAGATCAAGATCGTCGCACCCGAAACGCTGGAGCGCTCGCTCGGCAAGGCCAAGCGTGTGTTCGACAAGCGGCCGAAGGGATAGACATCTGACGGAATCACAGGAGAAGAGAATGACTGACGATTTTTCACGCCGTGACATCCTGACATCCTCGGTTGCCGTTGCCGCAAGCGCGACCTTTCCTTCCCTCGGGGTCGTGAGATCCGCGATGGCCCAGCCGATTCCGTCATCCGCCGCCGAAATCGTCGCTGCCATCCGCGCCAAGAAGATAACCGCAACCGCCGTCACAAAAGCCGCGATCGAACGCGCCGAGCAGCTGAAGGACCTTAATGCCTTCATTTTCCTGAACAAGGACGGAGCGTTGGCAACGGCGGCCGAGATCGACGAGGGAAGAACCGGCCCGCTCGCCGGTCTGCCGATCGTCATCAAGGACAATATCAATACCGCTGATATGCCGACCTCCGGCGGAACGCCGGCGCTGCATAACGCGCAGCCAAGGAGCAATTCGCCCTCGTTTGACAGGCTTTTCAAGGCCGGCGCCATCATCATCGGCAAGACCAACCTGCACGAACTGGCGTTTGGAATCACCAGCAGCAACCTGTCGCCGTTCGCGGGGCCGGTCAAAAATCCCTACGACAAGACCCGGATTCCTGGCGGCTCCTCGGGCGGAACGGCGGCCACGATCGCCGCCGGTATCGTCACCTGCGGGCTTGGAACAGACACCGGCGGTTCAACCCGCATTCCCGCGGCGCTGACCGGCACCGTTGGCTTGCGGCCTTCGGTCGGCAATGGCGGCGCACAACGGCGCTATAATGACGCCAACATGGTGGTTCCGATCAGCCATACCCGCGACACCGTCGGTCCGATGGGCCGCACGGTGGCCGACGTGGCGCTGCTGGACTCGGTGATCACCGGCACGCCGATGGCCACGGCGGAGGCGTTGCGGGGCAAACGTTTCGGGGTTCCGGCAGCTTTCTGGGGAGGACTCGACCGCGACGTCGAGAATGTGGTGAAGGCCGCGCGCCAGAAACTGGAAGGCGCGGGCGCGGTTTTTGTCGAAATCGACATCGTCGGGCTGTTCGAGCAGAACGCAAAGGTCTCCTTCCCAGTCGCGTTGCATGAGCCGATTGCCGATATTCCCGCCTATCTCAAGGCGTCGGAAATCGAAGGCATCACCCTTGCCGACATCGCCGCGAAGATCGCCAGTCCCGACGTCAAAGGCGCGTTCGGCGCCATCACCGCAGATGCGTTCGGCGCCGCCTACCAGGATGCGATCACGGTGCAACGACCGGCGCTTCAAAAGATGTACGAAGACTGTTTCCGCGACAACAATCTCGACGGCTTGCTGTTTCCGACCACGATCGCCCCGGCGCCGCTGATTGACGCTGTAAAAGGATCCGGCGAAATGTCGATCAATGGCGGCCCGCCGGTGCCGACCTTCGACACCATGATCCGCAACACCGATCCCGGCAGCAACGCCGGCATTCCCGGTCTGTCGCTGTTCGCCGGCATGACCCCGGGCGGCTTGCCGGTGGGGTTGGAGATCGATGGCCCGGTCGGCAGCGACGTAAAACTGCTCGGATTGGGGCTTTCGATCGAAGCGGTACTGGGGACCGCACCGCCGCCGAAGATTTAGCACCGGTCATTCCGGGGCATTCGCTTTGCGCAAAATTGACTACGTCAATTTTGTCGCTAAGCGAGCGAGCCCGGAATCCATAACCACGATTGGGGGTTATGGATTCCGGGCCCGCCCATTCAACCCGGCTGTTGCCGACTTGAATGGGCGTCCCGAATGACGAAAGTAAACTCTCAAATATGATCGTAATCCACCACGACCTTGTCCGACACGGGCCGCGCCTGACAGGTCAAAATGAACCCCGCCGTGAGCTCCCACGGCTCCAGCGAATAGTTCACTTCCATGCGCGCATCGCCTTCCACCAGCTTGGCGCGGCAGGTCGAGCACATGCCGCCCTTGCAGGCGAACGGCAGATCCATGCCCGCGCGCAACGCGGCGTCGAGAATGGATTCCTCCTCGGCCACCGGCACGTCGCGGCGCTTGCCATCGATGATCAACGACGCCATCGCCTTCGGCGGCGCGGTTGCCTGGACAATCGCTTTAGGCCGCGGCCTGCCGCCGAACTCGGAAACAAAACGTTCGACGTGAATCCGGTCTTCGGCAATGCCGATGTCGCGGCAGGTCGTCTCGATGTCCTCGCTCATGCCGGCCGGACCGCAAATGAAAACGTGATCGACTGATGATGCCGGCACCAGCCAGCGCAGCAGCACCCTCACCTTCTCGCCATCGAGACGGCCGTGCAGGATCGGAATGTCCTGCTCTTCGCCCGAGATGACGTGGAATAGCGACAGCCGCTGCATGAAGCGGTCCTTCAGCTCTTCCAGCGCCTCGCGAAACAGCATGCTGCCGGTGGAGCGGTTGCCGTAAAACAGAAAGAAGCGGGTATCGGGCTCGCGCGCCAGCACGCCCTTGACGATCGACAAGATCGGCGTGATGCCGGAGCCGGCGGCAAAGCCGACATACATCCGCGCCTCACCCGGCGCGTGCGCGATCCCGAAGCGACCGGTCGGGGTCATCACGTCGAGTTGGTCGCCGGCTTTCAACTCATCGGCGGCCCAGCTCGAGAACGCGCCGCCATCGACTTTCTTCACGGCGATGCGCAATTCGCCATCGTCGGGACCGGAGCAGATCGAATAGGAGCGGCGGACTTCCTCGCCGTCCATCGTCGTGCGCAAGGTGAGGTATTGCCCCGGCACAAAACTGTAGTCGGCTGTCAGCTCCTCGGGAATCGCAAAGGTCAGCGATACCGCGTCTGATGACTCGCGGCGCAGATCGCTTACGGCCAGCCGGTGGAAGCGCGGAATCGAAGACATCTTCAATGACACTTGAAATAGTCGAACGGCTCGCGGCAACTCCTGCAGCGCCACAGCGCCTTGCAGGAAGTCGAGCCGAATTCGGAGAGCACTTCGGTGTCTTCGGAGCCGCATTGCGGACACGCCACAGTCTGCTTGCCGAACAGCGCGCGGCGGGAGCTAGCCGCCTGCGGCGGCGCGATGCCGTATTCCTTCAGCTTCCGGCGCCCATCATCGCTCATCCAGTCGGTCGTCCAGGCCGGCGACAGCACCGTGTAAACCTTTGAATGGCGAATGCCTTCGCGTTCCAACGCCAACTCGATCTCAAGCTGGATCATGTTCATCGCCGGACAACCCGAATAGGTCGGCGTGATCGCGACCTCGACCTGGCCGTCGACCACCGCAACGTCGCGCAGCACGCCGAGATCGGCGATGGTGAGCACCGGAATTTCCGGGTCGACCACTTGCGCTGCGACATCCCATGCGCGTTGCCGCAAATCGGCATCGTTGTGAAGCATGGTCACCATGTCGCACCCGGAAACGTGCGCTGCATCGCTTGCAGTTCGCTGAGCAGATGGCCGAGATGCTCGCTGTGCCGGCCGCTGCGGCCGCCCTGCTGCATCCAGTCGCTTTTCGGCAGCGTCAGTGTCGCCTCGCGCAACACGTTTGAAACCGTCTCCAGCCATCCCTGACGCAGCGGCGCTGGATCAACGGCAATGCCGGCGTCGATCAAACTGCGTTCGCTGTCGTCGGCCTCGAACATTTCGCCGGTATAGGCCCACAGATCGTCGACGGCGGTCTGCGCGCGGCGGTGGCTTTCGTCGGTGCCGTCGCCCAGTCGAATTATCCATTCCGAGCAATGCCTGATGTGATAGGCGCTCTCCTTTTCGGATTTCGCCGCGATTGCCGCCAGTGTCGCATCACGCGAATTCATCATCGCACGCCAGTACGGGTCCGCGAATGCCGCGTAAAAAAACTGCCGCGCCATGGTGTGGGCGAAATCGCCGTTCGGCTGCTCCAGCAGCAGCAGGTTGCGATACTGTCTCACATCGCGCAAGTAGGCGAATTTGTCTTCGTCGTTGCCGTTGGCTTCGACCTTGGCCGCATAGGAATACAGTTCGCGTGCCTGCCCGAGCAGATCGAGGCCCATATTGGCCAGCGCCATGTCCTCTTCCATCATCGGGGCGTGGCCGCACCATTCCGACAGCCGATGGCCCAGAATCAACGCGTCGTCGGCGCGGCGCAGCGCGTACAGCACCAGTGGAGTTTCCGAAACCTGGATCGACGCGACGGCCATCACATGTGCCCGACTTCGTTCGGCACGTCATAGAAGGTCGGATGCCGGTAGATCTTGGACTCGGCGGGCTCGAACATCATGCCCTTCTCGGACGGATCGGACGCGGTGATCGCATTCGACGGCACGACCCAGATCGACAGCCCTTCGCCGCGCCGCGTGTAGATGTCGCGCGCGGCCTGCAGTGCCAGCGTCGCGTCGGTGGCGTGCAGCGAGCCGACATGCTTGTGCGCGAGGCCGTTGCGGCTGCGGATGAAGACTTCCCACAGCGGAATGTTAAGTGTGGCCATTGCTCTCTCCATCGCTTCCTCATTGCGAGGAGCCCTTGCGACGAAGCAATCCAGTCCTTGCTTGTGGCCTCTGGATTGCTTCGTCGCTTTGCTCCTCGCAATGACGGCTATGCCGCAGCCTTGCGGGTCTTGCGCTTTTCCGCATAGGCCAATGCGGCCTCGCGGACCCACGCACCGTCGTCATGCGCCTTGCGCCGCGCCGCGAGCCGATCGCGGTTGCACGGGCCGTTTCCGGCCAGTACCTGATTGAACTCATCCCAGTCGATCGCGCTGTATTCCCAATTCCCCGCCGCGTTCTGCTTCATGCCGGGATCGGGAATGGTCAGGCCGAGATATTGCGCCTGCGGCACCGTGGCATCGACGAATTTCTGGCGCAGCTCGTCATTGGAGAAGCGTTTGATTTTCCATTTGGTGGAAGTGTCGCTGTGCTGGCTTGCCTTGTCGGGCGGACCGAACATCATCAGCACCGGCCACCACCAGCGATCCAGCGCATTCTGCGCCATCGCCTTCTGTTCTTCGGAGCCCCGCGACAGCGTCAGCATGATTTCGAAGCCCTGGCGCTGATGGAAGGATTCCTCCTTGCAGACCCGGATCATCGCACGCGCATAGGGACCATAGGAGCAGCGGCACAGCGGGATCTGGTTCATGATCGCGGCGCCGTCGACGAGCCAGCCGATCGCGCCGATGTCCGCCCAGGTCAGCGTCGGATAATTGAAGATCGACGAATATCTGGACTTGCCGTCCAGCATCAGATCGACCAGTTCCTCACGCGAAGTGCCCAGCGTTTCAGCCGCTGCATAGAGATAGAGCCCGTGGCCGCACTCGTCCTGCACTTTGGCCAGCAACGCCGCCTTGCGGCGCAGCGACGGCGCCCGCGTAATCCAGTTGCCTTCCGGCAGCATGCCGACGATTTCGGAATGCGCATGTTGGGAAATCTGTCGCGTCAGCGTCTTGCGATAGGCCGCGGGCATCCAGTCGTTCGGCTCGATGCGGTCGTCGGCGTCGATACGCGCCTGAAACTGCACGCCCCGTTCGGCGTCCTCGATATTGCGGTCCTCGCCTTCAGACGTGTTGAGCGCTTGCGTGTACATGGCCGATCTCCGGGGAGGCGACATTTATCATATAACAAAATAATAAATACGCAAGCTACTTTTGTAACATATTTCCTAGTCCTGGAACCGCCGCCGAAGCTCCTCCCCGGCCGGCGGCAACGGGCCGGCTTCGTTGGAGCCATTCTTGTCAAGCCACTGCTCGGACGGCTCAAGTAAGCCTTGAAAAACCTCGCCGCACAGCTGGCGGGCCGCCCGCCCCGGCCAATCCCGGGGCAGCAGCGCAGCCGGCAGCAGCGGGTCGCGCAGCACCACCCGGCGGTAATGATGGATCAGCAGGATGCGCGCGGTGAAGGCGTCGGCGTCGGACAGGCGTTCGCGCCGGCCGATCCAGCCGCACAGCGGTTCGAAGGTTTTCATGAATTTCAGATAGGCGTCAGCGGTGCGGTCCAGCGGCCAGCTTTCGCTGAGCAGGCGCCGGCCGCTATTGTCCTCGGCAGACACCTCCAGCCGGATCGCGTGCGCGGCTTGCTCCGGAACCGGCACGCCCGACGGCGCGATCCACACGCCCGGCAACGGACTGCCGAAACCGGCATCTTTCAGCGGCTCGCGGGATGCATCGCGATCGGCGGCGTTGGCGATCAGCAGCAGTTCGAACCGTCCGGTCCAGTCCGCAGCTTGCGGATTGTAGATGTGCTTCGCCGCGGTATCGAAGGTCTGCCAGCCCTTTTGCGCCAGCCGGTAAAAGCTGTTGCGGCCGACCTTGTTGCGTTCCAGCCAGCCGTCGGCGGCGAGCCGCGACATCGCCGTACGCACCACGCCGCTGTCGATGTCGAGCGTCTTGAAAAATTCCAATAATGTCCCGAGCCAGACCGAACCGCCGCGCGGCATGATGGCGTCGCCGAACACGGTGATCACGATCGAGCCGGTGCGCGAGGGCTCGCGCTTGAGCTGGTCGACGATGCGGGCGAGCGGATGCGGCATAAGATCAAGGCATACGTGTTTTTCGGCGCGGAGCCAAAGGCAGGATAATAATTGACCAGTTGGACGGTCAATGCGAGGGTGCGCGGATGGCGCGCACGCGGGCGAACGATTACGACAGGAAGCGGCAGGGCATTCTCAGCCGCTCTGCGACGTTATTCGCCGAGCACGGCTACACCGGCACGTCGATCACCATGATCGCGGATGCCTGCGGCGTCTCCAAGGCGCTGATGTACCACTACTACAGCTCCAAGGACGCGGTGCTGTTCGACCTGCTGCAAGATCACCTGCAAAACCTGGTCACGGTGGTCGAGGCCGCGGCGCAATCGGCCGGCAAGCCTGAGGAAAAGCTGTTTGCGATTTCGGCGGCGCTGCTGGAGGCCTATCGCGGCGCCGATGCCGAGCATCAGGTGCAGATTTCAAGCCTGAAGCTGTTGCCTCCGGCACAGCAGGAAATCCTGAAAGAAATGGAGCGCAAGCTGGTCGCCATCGTCTCCGATGCGATTGCCACAGCGATTCCTCAGGCCGCGAAAAAACGCCATCTGCTGAAGCCACTGACCATGTCGCTGTTCGGGATGCTGAACTGGCATTATCTGTGGTTCCGCGACGGCAAGGGTATTACCCGTGAGAAATATGCGCGGATGGTCACAGGTTTGATTTTGTCCGGCGCCGAGGACGCGATGTCGGCGACGGAAGACTCAGTCACAACGTTGAAAACAGAGCGACCGGCGACTCGAAAGAAACTGCACGCGACCTAACGTCGTCAGCCCCGCCTTGTGCCGGGCATCCACGTCTTACTTCCTTGCCGCTTTAAGACGTGGCCGGGACAAGCCCGGCCATGACGAAATTCAGGATTACCGGTTTGGATCCGGATACACAAAACCGCGCCAGCCGCTGCGGCCGAACGGCTGCCACGCGCCCTCGGGCTGCGCGAGACGATCGGCCACGGCATAGACCACGGCGGGATGATGTCCCATGCCGCAATGGCTGCTTTCCACCTCGATGCTTTCCGAGGTCGGGGAGGATTTTTCCATGCAGCCCTGCCACGCGCAGATGCCGTCGGTCCGGCTGAAGATCGCGGTGGTCGGCACCGGCGGCGTCTGCGCCAGCGAGCCGCCGAAGCGGCGATCTTCCTCGTCGGCGCGGCGGCCGCTGGCCATTTCGTAGACGCGCCAGGCGTTGGTCGACTTCGGATCGCCGGCAAACGGGCTGCCGAGCGTGATCACCGAACGCACGCGGTCCGGCATCAACTTCGCCAGCTGGCGCGCGTAGACGCCGCCGAGGCTCCATCCGACCAGGCTGACCTTGCGGCCATTCGTATCGCTGAGTTCTTTCACCAGATCCTGCATCGCGTGCTGCACGCCATCGCGCAGGCCGAGATTGCGGCCCTGACGCCAGCCGCTCACCGCATAGCCGCGGCCTTTCAGGAAGCTGCGCAGCGGGCGTGTCGAGGTGTCCGAGGCGACGAGGCCCGGCAACACCAGCACCGGATGCCCATCACCCCTTGGCGCAAGGCTGAGCAGCGGCAGGGCGCCGAGAAACGCGCCGAATTCATGGATGGCGCGGCCTTCCATGAACATCAAGGTTCTGGAAGGTGGGCGCAGCGTCTGGGCAGTAGCGGACATCGTATTTCCTTTCAAACCCGGCCCCTTGCTTTTCGGCAGCCGGTCGAATTGACGATATGAATACGCGAATCCAGAGCATTCGTTCCGCAACGCAACAAAACTTCTAGATCAAGTTAGGGCGCTGATTCCGTCATTCAAGCGGGTGACCCTTGATGGAACAATAGGTTCCAACACTTAAAAAACCCGCAGTGATCTATTAGTCACAGCCACCGCAACAGGAATTCGATGGTGTAAAGCGCAAGGCCGGCAAGACCGCCGATCAGCGAACCGTTGAAGCGGATGTATTGCAAGTCCTTGCCGATGTTGATTTCGATCAGCGTGATCAGCTGCCCCATGTCCCAGGCCTTGACCTGGTCGGCGATGAAGCTGGAGACGCCGCTTTTCTGATCGGCGATAAAACTTCTGAGCACCGCGACGAGGCCCTGATTGATCTCGGCGCGCATTTCCGGATCGCTTGCCAGCGCGGCGCCTGCTTCAACAAAAACGTTGGCGAGGTGATGCTGCAGCACGTGGGTCTCACCGGAAGCACTTCGCTCGATGAACGACTGCATGTTGGACCAGATATTTTTTGTCAGATCCCCGATTTCGGGCCGCGCCAGCAAATCGCGCTTCAGGCTATCGATGCGATCGGCATAGGACGGGTCGCTGGAAAGCTTGTCTACGAACGTCAACATCATGCGATCGAACTCGCCGCGGAACGGATGATTCAAATCGTTGCGCACGTCGTCGAAAAACGCGGTCGCGGAGGCAACGATCTTTTTTACGAGGAACGCATCGGCGCGGTAGAGTTTTAGCAGCGTCGGCAGTTCGTCGCGAATTTTTGCGCGGATCGCCGTCATCGTGTCGGCTTGCGTCAGCGCGCCATGGACCGCGCGCAGCAGGTCGTCGAGCAGGCCCTGATGCCGGCCTTCGCCGATGAAGGCGCGCAAGGTGCCGGCCGCGAGCGGCGCGAGATTGATCGACTGCAGCTGCGTCATGACGCGGCGGGTAATGAAGGTCTTCAGCCCCGACGTCTCGGAGGCCGAGATCGCCTCGGGCAAAAGCCGCAGCAGGAATCGCGCAAGATCCTCGCTGCGCTTGCGGTCGCTCAGCCAGTCCGCGATGAAGGATGCAAAATCGACCTGACGCAGCTTGGCTTCGACGGGGGCTGCTTCCAGAAAATGCACCTCGATGAATTCGCCGAGCTTGTCGGCGATGCGGTGCTGGTTGGCCTGGATGATCGCAGTATGCGGAATCGGCAGTCCCAATGGCCTGCGGAACAGCGCGACTACCGCGTACCAGTCGGCGAGGCCGCCAATCGTAGCCGCTTCGGCAAAGGCTGCAACGAAGCCGAACACCGGATGCACATGCAGCAACGTCTTGGCGGCGACGAACAGCGCCAAGGTGCCCGCCAGCACCAGCGTCGCCAGCGCCTTGACGCGCCGCAGCTCGGCCGCGCGCGCAGCGTCGCCGGCAGAGGCGAAGGAGGATGTTGTGGTGATGGCGGACATCGGAGCCTTCAGACGGATGATATCTGTAGATAGGCGCTACACGCGCTCACGTCATCCTGAGGAGCCGCGCATCTTGCGCGGCGTCTCGAAGGATGCACGCGCACACAAGTGCTCGTGGCCATCCTTCGAGGCTCGCCGTGAACAACGGCGAGCAGCTCCGGATGACGGTTCGTTGCAATTAGTCGCTGGGCAAAAAGAAGGCCCGCCTAAGCGGGCCTTCCACATCCATCCAACCCAACGCGACGGATCAAGCGGTCTTGCTGTAGACCTTGGAGAAGTTGTCCTGCGCGGTCTTCGCACCGTCGGCAAGCAGCTTGCCGAGATATTCGCTGGTCGACTTCGCCCGCGACACGAACAGTTCGCCGCGCGCACGGACCATCTCGGACTGGATCTGGACCGCTTCGTTGAGCGACTTGGCGGACGCCAGCTTGTCGATGCCGGCGAAGAACGCCTCGGCGTCCTGATACAGCGCCTGCGAAATATTGCGGCTGATCTTGGCGGCTTCGCTCACCGAACCGGCAACGGCGGTCTCGATGGCATCGGTCACCTTCTCCGAACCGGCATGAATGTCGGCGGCGCGAACCTTGGCGGTTTCGGCCTGCTTCTTCACGAACTCACGGGCTGCCTCGGGGACTTCCATGTTCTGGAGGTTCTTGAGCGCGTCGGTGACGGGCGCGAAGGCCTGCTTGACAGTGTCGTAGGTGGAATTGATTTCGGTGGTCATTGGGGTCTCTCCATCCTCAGGTTTGAGCTATGGGCTCACCCCGTCCGGATTGGCCCGGGGCGCGTTCTGTATGGCATGTTAACTTGTGCATTGCAACATAGTTGCTGCGGCGCGATATCACGAATTCGTGATCGCCCAAACGCAGGCAGCGCTGCTCAGGAACCGGACCTAATGCTGGACGGCGCCCGGCAGCCCGTAGGCTTCCATCTGGGCCCGCACCTGCGCAACATTATGCCCTAGCACGACAATATCGTGCTTCTGGCCGGCGACATCGCGCACATGGTCGCGCAGCAGCGCTTCTGCTTTGAAGCCAAGGCTCTCGAACAGCGCGATCGCGCCCTGCTGATCAACCGTCATCTGCACCGACAGCTTTTCCAGCCCGGCGCCCAGCGCCAGCGCGAACGTCTCTTGCGACAGCGCCCGGCCGACGCCCTGGCCGCGGACCTCGGAGGAGATCACCATGCGGATTTCGCCGACATGCGGCGACCAGGAATGCGGATCGCGCACCAGCGTGCCGCAGCCGACCACCTTGTTTCCCTTTACCGCCAACAGGCTGGTGATGGCGCCGCGCTCGATCTCCTTGACCCATGCCGAGAGCACCTTCGGCTCGCTGATGTTGCGCGGCAGGAACAACAGGTCGTGGGTCGGCAGTTTCTGCGCAAAATCCAGCACCGCGGGTTCGTCCGCCGCCGACATCAGCCGGAATTCGATATCGCCCGCATCGGTTTTCACGTGGCGCGGGTAGGAACGTGTCTCAGTGCTCATGTCGATCTCTCACCTAGCCAGGAATCCAGTTTCGGCCACAGCCGTTTTATCGCGTTGGCGCCGGCGACAAGGCTGACATGCCCGCCCTTCAGCATCACCTCCTCCTTGTCTTCAGAGGCAACCTTCGGGATCAAATGCTTGGCGGCATCATAGGGAACGATGTGGTCATGCTCGGCCACCGCGTGCAGGATCGGCACCTTGATTTTGGAAATATCCGCTGGCCGGCCGCCGACCGACATGGTGCCGTCCAGCAGCTTGTTGTCCCACATCAAATCCTTGGTGATGGTGCGGAAGTATTCTCCGGCCAGCGGCAGCGTATCGTTGGCCCAGCGGTCGAACATTCGGTAGGATTTGACGAATTCGTCGTTCCAGATGTTCTCCCACAGCTGCACCTGGCCCATCACCTTCGCTGCCGGCCGCAGCATGTCAAACGACGCCAGAATCATCTCGGGAGGCACGTTGCCGACACTGTCCACCAGCTTGTCGACGTCGAAATAACGCCGGTCGGAAAAATTCTGGAACAGCTTCATCTCGCGAAAATCGATCGGAGTGGTGAAACAGATCAGGTTCTTCATCGGCCCGTCGTTGAAGATCGAACCATAGAGCAGCGACAGCACCCCGCCGAAGCAGTAGCCGATCACAGTAACATCGGTTTCGCCGGAATCCTGCTGCACCCGGCGCACGCAGTCGGGGATGAAGTCGAGAACATAGTCCTCCATCCGCAGCGACTTCTCTTCAGGTTTGGGCGCGCTCCAGTCCAGCATGTAGACGTCGTAGCCGCGCTTTAGGAGAAACTCGATGAAACTCTGGCCCGGCACCATGTCGAGGATGTAGCCGCGGTTGGTGGTGGCCATCACGATCAGGATCGGGATGCGATAGATCTCGTCGGCCATCGGCCGGTAGTGATAAAGATTCATCGTGCCGCGGACGTGCAGGATATCCTTCGGCGTCGATCCCAGCGCAGGGCCGGACGAGGCGATATATTCCACGCCCTTGATGCTGCGCTGGATCGCGCGCTGCACTTCGGATTGAATCCGCTCCGGGATCGACGCCAGATCGAGACCCGCGGGCGCGTTCATTTCTGCTCTCCGCTTGCGGACGGCGGACGTTTGGTGCGCGGCGGTTTTGGCGCGGCAGCATAGCCGCCGGCCGGGGCGCCGGAATTGTTGTGCACCTGATGCAGCAGCGCCCTGATCTCGTTCAGCTGTCCTTCGATGGATTGCAGCCGCTCGGCCATGCTGACCATCTGTGCCCGGCTCGGCAGGTTCATGCTGACGAGATATTTCTCCATCAGCTCGCCAAGCTGTTTTTGCGCGCCCGCGCCGACGCTGCCGACCTGGTTCATCACCTTGGAGAATTCCGGCGACGTCATCGCCTGATTGGCGAAGGAGTTGAACCCCTTTTCCATCTCGCCGATCATGTTCTGCCAAATCGCCACGGGGTCGTTGCTTTTGTCCGCCATTTGGCGCCCTCCGGAAATAATGACGAGTTCGAGCCCGTTCTTTCCGGCTATACCACACTGTTGCAACGGGCCGGTCAACATTGCAGCGTCGATTTAGCAGGCTTCGCGTCTCGCGCGGAACAGGAAACCGTGTCATAGGTTCCCCATCGCGATACCGTTCAGGCCAGCACGTAAGGATCTATCCGAGTGAACCCGCTTCCGAACCTGAAACCAATTCCACATCAGCCGCCGCGGATGGCCAAAGCCAATGGCATCGACCTCTGCTACGAAATTTTCGGCGCGGATGACGCCGAGCCGATGCTGCTGATCATGGGGCTTGGCGCCCAGATGATCCTGTGGGACGACGAGTTTTGCGCACAACTGGCGTCACGCGGATTTCGCGTCATCCGCTTCGACAACCGCGATATCGGCCAGTCCGGCAAGCTGACCGGCGGCAAACCGCTCAAGCCGATGGAGCTGCTGAAATTGCGGTTCCTGAAAATTCCCGTCGACGCGCCCTACAGGCTGCTCGACATGGCCAAGGATACCGTCGGCCTGATGGACGCGCTCGGCATCAAGTCGGCACATCTGGTCGGCGCCTCGATGGGCGGCATGATCGCCCAGGAAATCGCAATCTCGTTTCCGCAGCGCGTGCGTTCGCTGACTTCGATCATGTCGACTACGGGCAATCCGAAAGTGCCGCCGCCGACCCGCGAGGCCAGCGCGATGCTGATGGCGCCGCCGCCGAAAACCAAAGAAGAATTCTTCATTCGCTTCGCGCAGACCTGGAAGGTGCTGCGGGTCGGCAGCTTCCCGCTCGACGAGGCCAAGGACCGCGAGCGCGCCGAACGCATTTTCGCGCGCGGGCTCAATCCGGCCGGCGTCGGACGGCAGCTTCGCGCCATCCTCGCATCGGGCAGCCGCAAGGAGCGGCTGCGCGCGGTGAAGGCGCCGACGCTGGTGATCCACGGCACCGTCGATCCGCTGGTGCGCCCGGAAGGCGGCAAGGACACCGCAGCCTCGATCCCGGGCGCCAAGCTGATGATGGTCGACGGCATGGGCCACGCGATCCCGATCCCGATGTGGCCGCAGATCATCGACGCGATCGATCAACATGCGCATGGCGCGACGGCGCGGCATTAGCCCCAACGCCTCCACACTCGTCATTGCCGGGCTTGACCCGGCAATCCATCTTCTTCGAAAGACTCTTGCGAAGATGGATGGATACGCGGGCCTTCGCCGCGCCGAAGGGGCTTCGGCCCCGCAGGCGGGTCAAGCCCGCGTATGACGCAGAGGGTGTTACGGCGTCTCGCTCAAATCCCTTTTCAGAATTTCAAACAGCCACACCTCTGCATTCTCGCGGCGCAGTGCGTCCGAGGTTTGCCAGTCCCTCGCGAACCCAAGCGAGGGGGTGGAGCGGCGGGAGGCGCCAGGGCACCAACGGGCACCCTTGGAGGCGGGATTAACGTACCCACCTCGCGCGGCAAGGCTACCGCGCGCGCCCAGTGACGTAGGGCGCGGCGCCTCCCGGCGCTCCACCTTGGCCACCAAGCCATCGACCGGGGCGCTGCAGACGCCCGACCTTGGATCACTATATTCCTAGGCTAATTAACCTGTCAACAGGAAAAACGTCATCCTGAGGCGCTTGCGGCCCCGGCTCGTCATGCCCGGCCTTGTGCCGGGTATCCACGTCTTGACGGCGCTGAAGCAAGAAAGACGTGGATGGCCCGGACGAAGCCCGGCCATGACGGAAAGTGAATCATTTTCAAACGGTTGGCGAGAGCCTGGAAACATTGGCTGCTTTCTCGGCCAACCTCCTCAGGATGACGTTCGTGTGTGCGGTTTGCGCTGGAGCAATATCTATCCACCCGCCCACACGTCCAGCACATAGCGATTGCGCGTGCCCATGTCGTCGATCCAGCGCGCCGCGGCGGCTTCGTCGCCGCCGGTGCGCTCGCGATGGATCGACATCAGCGCCGCCTTGACGTCGGGCTCCATCTTGCCGCCGTCGCCGCAGACGTAGACGATCGCACCCTGCTCGATCAGGCTCCAGACCTTGTCCTTTTGCGCCGCGACCAGATGCTGCACATAGGTTTTCGGGCCGTCGCCGCGCGAGAACGCGGTGTGCAGTTCAGTGACGCCGCCGGCGGCGAAGGCTTTCAGTTCGTCGGCATAGAGAAAATCCTGCTCGGGATGGCGGCAGCCGAAAAACAGCATCGCAGGACCGAGCGACGCGCCGCCCGCTTTGCGCGCGGCGCGCTCCTGCAGAAAACCGCGGAACGGCGCGAGACCCGTGCCGGGGCCGATCATGATGATCGGCACCGAGGGATCGTCGGGCAGCCGGAAGCCGGCCTTGGTTTCGCGCACCGTGGCGTGGACGGTGTCGCCGACCCGGCGGCCGGCAAGATAGTTGGAGCAGATGCCCTTGTAGACGCCGCGCCCGGAACTTGCCGGCGCTTCGACCACGCCGACGGTGACGCTGCAGCGCGAGGCCTCGCCCGACGGCGACGACGAAATCGAATAATAGCGCGGCGCCAGCAGCGACAGCATTTCCAGATAGGCATGGAACGGTAATTCGCAGGCCGGATGCTCATCGAGCAGATCGTAGACGGACCGCCGCTTGCTGAGGATTTCCGAGCGATAGCGCTCGGCGGATTCCGCGTCGTCGCCGACATAGGCCAGCAGCTTCGGCTTTGTGACCGGGCAGCGGGTGTGCTCGGACATGATCTGGATCTGCTTGCGGGTCGCGACCTGCTGCAATTCCACGAATTCGGTCAGCAGGCGCCCGACCGAAACGGCATCGCCGAGCGGCAGTTGCGCGCGGCGGCCTTCCGCCACCTGCAACTTGATCTGATCGGCGGGGAGGAAGCCGAAACGGCGCGCCACAGCATCGACCAGCACCGGATCGTTGCGCGGCACGACGCTGAGATGGTCGCCGACGCGATAGGTGAGGTTGGGCGGCAGCTGCACTTCGATGTGCCGGGTGGATCGGTCGGACGCATTGGCGCCGGTCTTGTTCTGCAGCTCGCTGTTGACCTGCACCTTCATCGGCGAAGCGCCGCCGAGCGCCACGATGGCGTTGACGGTGGTCGGCGCGACCGGCTCGACCTTGTACAGCGGCTCGTCGTCGGCGCGGCGCGTAAAACTGGTGTCGACGCCGAATTCCTTCACCGCCACCGGAGCTGCCTTGGCGAACCAGCTCTCGAACTGGCCGTCGAGGTCGCTGCGGGCATCGCCCTCGCCCCGCGCATAGACGCTCTTGGCGCCGTGGGCTGCCAGTTGCTGGTCGATGATCCGCGGGATCGACTGGTAGGTCGCGGCCCAGTCGCTGTTGCCGCAGCCGAACACCGCGTAGCGCACCTTCGCTAGCGCATCCTTCGGCAGATCGCCGCCGAGCCAGTTGACGAACTGCGTGGCGTTGTCGGGCGCGGCGCCATTATACGACGCGCAGAAGATCAGCACGCCGCCCTGCTCCGGCAGCTTGCCGACGTAGTCGTCGAGCGGCGCAAGTTTTGTCGCAAAGCCATTGACCTCGGCGAGGTCGGCGACACGCGTTGCCAGTTCCTCGGCGGTGCCGAGGTTGGAGCCGTAGAGCACCAGCAGCGGCGTGTTGTGTCCGGGCCGGGTGCGCGCGGCCGGCGCCGGTGTTGCCCTCGCTGTTGCTGCGGCCGCGGTTTGGCCGGCATAGGCGCCGCGTTCCTTGTCGGTGCGCGGACGCACCTTGATCTTGAAGCCATCCGGCTTGATGGTCAGCGTTTCCTTCAGATGCATCTGGTAGCGGTGGTTGTCGATCAGCTTGAAGCGCTGCAGGATCATGCCGATCGCGAGCGCCGCCTCATGCATCGCAAAGCCGCGGCCGATGCAGGCGCGTTGGCCGTTGCCGAACGGCTTCCAGGCATTGATCGGCCGCTTTGCTTCGGCTTCCTTGCTGAAGTTTTCCGGATCGAACACGTCCGGATTCGGTCCCCATACCGTGGGGTCGCGATGCAGCGCCATCACCAGAACGGTGATGAACGTCCCCTTCTTCAGCTTGTACTTGCCGCCGATCGTCTCGTCCTCGAGCGGCGCGATGCCATAGGCCGGCGCCGGCGGCCACAGCCGCAGCGCTTCCTTCAGGATCTGCGTGATGTAGGTGAGCTGGGTGACCTGCTGGTAGGTCGGCCGGGCGTCGATATCGGAGCCGAGTACGCGATCGACTTCCTCATACGCTTTCTTCAACACCTCCGGATGCTTCAGCAACGCGTACAGCGTGCACGACAACAGCCCGCTGGTGGTCTCGTGGCCCGCGATCAAAAACGTGTTGATCTGGTAGCGGATGTTGACGTCGTCGAGCTGCGTGCCGGTGGCGCGGTCGACGCCGGTCATCATGGCGCCGAGCATGTCCTTCTTGCCCTCGGCGGCTTCGGCGTTC
>NZ_DASYMN010000451.1:0-2812 GCF_036009065.1 Bradyrhizobium sp. | reverse complement strand
CGCTGGGTTGGAGGCAACACCGGTCTCATCGCTCGTTTTCGGCGCCGGTTGGGTGGCATCATAGTGACCGAACGGCACCGATCTTGTCCCGATCAAATCGTCGCCTGCTTTGGCGTGGGCCGACGATGGACCGGAAGCAGCATCAGGCATCGAGCCAAGCGTGACTTCCTGCAATGGCGGCTCGGGGGCGGGCTCGGGCTGCGGCCGTCGCGACAGGGCCTGCATCATCTGCTCGCGTAGCTTGACCAGACCGTCGAGGCGGTCGGACTCCAGCGCCGGCGCTTCGTACGGTTGCTCGACCGAGGCGACCTCGGCCGGGCGCAAGGCGCGTTGGTGAACCGCAACCAGGATTAGCGTACCTATCGCCGCACCGGTGAAGATGACCCTGAAGGCGAGCATGGCAGCGAGCTTTCCATGCGCAACGGGGCGACAACATGGCGAGATCACGACCGAGCCCGGAATGTGTCCGAATCACGTATCAGCCAAGCGTCGGAAGCGGACTTAAGCGGGCCGCTGCCCATGTCCGCCTTGGGTAAGAGGACTAAACCGCTCGCGCGGTAGGGCGCCGCGGCGGACGACACAGCCAACACGATAGCGCCACGGGGCGTCCTGTCTTGAGATGAGGGGTTCGCAACCTTCACCAAAGACAGGAGCATCCCTCATGACCGATAAGGCCATAAGCCCGCTGCGGCAGCGCATGATCGAAGACATGACGATCCGCAAGTTCGCACCGAAGACCCAGCATGACTACCTGCAGCGGGTCAAGCACTTCGCCGCCTTCCTGGGCCGATCGCCCGGCACCGCGAGTTTCGAAGACGTGCGCCGCTATCAGCTTCATCTGGCAGCAGGTGGCGCGGGCGTTCCGACCCTCAACCAAAGCGTCTCGACACTGCGGTTCTTTTTCAAGATCACGCTTGGGCGCGCCGACATCGTGAACCATACCCAATTTATCCACGTGCCGCGCAAGCTGCCGGTCGTCCTGAGCCCGGAAGAAGTCGCACGTTTTCTCGATGCAACACCGGGGCTCAAATACAAGGTGGCATTGAGTGTGGCCTATGGGGCCGGATTGCGCGTGTCCGAGGTGGTTGCGCTGAAGGTATCCGACATCGACAGCAAGCGCATGGTGATCCGGATCGAACAGGGTAAGGGCCACAAAGACCGCTACGTGATGCTATCGCCGCATCTGCTCGAGCTGTTGCGCGCCTGGTACAAGGCGGCACGGCCACAGGGGTGGCTGTTTCCCGGAATGAACCCGGTCAACCCGATGACGGCGCGCCAGCTCAGGCGCGCCTGCGATACCGCGGCCCAGATGGCCGAGATCGACAAGCGTGTGTCTCCGCACACGCTTCGTCACAGCTTTGCGACGCATCTTCTGGAGCAGAACACCGATATCAGGGTGATCCAGGTCTTGTTGGGGCACGCCAAGCTCGACACCACGGCGCTCTACACCCGTGTCGCCACCAAGACCATCCGGGAGATCATGAGCCCACTCGATCGCATTACGGGCAAGCTCAAGGAGGGCACCGAACCGCCCGCCTGAAGCGCGGCGCGTGTCGCGTCCATCGCTGGAGGTCGCGGACATCTTCCGCGACCACGGCCCGGCATGGCGCCGGGCCAATGCCGGCCATGTCAGCCTCGGTCAGTTGAAGGTGATGTCGGCGATCGAGAGTTGCCGCACGGCCGCGCTCGGCGGCCATGTCGCGCGCTGCGAGAAGTGCGCGCACAGCCAGATCTCGTACAACTCCTGCCGCAACCGGCACTGCCCGAAGTGCCAGGGCGCGGCGGCAAAGCACTGGCTGGCGGCGCGCGAAGCCGATCTGCTGCCGGTGCCGTACTATCATGTGGTGTTCACACTACCTGGTCCGATCGCCGATATCGCCTACCAGAACAAGGCCGTCATCTACGACCTGCTGTTCAAGACCTCGGCCGAGACCCTGATCACGATCGCGGCCGACCCAAAGCACCTCGGCGCCCGCGTCGGCATCACCTCGGTTCTCCATACTTGGGGCTCGGCCATGACCCATCACCCGCACGTCCACATGATCGTGCCGGGCGGCGGCATCTCGCTCGACGGCGAGCGCTGGGTGGCGTCCCGGCCCGGCTTCTTCCTGCCGGTGCGCGTGCTCTCGCGCCTGTTCCGCCGACTGTTCCTGGAGAAGCTGCTCGCAACCCATCAGGCAGGCCGCCTGAAGTTCTTCGGAGATCATGCCGCTCTCGCCGACGCGCGGGCGTTCGCGACCTGGCTGGCGTCGCTACGCCGAGCCGAATGGGTGGTCTATGCCAAGCGTCCGTTCGGCGGCCCACAGGCCGTGCTGGCCTATCTGTCGCGCTATACCCACCGCGTCGCCATTGCCAACAGCCGGCTGATCGCCTGCGACCGCGACAGCGTCGCCTTCCGATGGAAGGACTATCGTGCCGAAGGTCGCGACCGCCACAAAGTCATGACACTGGCCACCGCCGAGTTCATCCGCCGATTCCTGATCCACGTCCTGCCGCAAGGCTTCCACCTCATTCGCCACTACGGCCTGCTCGCCAGCGGCACCCGCGCCGACAACATTGCTCAAGCGCGCCGCCTGCTGGACGTGCAGCCGACACAGCCCGAGGCCGCGGATCAGTCCGCAGATAAAGCAGCCGACCGGCTTTTCCTGTCCCTTGACCACGATCGGAAGAATGACGGCCTGCGCGGGTGATTTGTCTACCAACCCTTGCGATGATTGGACTCTTCCGGTTCGGGAAATTGAAGCGGGTCGAAGACCTGAAAACCCAGCCCCAGGCCGCCGAGTGGGCTGCGTCGCAAGAGTTGCGGCGCCCA
>NZ_DASYMN010000450.1:0-24225 GCF_036009065.1 Bradyrhizobium sp. | reverse complement strand
CGCGTCATCGGGCCCGCGACACGGCCGACGTAAGGCGGATCGACCGGAACGCGGCCGAGGCTCGGCTTCAGCGCCACCACACCGCACCAGCACGCCGGAAGCCGCACCGAGCCGCCGATGTCGGTGCCGAGATGCAGCGGGCCGTAACCGGCGGCACCGGCGGCTCCCGCGCCGGCGCTGGAGCCGCCGGGATTTCTCGAAAGATCCCAGGGATTGCGGGTGAGGGGGTGGAAGCTGGAGAGTCCTGAGGACAGCATGCCGTAATCCGGCATGGTGGTCTTTGAGAAAATCACCGCCCCCGCTTCGCGCAACCGCGCCGCCGGCGGTGCGTCGGCAGCGGCAGCAACGAGCTTTGTCGTCGCGGCACCAAGCGGCACCGGAACGCCTTGAGTGGCGATATTCTCCTTGATCGTGGTGGGCACGCCATCGAGCGGACCGACCGGCTCGTCCTTGTGCCAGCGCGCGGTTGAAGCCTTTGCAGAGGCGCGGGCGCCATCCGGATCGAACGCATATAGCGCCTTGATATGCGGCTCCCATACCGCGATATGCGCGAACACGTCCTCCAGCACTTCGGTTGGCGAAAATTGCCTAGCGCGAAAGCCGGCGATGAGGTCGACAGCGCTGAGATCGTGCAGCGATGTCACCGTTTCCTTAAGGGCTGCTTTATGCATGGGCGGCAACCGGAAGGCGGGTTTCGACGATGCGCGCAAACATGCTGGCGCCGATCGGCAAAATCTTGTCGTCGAGGATGTAGCCGGGATTGTGCAAGGGCACCGAGCCTTCGTGGCCCAGCCAGAAATAGGCGCCGGGCACGGCATGCAGCATGTCGGCGAAATCCTCGCTGCCCATCTTCGGCGCCGATCGGGTAATGACTTTCGCCGGATCGACGACGGTACGCGCGACCTCGGCGATGACTTTCGAATGCTCCTCGCTGTTGACGAGAACGCTGAAGATGTTGCGGATATCGACTGCTATCTCGACCTGGAAGGCGCTTGCGATGCCCGCACAGATCGTGCGCATGCGCTCACGGATCAGCGCGCGCACGCCATCGTCGAAGGCGCGGACCGTGCCGCAGAGTTTTGCTTCGCCGGGAATGACGTTGTAGGCGGAGCCCGCGTGAATCTGCGTGATCGACAGCACCGCCGACTTCAGCGGATTGACGTTGCGGCTGACGATGCTTTGCAAGGCCTGTGCCACCGTCATGGCGACAATAACCGGGTCTTTGGCATTTTCGGGTGTCGCGCCATGCGCGCCGTAGCCAGTGATGACAATGTCGAAGAAATCGGCGCCGGCCATCGCCGGCCCCGGAAGAATGGCAAGCTCGCCGTGATCGAGATCGGGCGCGTTGTGCAGTCCATAAATCTCGTCGCACGGAAATTTCTCGAACAGCCCGTCCTTGATCATGGCGCGCGCGCCGCCGAGACCTTCTTCCGCCGGCTGGAAGATGAAATGCACGGTGCCGTCGAAGTTTTTGGTCTCGGCGAGATAGCGCGCGGTGCCGAGCAGCATGGTGGTATGGCCGTCGTGACCGCAGCCGTGAAAGCGGCCGGGAATCGTCGAGCGCCATTTCAGATTGGTGTTTTCCTCCATCGGCAGCGCGTCCATGTCGGCGCGCAGGCCGATGCGTTTGCCGCTTGAACCATTACCCTTGAGCACGCCGACCACGCCGGTGCCGCCGAGGCCGCGATGCACCTCGATGCCCCATTGCGTCAGTCTGTCGGCGACGATGCCGGATGTCCGCACTTCCTCGAAGCCGATTTCCGGATGCGCGTGCAAGTCGCGCCTGATTGCGGTGAGTTCGTCGACAAAGCCTTCGATGCGGTCGATGTTGGGCATTTTTGTTATCCGATGGCAGGAGAGATGGAAGGTGGTTTCGGTGCTGGCGTAAACGGGATTCCGTTCGGCTTGAGACGGAGGCCGGGGCGCAGCCGCGTCCATGGCAATGTCGAGGTGTCGGCAGGCATTGCGCCTGGCGCTGCGCAGATGATGATCTTTTCCGCGATCGGTTCGAAGTCGGCGCGGAAATGCACCGAACTCTTGTTGACCAGGATCGATTGCTCTGATGGTTCGATGCCGACGAAGCGGAACATCGCCCGATCTGCGAGTTGCGCCTTGCGCGATCCGACCACGACCCTGACGCCGCCGATGCGCAGGCAGGCGGAAGGGCCGAGGTTCATCATGCTGCCGCCGAAGTAGGGACCGGGCGCTGCGAATTTTCCGTCGGACAATTTCTCGACGACAAAATTGTGCTCGAACGGCGCGTCGCCGGGAATTCCCGACTTGCCGCCGAGCCCGAGCCTCACAATCGCGCCCGGTCCCGCCGCATGTGCGACCCTGGCCGATTCCGGATCGACGATGACGCCGATCGCCGCGTTCGTCGCGCCATTGCGGACCAGCGCGCGCAACATGCCGGTGGTGTCGGAGTCGCCGCCGGCGCCGGGATTGTCCTGGGTGTCGGCAATGACGATCGGCTTGCCGGCACGTTGTGCGGCCTCCATCGCAAACCGCACCCCATCATCGGGCGTGAAGATGCGGCCGTCGAAATCGCTTTCATGGCTGGCTATCAGCGCGGCGATCTGGTCCGCGGCCGCATCCGCGTCGGCCTGGGTCCGGCCATAGGCGAACACGCTCGCGCCGCAGTCGGGGAAATCGGCCGCCGGAAAGCCCGGCGCGAACGACAGCGTCGGCACCGCGTCGCTCTCAAGTGAGGCGAGTTTTGCGTAAATGCTCTTGCACGGCTCGTCGTTGGTACATTGCCAGCTGATCGGAATCAGAAAAGGGATTTGCCGGAACGCCTTCGCGAAACGATGTTTTGAGCGCAGCAGCAGCGCAAGATGTCGTGCGGTAGCGCGGCCAGTATCGGCCATGTCGATGTGCGGGTAGCTGCGATAGGCGATCAGCGCATCCGATTGTTCGACCATTTGTGGCGTCACATTGGCGTGCAGATCGAGGCTGACCACGAGCGGCAAATCCCTGCCGATCACGTCGCGCACGCGTGCGATGATTTCACCCTCGCCATCGTCGATATGCTCGGCGACCATGGCGCCATGCAGATCGAGATAAACCGCGTCGATCGCACCCGCCGTCCTGACGCCATCGACGATCGCTTTTGCGACGCGCTCATAGGCGTCTCTCGTCACATGCGCCGACGGGCTCGCGGCGCACCAGATCGTCGGCATAAGCTCCCAGCCCATCGCTTCCGCGGCCGGGATGAAGCCGGCGATGCCGACATTGATGTCGCGCATCTTCTCGAGCAGTTTTGCGCCCTCGCGCATCGGCGGCCACCCGCCGCCATGAAGGAAAGCGTCATAGACCGCCTTGGTGGGCGCGAAGGTGTTGGTCTCGTGCAGGAAACCGCCGACGGCGATGCGTGTCATGAAGGGTGTCTCAAATTTCGTGCAAGGATGCAGCCTTATAGTTCGTCATGCCCCGGCTCGTCCCGGGCATCCACGTCTTTCTTTCCTTGCTCACACCAAAGACGTGGATGGCCGGGACATATGCGCGAAGACGCGCTTCGCGCTTTAGCCCGGCCATGACGGCGAATGTTCGACCGGCCGAAAGTTGGCAAAATCCCACTCCCGTCCGGGGGCTGCGTCAAGCAGCGTGCGGGTATAGGCAACTTGCGGATTTGTGAGGACTTGCGCCGCCGGGCCCTGCTCGACGATGCGGCCATGCTGCATCACGGCGACATCGTCGCATATTTGCGCCGCAACGCGCAAATCGTGGGTGATGAATAACAGGGCGATGCCGAGCCGCTTCTGGATGTCGTCGAGCAGTTCCAGCACCTGCGCCTGTACCGAGACATCCAGCGCGGAGACGGCTTCATCCGCGACCAGCACGTCGGGATCGAGCGCCAGCGCGCGCGCTATCGCGATGCGCTGGCGTTGGCCGCCGGAGAATTGATGCGGATAGCGTGAGATCGCGTCAACCGGCAGGTCGACCAGTTCGAGCAGCTCGGCGGCTTTTGCCAGCGCTTGCTTGTGCGGCATGCCGTAATTGATCGGCCCCTCGGCGATGGTTTCGCCCACCGTGATGCGCGGGTTGAGCGAGCGATAGGGGTCCTGGAAGATGATCTGGATACGTTTGCGATGCGGCTGCAGCAGGCCGCGGGACAAATCGGAGATTTCGCGCCCGGCGAGGCGAATGCCGCCGGAGGTAGGGTCGATCAACCGGACGATGCAGCGCGCCACCGTCGATTTGCCGGAGCCGCTTTCGCCAACGATGCCCAGCGTGCGTCCTTTGCGCAGCGTCAGCGTCACGTCCTGCGCGGCGGCGACTTCGCGGGTTTTGCCGAAGAACGAGCGCTCGCGATAGATCTTGCCGAGGTCGTTGGTCTCCAGCACCACCGGTTCGGAGGATTCCTCGCGCGGCGCGCGGGGAATCAGGCTCGGCACCGCCGACAAGAGGTTGCGGGTGTATTCCATGGTCGGCGTGCGCAGGATGGCGTCGAGCGTTCCCGTCTCGACCAGCCGGCCATCGCGCATCACCGCGACGCGATCGGCGATTTCGGCGACCACGCCCATGTCGTGGGTGATGAAGAGTACGGCGGTGCCGTGATCCCGCTGCAGGTCGCGGATCAGGGTCAGAATCTGCTTTTGCGTGGTAACGTCGAGCGCGGTGGTCGGCTCATCCGCGATCAAAAGCTTCGGCTCCAGCACCAGCGCCATCGCGATCATGATGCGCTGGCGCTGGCCGCCCGACAACCGGTGCGGATAGGACGCGAAAATGCGTTTTACGTCGGGCAGGCGCACCTGTTCCATCATTGCGAGGATGCGCTGGCGCCGCGCGCGGGCGTCGAGGTCGGTGTGGACCCGCAGCACTTCGTCGATCTGCTTGCCGACCGGCACCACCGGGTTGAGCGCGGTCATCGGCTCCTGAAAAATCATTGCCATTCGGGTGGCGCGCAATTGCCGCAAGCGCCGGTCGCTGGCGGCGAGGATTTCCTCGCCGACCAGTTTGATGCTGCCGCCGGAAGGCACCAGCGAACCCTTTTGCAGCAAGCCCATCACGGTCAGCGCGGTGACCGACTTGCCGGAACCGCTTTCGCCGACCAGGCACAGTGTCTCACGCTCGCGTACTTGCAGGGAGACGCCGTCGATGATGCGCGCGTTGCGCGGGTTCTTGCCGAGCCCGACGATAAGGTTGTCGATGTCGAGGACGATCGCGGCCATCTCAAGCCCCGTGTCCCGGGCGCGGTGCGGCATTCTTCATGCCGCTCCGCAGAACCGGGATCGTAACAAACGCCGTGCTTCGTAACGGCCCCGGCTCGGCAGCGCACCACGCCGCGAAGAGCGGCGTGGTGCGCTGCGTCCGGGGCACGGAGAGGATTGTGCTTCTCATTTCCCGCCCTCGCGCCGTTTCATGCGGGGATCGAGCGCGTCGCGGGCGGCGTCGCCGATCAGATTGACGGAAAGGATCGCGATCGACAGCAGCAGTCCCGGCCAGAAGATCAGCGACGGTTTGATCTGAAAATAGGCACGGCCCTCGGCCATGATGTTGCCCCAGGTCGGCGTCTCCGGGCTGATGCCGGCGCCGAGGAACGACAGGATCGCCTCGGTAAGCACCGCCGAGGCGCAGACATAGGTACCCTGCACGATCAGCGGCGCGACCGTGTTCGGCATCAGATGCCGCAGCATGATTTTCGGCAAGCTGGAGCCGACCGAAATCGCAGCCTCCACATAAGGCTCCTCGCGCGCGGACAGCACCACCGAGCGCACCAGCCGCGCCACGCGTGGAATTTCCGGAATGGTGATGGCGACCAGAACCGTCATCAGGCTCGCGCCGGACAGCGACACCACGGCGATGGCGAGCAGGATGCTCGGGATCGCCATCAGCCCGTCCATCACCCGCATCATGACCGCATCGACCCATCTGAAAAAGCCGGAGATGAGCCCGATGATGAGGCCGATGGCGATGCTGACGACGGCCGCACCCAATCCGATCAGCAGCGAGATGCGGCCGCCGTAGAGAATGCGCGCGAGCACGTCGCGGCCATAGGCATCGGTGCCGAGCAGGTGCTCGGCGCTGGCGGGCTTCAATCGCAGCGCGGGCGCGAGCAGCTGCGGATCGTGCGGCGTAAGCCACGGCGCAAAAATGGCGGAGGCGATCACCAGCGCAAGGCAGATCGTGGCGGCGGCGATGATCGGCGTCGAGGTCAGGAATCCGAGACCTGGCCGAAATGGCGTGGTGATGGGGATTGAGGGCTCTGGGAGGGTTTCGATCGCCATCAGTATCTGATCCTGGGATCGAGCAGGGTGTAGGCGACGTCGATCAGGAGATTAACGGTGACGTAGATGCCCGATGTCAGCAGGATCATCGCCTGAATGACGGGATAGTCGCGCGCGAGCACGGCGTCGACGGTGAGGCGGCCGACGCCGGGCAGGTTGAACACGCTCTCGGTGACCACCACGCCGGAGATCAGGAGCGCAAAACCGGTGCCGATCACGGTGATGACCGGCACCGCGGCGTTGCGCAGCGCGTGGCGCAGCAGCACGCCGCTCTCGGAAATACCCTTGGCGCGCGCGGTGCGCACGTAATCCTCGCCGAGCACGTCGAGCATCGAGGCGCGGGTCATGCGCGCGATCAACGCGATATAGATGAACGACAGCGTGCAGGTCGGCAGGATGAGTCGCTCGAAGTACGGACCGAAGCCATTATGGATGCTGCGATAGCCTTGCACCGGCAGCCAGCGCAGGTCGATGGCGAACACCTGGATCAGCACATAGCCGATCACGAACACCGGCACCGAGAAGCCGACCACCGACAGCCCCATCACGAAGCGGTCGATCCAGGTGCCGTGCTTCCACGCGGCGATGACGCCGAGGGGCACCGCGACCACGATGGCGAGGACGATGGTCGACACCGCGATCGAGATCGACGGCTCGACGCGCTGGCTGATCATCTTCAGCACCGGCACGTTCGAAATCAGCGACACGCCGAGGTCGCCGTGCAGCAGCTTGCCGATCCAGGTGAAGAATTGCGTGTAGAGCGGCTCGTTGAGCCCCAGCGAAGTGCGGATGCGCTCCAGCTGTTCGGGCGAGGCGTTATCGCCGGCAAGAATCGCGGCGGGGTCGCCCGGCGTCAGCCGCAGCAGCAGGAACACGAACAGCGCCACCACGCCCATCACGGGGATGGCGGCGAGCACGCGGCGGATGAGGTAGCCTAGCACTTTCGTCGTCCCCGCGAAGGCGGGGACCGATAACCCCTGGCCTTCGTTGTTAAAGCAGGTCTCCACCCACGTGCTATAACGACAAGACACGGCGTATGGATCCCCGCCTTCGCGGGGACGACGGGAAGAGAGCTGCAAAAATCAATCATCACACTACTTTCGCAGATCGTTGCCCCAACGCAAGTTTAGCAATTGGCGTGCCACGGCCTCTTATTACTCCAGCGTCGCCAGCAATCCGGCCATCAGGCGGCCGCGCTCGGCGAGGCTGTCGACTTCGATATGCTCGTTCAGGGTGTGGGCATCGGCGCCGCGCACGCCCAGTCCGTCGAGCGTCGGGATTCCCATCGCGCCGGTGAAATTGCCGTCGGAGCCGCCGCCGGCGCTGCCGTGGGGGAGATCGACGCCCATCTGCTTCGCAACGCTGCGCGCCTTTTCATACAGCGCCATGGTGCCTGCGTCCGGCTCCCACACCGGCCGGGTCACGCCGCGCGTCACCTTGAACGTGACGTCGTTCGATGTGCCGGATAGCGCCAGCATCCGTTCGACGCCGCGGTCGAGATCGGCCTGCCGCTTGGCCATGCTCAGCGCTTCGCCGGTGCATGTCGTCGCAACGCAATTGACCCATTGTCCGCCGTGCACGATGCCGACGCTGAAAGTGCAATCCTCCGTGGTCATGCCGTCGATGGCGATGATCTGCCGCGCCATCTCGCGGATCGCGGAACGGCCGGAGGAGAGCGTGGCGCCGGCGTGGCTCGGCTGGCCGATGGCCTCCAGATTGAACCGTGCGATCGCGTAACGCCCGGTGACAACGCCGTTGTTGGCGCGGCCCGGTTCCGGCACCAGCACGTATTTGTTGCGGGCGGCCTCGGCCTCGATGAGGTCGCGCACGGAGGGCGTGCCGACTTCCTCGTCCGGCGTGAACAGCACGGTGACCGGCAGCGGCGTGGTGAACGACGCGCGCGCGAGTTGCCGGATCGCCTCGAGCGAAAGATAGCTGCCGCCCTTCATATCGAAGATGCCGGGGCCGAAACACTTGTTGCCGTCGCGGCGGAACGGCAGTTTTTCCAGCGTGCCGACCGGATGCACGGTGTCGAAATGTCCCGCGATCAGGATTCCCGGCTCGCCTTGTTTGGGATGCGGGAAGCGGGCACGGACGCAGCCGGCAAAGCCCTGCCGTCCCGCGATGCGCTCGATGGAGGCGCCCATGATCGCCATGTCTCGCGCGGCGATGTCGAGCATGCGCTCCACCGCAGCAGCGTCCCAGGTCGGGCTTTCGCACTCGACCCAGGTCTGCAAGCCCTGCAGCATGGCCTCGGAATCGAACGGAAGATTGGCGGGGTTCATCTGGCGTCTCTCGTGGCTGACCGGTCCTTTGTAAGGTGAAAACCGGCACCTGCGCCAGCGCCGATACGCCGCGCGGGAACGCGATTGACGCATGGCACGCTTGGTGCAAGTCTCAAAGCCTTAAGAAGAACCATGGCGTTATGCGGCCGCAATCAGCGCGGCCTGCATAATGAATCATCGGCCTTTGACCAGTTTCAAGCCAGGAGAGATCGAATGTTCCTTCAACCGCGTCGGCTGCGTTCTACGTTTGCGTCGATATTCACCCTGCCGGCGCTCGTGCTCTCGGCGTTTTTGGCAACTCCGGCGTTAGCGGCCACCAAGACGCTCACCGCGGTGATGCATTCGGACCTCCGTACGATCGACCCGGGCTTCACAACGGCTTATATCACGCGCGATCATGGCTACATGGTCTACGACACGCTGCTGGCGACCGATTCCAGTTTCAAGGTCCAGCCGCAGATGGCGGACTGGAAGGTTTCCGACGACAAGCTGACCTACACCTTCACGCTGCGCGACGGCCTTAAGTGGCATGACGGCGCGCCGGTGACGGCGGAAGATTGCGTGGCCTCGTTGAAACGCTGGGGCCGCGTCGACAATATGGGCCAGAAGCTGATGGACTTTACCGCCGGCATCGAGGCTCCCGACGCCAAGACCATCACGCTGAAGCTGAAAGAGCCCTACGGCCTGGTTCTGGAGTCGATCGGCAAACCGTCCTCCTACGTGCCGTTCATGATGCCGAAGCGGATGGCCGAAACGCCGGCGGGCCAGCAGATCAAGGAGCAGATCGGCTCCGGCCCGTTCAAATTCGTAGCCGCCGAATTCCAGCCCGGCGTGAAGGCGGTCTATGAAAAGAACAAGGATTATGTGCCGCGCAAGGAGCCGGCAAGCTGGACCTCCGGGGCTAAGGTGGTGAAAGTCGACCGCGTCGAATGGATCACCATGGCGGACGCGCAGACCGCGGTGAACGCACTGCAGTCCGGCGATATCGATTTCATAGAGAACCCGTCGTTCGATCTGTTGCCGCTGCTTGCGGCGAACAAGGACATGAAGGTCGAAACGCTGAACAAGCTCGGCTTCCAGACCCTGGGCCGGATGAATTTTCTCTATCCGCCGTTCGACAACGTCAAGGTTCGTCGCGCCGCCTTCCTGGCGATGAACCAGAAGGACGTGCTGGATGCGCTGGTCGGCAATCCCGAATACTACAAGATCTGCGGCGCGTTTTTCGTCTGCGGCACGCCGCTGGCAACCGAAGAAGGCGCCGACACGCTGGTCAAAGGCAACGGAATGGCGGCGGCGAAGAAAGCGCTCGCCGAATCCGGCTATGACGGCACGCCGATCGTGATCATGGCGCCCGGCGATGTCGTGACCTTGAAGGCGCAGCCGGTGGTCGCCGCGCAGCTGTTGCGCGAAGCCGGCTTCAAGGTGGATCTGCAAGCCACCGACTGGCAGACCGTGGTGGCCCGCCGCGCCAGCCAGAAGCCGCCGAAGGAGGGCGGCTGGAACATGTTCTTCACCAACTGGGTCGGCGCCGATGTGGTCAACCCGATCGCCAATTCCTCGATCGGCGGCCGGGGCAAGAATGGCGGATGGTTCGGCTGGGCGGAGAACACCAAGATCGAACAGCTGAAAGACGCCTTCGCGCGTTCGGGCTCGCCGGAGGAACAGAAGAAGCTCGCCGCCGAGATCCAGAAGGAAGCCTACGATCAGGTGATCTACATCCCGCTCGGGCAATATCTGGCGCCCAGCGTGTGGCGGAAGTCGCTGACCGGCGTGCTCGACGGCCCGGCAACGCCGGTGTTCTGGAATATCGAGAAGAAGGAGTGAGGGGACTACACCGGATAAGCCGCGAGGTGCCGTAACAGCAGTTCGTTGACGCGATCGGGCGTCTGGTCGGATGCAAAATGGCCGACGCCCGGCAGCACTTCGAACCGATAGGGCGCTGAAACAAAATCCTTGGTTGCTTCGGCGGCGATCCGCCCGACGGTGTCGTCGGCGTCGCCCCAGATGTAGAGCGTCGGGACGCGGATCACGCCGAGCGGCCCGCGGATCGCGCCGCGCGCGCGATACCACGCGAGGGCAGCTTCCATCGCGGGCTTGTTGCCGAGGACGCCAAGATGCTCCGTGATCGCGGCAGCGGGAACGCCGGCCGCCGCCAGGCGCTCGCGCAGCCATTTGGAATGGTCGGCCAGCACCACATCGGCGGCATCGGGCTCGAGAAACGCCTTGTGATGCCGCGAGCGATGCGCCTGCTCGCCGTCGGGCAGTTGCAGAGCGCGGTTGAAGGCGTTCGGATGCGGCCGCGACAGCACGGTGAGCGACGCCAGCCGCTGCGGGAAGCGATCCGCGAGCGACCAGGCAATGCTGCCGCCCCAGTCGTGGCCGACGAGATGGAAGCGGCGGTCGGCATAGCCGCAGGCGGCGACGATCGCCATCGCGTCGTCCATCAAGCGGTCGATGTGATAGTTCGCGGTGTCGTTCGGGTCGGGACGCGCGCGGGGCGAATAGCCGCGCTGGCTCGGCGCAATCGCGCGGTAGCCCGCGGCGGCGAGGGCAGTCACCTGCGCGCGCCAGCAGTGCATGGATTCGGCAAAGCCGTGCAGCAGCAGCACGAACGGGGCGTCCGGCGCGCCGGCGAGGAGGACGTCGAACGTCAGACCCGGCGCGATGGTGATTTGTTCGAGCTTGGTCATGGACAAAATCCGACGGACCCCGGTCGGCCAGCGCCAGAAAACCGGTTTCCACCGTCCCTTAAAACACGCTAAGCATCCCGGACCAACGCGGACGTGGCGGAACTGGTAGACGCAAGGGACTTAAAATCCCTCGATGGCAACGTCGTGTGGGTTCGAGTCCCACCGCCCGCACCAGAAGAATTGGGTCAACCAAGACATTCTGTCTCGCCACTTAAACGCACCGGTTTGAGCTATCCAAATATACAACCAAATGCTAGTGTCGCATTTGGCCGTTTGACGTCACGGAAGTCAAACCCATGCGGATTTACATCACATCCATTCTCGTTGCGCTCCTCGCATGCCTTGCATCGGGCACCAAGGCAGCGCAGCCGGTTCAGCTGGATCCCGATGAAATCGTACTTGTTTCGTACGAAAAGATATATTTCTTCCTGTCGTTCCGCGATGGGACCAGAAAGAAATCACGCACCGATTCGACGGTCGTATTTTTCAAATCAAGAGATGGATACGCGGTAGACTTCAACACCTGCCAGTTTCGTCTGCTTCCGCTCAAAAAGCGGGCATTCGATCATCGGGGGAAGTCCTATTCCGGAATAGAATTCAAATTGGCTGATCCTGTTCCTTCGAAGAGCGATACGGATCCTGGCTATTGCACGGTGATATCCAAGGGGGGCATATTTCTCGGGGAAAATGAAGGAGCTACTTTTTTCATATACGACAACCTCTTTAACTATGTGCAAGGGGGTGTAAAGGAGGAATCGATTCAGCTGTATGACATACTGTGGCCGATGCGCGCATCCGAGGCATACTCACCAGCAGGCCGAACGAAGTGGCAATCACAGCAAAGCATCGCAAGCATACCGGAATGGCTCAAACCAGCGATCGCCCTCGGTGTGGCGATCATTGTACAGCAACTTTTCTGCGGCAATTTCGACTATAAGTCTTGCATGCCCCCCCTCCGATGAAAGCCTAGCGCCCCAACTTCAATTGCCATGCAGCCTTGCCAGCCTCAATCCGGTCACGCCTCGGTGTTTTACGCAGCTTCAATGTTGTTCCTGTACCAGCGAACCATGACCGATCGCTCTCACCCCGTCCGGCCGGCGCCGCGCACCGCCTCCACAGCGGCGCTGCTGTTGCTCGCCTCCGGGCTTTGCGCCAGCCTCGCCGGCTGCGCCAGTGTCGGCGACAGCATGGCGTCGAGCGCGTTCGTCGACCCTGCGCGATACGATCAGTACGACTGCAAGCAACTGGAGAACGAGCGCAAGACCATCGCCTTCCGCACCGCGGAGTTGCAGGGGCTGATGGCGAAGGCCGAGACCGGAACGGGCGGGGTGGTGATCGCCGAACTGGCCTACCGCAACGATTACATTTCCACCCGCGGGCAGGCGAGGCTTGCCGACGAGGTCTGGCAGCGTAACAAATGCGTCGCCACACTGCCGGCCTCGGCGGCCCCGGTCGCGCCTGCGCCCGCGGCGCCGGCGCCTGGCAAGGGCCATGGCTCGGCCAGGTCGGGCAGCGCCATCTATTGATGTGGAACCCGGGCCTGCCCGCAGGATCGCAGCCCTACGCCCGCCAGTCGTAGATCCAGTCCTGCCGCGCCAGCATGCGCTGCGGGCCGATGGCCCTGATGAAAAGATCGCGGGCCAGCGCCGCCGCGCCGCTCAGATGGTAGATCCTGCCATTTTGCCGCGCAGTGCGCTGCACCCGGGCCACCCGCGCGCGGCGCAAACCGGCATAGCGTTGCAGCGCCGGCGCAATCCCCGCCGCGCTGTCGCCGGCGCCGCCGAGACATTTCGCCAGCACCGCGGCGTCCTCAATGGCCATGCCCGCGCCCTGGGCGGCGAACGGCAGCATCGCGTGCGCGGCGTCGCCGAGCAGCGTCACGGCGCCGCTGCTCCAGTGGCCGCCCGCGACGGTAAACAGCGCCCACTTTCGCCAGTCATCGACGGCCCCGATCATCAAGCGCGCCGGCCCCGGCCAATGCCGCGGCGCGAAGGCGTTTCTGATCTCCATCGCATCGCCGGGGGCGCTCCAGCCCGGCCTGTTCCATGTCCCCGGCACGATCGCGACGACATTGATCTGGCGCCCGCCGGAAATCGGATAGGCGACCAGATGCGCGTGCGATCCCATCCACAGCTGCACGCGCCTGGCCGCATATTCGGGCGGCAATCGCGTGGCCTCGATGGTGCCGCGCCAGGCGATCAGCCTTGCGAATTGCGGCTGCATCTGCGGAAACAATTGATGCCGCACCGCGGACCAGACGCCGTCGGCGCCGACCAGCGCCAGCGCCGCTTCCTGCCGGCGTGTCGTCCCGCTGCGCTGGCCCACGCTGAGACCCCCGGCGTGGGGGGCGGCGTCTTCGAACTGGCAGCCGAGCCGCAGCTCGATATCGGGATGGCCGTCGACCTTCGCCTGCAGCGCCGATTGCAGGTCGGCGCGATGCACCACCCAGTAGGGCGCGCCGGCGCGAAAGCTTGCGGCCTCGCCGAGCGGCAGGCACGCGATTTCCCCGCCGCTGCGTGCGCTGAAGATGCTGATGGCCTCCGGCGTGACCGCGCGCGCGTCCAGGCGATCCCGCAGCCCGAGTTCGATCAGGATGCGGCTGGCATTGGGGGAGAGTTGCAGGCCGGCGCCGGCTTCCTCGAGCCGCTCGGCCTTCTCCAGCACGACGACGCGGAATCCTTTTGCCGCGAGCGCCAACGCCGCCGTCAGTCCCCCGATACCGGCACCAGCGACGACGATGGTGCGTGACGCGGCCAAGGGCTTGTCAGGCGACTTTGTCCTTCAGCACGCATTCCGGCGGCCGAGCTTCGCCGGCGGCCAGATCGGCGGCATGGCGATACAGCGTCGAGCAATAGGGACAGATGATCTCGTTGTCGTTGCCGAGATCGAGGAAGACGTGGGGGTGATCGAACGGCGGATTGGCGCCGACGCACATGAATTCGTGCGAGCCGATCTCGATGACGGCCACGCCTGCATCATTGTGAAAGTGCGGAACGACCTGGTCGGCCATGATGTTCACCTGCCATGCTCATGCAAATTCGACACAATCTTGGCGCCTGAGAGAAGCCCTTCTTTCGTCGGGGCAGTTGTGTCGTAAACACGGCATATTATCTTAGGAAAGCGGAAACGAAGGGTTTTTCAAGATGCGGTTGCGGATCGGCTCGGCAATTGTCGGCATGGCGGGATGCGCGCTGGCGTGCGCATTGCTGTGGCCACATGCCCGGGACGCCGGCGCCATCCTGGCCGCGCAGGACGATCCCGCCGCGCTCTCCGACCTCCGGCTCAATTCTGCGCTGCGGAACAGTCCTGAACTCATCGCGCAAAACATCGAAGCGGCGCTGGCGGCCGGCGACGCCGACCTGGCGAACAGTTTTGTCGAACTCGCCGCGGCGAAAAACATCCCGCTGGCAGACGATCTGTCCCGTCGGGTCGCCGACGCCGTCACCGAGCAAAATTCGGCGTCGCATTTCGCCAAACGTTTTGCCACCGGCCTCGTCACGGGCACCGCCGACGACGTCGCCAGCCTGTCGGGCACGGTGGCCGGCGACCTCATCGTGTTCGGCGATATCAGGGATGTGGTGCGTGAAGGCAAGCATCTCGCCATGGGCGAGGATACCGACCACCTGATACTCGGTCTTGCAACGGCAGGGCTTGCGGTGACGGCGGCAACCTATATTTCGCTCGGCGGCGCGGTGCCGGTGCGAGCGGGCCTGACGCTGGTGAAGGACGCCCGCAAGGTCGGGCGGCTCGGCGAGGGCCTGACGCGGTGGGCCGGCCGCTCTGCGCGCGAAATCGTCGATGCGCCGATGCTTCGGCAAGCGGTCGCGACCGGCTCGGTGATGCGGCCCGGCCAAACCATCAGCGCCATCAAGGCCGCCTTCCGCGCCGAAAAGGCCGGTGGGCTGGTGCGCCTCGCCAAGGATGTCGGCCGCCTCAGCGAGAAGGCGGGCACCAAGGGCGCGCTCGATACGCTGCGGATCGCCGAAGGCCCGAAGGACGTCGCCCGCGCAGCCAGGCTCGCCGAGTCCAAGGGCGGTCAGACCCGCGCGATCATGAAACTGCTCGGGCGCGGCGCATTGCTGCTCGCGGCCGGCGCGTTCAACCTGGCGCTGTGGATATTTTGGGCGCTGCTGGCGCTGTTGGGGTTTGTGGCCTCTATCAAGGCAACCACCGAGCGGCTGACGATGGCGTGGCTGTCGCGCAAGAAGGCGAGGCGGCTGCGCAAGCAGGTAGCGGCAATGGCTCAGCCGGCTCTGGCGGGCTTTACCGCACACGGCTAAGTTGAGCGCGCTTCCGCCGAGTTTTCATCCCCAAGCAAAAATGGAATTGACGATGCCGAGCTTTCACAACGGCGCTGTTGAAATTGCGTATCTCGACCAAGGCGAGGGCGATCCGATCATCCTCGTGCACGGCTTTGCGTCGAGCAAGAATGTCAACTGGGTGTATCCGGGCTGGGTGTCGGAGTTGAAGAAGAACGGCCGCCGCGTCGTTGCGATCGACCTTCGCGGCCACGGCGATTCCAGCAAGCTCTATGATCCCGGGGAATACAGCATCGAAATCCTGGCCGGCGACGTGATCGCGCTGCTGGATCATCTCAAGTTCGAGCGTGCCGACATGATGGGCTATTCGATGGGCGGGCGGACCACGGCCTATCTCGCGCGCTATCAACCGGCGCGGCTGCGCGCGGCGATTCTCGGCGGCATCGGCAGCGGCCTGATCAAGGGCGGCGGTCCCGGCGAAAATGTTGCCGAAGCGCTGGAGGCGCCGTCGCTGGATGACGTCACCGATCCGGTGGGACGCACCTTCCGCGCCTTCGCCGACCAGACCCGCTCCGACCGCCGCGCGCTCGCCGCCTGCCTGCGCGGCTCGCGGCGGCTGATGACGGAGCAGGAAGCCGCCGGCATCACGGTGCCGGTGCTGATCGCGGTCGGCACGAAGGATGAGATCGCGGGTTCGGCGGAGGCGCTCGGCAAAATCATTCCGGGGTCGCAGGTGCTCAACATTCCCAATCGCGATCACATGCGGGCGGTCGGCGACAAGGTCTACAAGGCCGGGGTGCTTGAGTTCTTGTCCCGTCGCCCGTGATTTGCCGCTCGCGGGCGGCTTGATTTGTGCAAATTCCCGACCACCTCTATCCGACGGCTTTCAACCGAAAGTGAAGTCCGTTTGGTTAAGAAGACGCGCGACCTCAATCGTTTAGCTTGAACTTGCCGGCTTAACCGGTACACGTTTTTGCCGGATGGACAGCGGGACAGCCGTCCGCCCGCCGTGCTAAGATGCCGGACGAGACACTTAAAATTTGCGAGAGCAGCGTCATGGCCATGCATCAGATCAATCCGCAAAACGCAAAACTGGCGGCGCTCGATCCGATCTGGGATCGCATCCGCACCGAGGCGGAAGACATCGTCCGCCGCGAGCCGGAACTGGCGTCCTTCATCTATTCGACCGTGCTGCATCACGAGCGCCTGGAAGACGCGGTGATCCACCGCATTGCCGAACGGCTCGATCATCAGGCGCTGTCGGGCGATCTGATCCGCCAGACCTATGACGAAGCGCTGCGCGACGAGCCCGACCTCGGCAACGCGTTCCGCGCCGACCTGGTCGCGGTGTACGACCGCGATCCGGCCACCTCGCGCTTCATCGATCCCTTGCTCTACTTCAAGGGTTTTCACGCCATCGAAACCCATCGGCTGGCGCACTGGCTGCACAACAAGGGCCGCAAGGATTTTGCCTATTACCTGCAGAGCCGCTCCTCGGCGGTGTTCCAGACCGACATCAATCCCAACGCCAGGATCGGCCGCGGCATTTTCCTCGATCACGCCACCGGACTTGTGGTCGGTGAGACCGCTGTCATCGACGATGACGTCTCGATCCTGCACGGCGTCACGCTCGGCGGCACCGGCAAGGAGAACGAGGACCGTCATCCGAAAATCCGCAGCGGCGTGATGATCGGCGCCGGCGCGAAGATTCTCGGCAACATCGAGGTCGGCCATTGCGCGCGGATCGCGGCGGGCTCCGTGGTGGTGAAGGCGGTGCCGCATAACGTCACCGTGGCCGGCGTTCCGGCCAGGATCGTCGGCGAGGCCGGCTGCGCCGAGCCGTCGCGCACCATGGATCAGATGATCAACGCGATGGGGCTTTGATTTTTTGACTGTTTGATGTGCGGGCGTAAATTCGTCATAACGGCCTTGGCCGCGGGTCTCAACTCGCAATAAAAGCTTTCCGCAAAACCTCAGTTGCATTGGAGACACCCGTGGACGTTCAGGAAGTCAGGAAACTCGACGCCTACCTCAAGCGCCTGTTCGGCAACCAGAAGATCCGGGTGGTGCCGCGGCCGAAAAAGGACGATTCGGCGGAGGTCTATATCGGCGAGGAATTCATCGGCGTGCTGTTCGTCGACGACGAGGACGACGACCGCTCGTTCCAGTTCCAGATGGCGATCCTCGAGGAGGATCTGGTCGATCAGGGCTGAGCCCGGCTCCCGGACGCGCTGCAGCGTTCTTCACGCTGCTGCGCAGAGCCGGGACCGTCGTAAACACTGAGCCTCGTTACGACCCCGGCTTAGCAGCGCACCACGCGGCGATAGTCGTGGCGCGCGCTGCGCACCCGGGGGCACGCAACCCGCGGCCGCATCGCCGACCAGATCCGCAAAGCCGGACCAATTCATAAACTCCCTTCATAGGTCCATGCCAATTCAGCCATCTAATCGCATGGCGAACCGCGGCATATAACAAGCCTCGTCAACGGCGATCGCTCGGATCGGCGCGGCACGCAACGCTATTTGCTTGATGACAAGGGATTTGGTCCGGTGAAAACCGGATGCGATCGATCATGAACCGGAATGACAATGCATGTAGCGCAGTTGGCCGCACGGCCGGCCAGCGCCTATCCACCGCGGCGCTAATGCCGATCATGGCCGTGATGTTCATTGCGGTTCCCGTCATCGGCCTGGCTATGCCGGTGCACTTGGACCTAGGTCTCAGCGACTTCGCCTCGGGACTTGCCTCCGGCAGCCAGTTTGCGGCTTCGTTCTTATCGCGAATGTGGGCCGGAGATTGGCTTCGGTTTATCTCGCGAGCTCGCTGGTCGTGCCTGCCAGCGCTCTCCCTGCGCCTGCTCACTGCGATTGCGCCCAGCCAAGGCGTTGCCCCTATTCGCGCCACCGACAGGAGATGACCCATGAAACTTCAGACCGCGGCCATCGCGTTGCTCTGGCTGATGACGGCGCCATCGGCTCGCGCAGAGCAGACTACGACGAACGGATCAAAGCCGATGCTGACCTATGAAGCTGTGCGGAAAGTTGCTCCGGCGCTGGAGGCTTACACGCAAAACCGTCTTCTCGGCGAGGTGTGGAAGCGCCCCGGCCTTGCGGCGCGCGACCGCAGCATCGTCACGCTGGCGGCCCTGATTGCGCGCAACCAGACCATTGAGCTGCCGTATCATCTTGATCTGGCGCTGGAGTACGGCGTCAAGCCGCGCGAGATCTCGGAACTCGTCACGCATCTGGCGTTCTACGCCGGCTGGGCCAATGCGATGTCGGCGGTCGCCGTCGCCAGGGATGTCTTTGCGGCACGCGGCATCGGCGCCGATCAGCTTCCCGCCGCCGCCGTCGCGCTGCTGCCGCTCGACGAAGCTGGTGAGGCGCAGCGCGCCACGCGCGTCGAGGAATTGTTCGGCGCGACCTTTCCGGGGGTCGTGCAGTACACCACCGATGTGCTGTTCCGTGATCTGTGGCTGCGTCCGGACCTTGCACCCAGGGATCGCAGTCTGGTCACCATCAGCGCGTTGATCGCCAATGGCCAGACGGCGCAGCTGACGCCGCACCTCAACAGGGCGATGGATAACGGGCTGACGCAGGCGGAAGCCGCGGAAGCCGTCACGCAGCTGGCCTTCTATGCCGGCTGGCCCAACGTGTTTTCGGCGATGCCCATCGCCAAGGATGTTTTCGCCAGGCGGCCCCGCTAGGAGCAGGATAACTTTAAGTCCGATCGCCACGAGGCTCAGACCACCTCTCCCCGCAGGGAGAGGTCGACGCGCATCGTCAGATGCGCGGCGGGTGAGGGGACTTTCTGTGAGTCAGTTGCGTGGAAGGACCCCTCACCCGAAGCCTGCGCTGCGCTCCGGCTTCGACCTCTCCCCTCCGGGGAGAGGTGAGAAGGAGCCGCCTCAAACTAAATTCATCACGCACTAACCGCACAGATCGAACGAGGAAGCCAGAGGACTGGTGGGCGGCGCCAAGCGCGGAACATACCAGGCCTCCAAGCACGGCGTGCTCGGGCTCACCAAAGCGCGGCGCTGGATTATGCCGCGAGGGGCATTCGCATCAATGCGGTATGCCCGGGCATCATACATACCTCGATGCTCAACAGCATGATGGCCACCCAGGCTGACGCCCTCAACGCGATGCTGAAAGACGTGCCTATCGGCCGCCTTGGCCGGCCCGAGGAGATTGCAAGCGCCGTGCTCTGGCTTTGCAGCTCCGCGGCAAGTTTCATGGTCGGGCATGCGCTCGCGGCCGATGGCGGGTATACGATACGCTGAAGCCGGCGTTCGCTTCATTTGTCCGGAGGCCGATATGGACATCAGGCAACTTGTTTTTCTGGGTGCGTCGGTGCTGGCGGCGCCCGCTCCCGGGCCGGCCATGGCCGATGACATGCTATACGTGCAGCAAGCCGAAATCGAGATCGACCCCGCACAGCTTGACGCCTATAGAGCCGCGGTGACCGAGCAGATCGAAACCGCTATTCGCGTCGAGCCAGGCGTGCTGGCGCTATACGCTGTTTCCGAGCAAGAAAATCCTGCGCGTGTAAAAGTGTTCGAGATCTATCGCGATACGGATGCCTACCGGTCGCATCTGGAAACCGCGCATTTCAAGAAATACAAGGCGACGGTGGAGAACATGGTCAGGTCACTCAAGCTGGTGCGGACCACGCCGATCATGCTCGGCACGAAGCCGAAGTGAGCGCGCGATACGCTACCTCGCTATTCAACTTCGGCACCTCAACGCCTCGACCAGCAATGCGAACGCCGCGGAGGGCTGGCGCCGGCTCGGGTAATAGAGGTGGTAGCCCGGATAGGGCGGGCACCAGTCCTCCAGCACCCGCCTGAGGCGGCCCTTGGCGATGTGCGGTTGCACCAGGCCCTCCGGCAGATAGGTCAGGCCGAGGCCTGCCAGCCCTGCATGGAGCATCTGGCTCGTGGTGTTGAACGACAGTTGGCCTTCGACCCGGACTTTGAGTTCGCGCGATCCCTTCTCGAACTCCCAGGCATAAAACCCACCATGGGTGGGCAGGCGCAGATTGATGCAGTTGTGCTCGACCAGCTCCTGCGGCTTGCTCGGCTCTCGCCGGTTGCGGAAATAGGACGGAGCGCTCACCACCGCCATGCGCGCATCGGGGCCGATGCGCACCGCGATCATGTCCTTGGCCACCTGCTCGCCGTCGCGCACCCCGGCATCGAAACGCTGAGCGACGATATCGGTCAGGCCATAGTCGTTGATGATCTCGACCTTGATGTCCGGATAATCGCGTAACAGTTTTGCGAGCTTCGGCAACAAGATCGCGTTGGTGGCGTATTCGGTGGCGGTGATGCGGATGGCGCCGGCGGGCTTGTCCCGAAGCTCGCTCAAGGCGGCAAGTTCGGCCTCGATCTCCTCCAGCCGCGGACCGACGTGAGCGAGCAGTCGCTCGCCCGCCGCCGTCGGCGAGACGCTGCGCGTGGTGCGCGTCAGGAGGCGGAGTTTTAAACGCGCCTCGAGCTCCTTGATGGTGTAGCTGAGCGCGGACTGCGAGACGCCGAGTTTTGCCGCCGCTTTGGTAAAGCTGTCCTCGCGGGCGACGATCAGGAAGGCTGCGAGGTCGTCGAGATTGCCGCGCTGCACTTATCGATTCCCCTTATAAGTCCATCCTAATTATAGCGGCTTGTCGCTGTTGCCGCACGCGTTAAATCTGGAACAGGAATTGGACGCAGATCAGCAGATCAGAACCCACAAAGCCAACGGAGTTCGACACATGAAGGGCGGTGCGACGGAAACGCAGCGCGTGGTTACGCGGAGGAGTCTGCTCGCAGGCGGCTTGGCCATGCTGGCATCGGCGCATCCGGGCTTTGCAGAGGCTGCGGCAGGAAGTGACTTAATCGCGAGAAGGAACGGAGCAATGGATATCAAACGCAACGGTTCACGACCTTCGGGCAAAGGCCCCGAAGCGTGGTTCACCGGCACCGTCCGTGTCGACCCGCTGTTTCAGGCCGGCGATCCGGCACGCGTCAGCGGCGGCCAGGTTACCTTCGAGCCCGGGGCCCGCACCATGTGGCACACCCATCCGCTCGGCCAGACGCTGATCGTCTCCTCCGGCCTTGGCTGGGTACAAAGCGAGGGCGGACCGGTCGAGGAAATCCGGCCCGGCGACGTGATCTGGTTTCCCCCCGGTGAGAAGCACTGGCACGGCGCGACAGCGACCACCGCGATGACGCATATCGCCGTTACGGAATCGCTTGACGGCAAGAACGTCGACTGGATGGAAAAGGTCAGCGACGCGCAATACCGCCGCTGAACGCCGAATACGGCGACAGCTCGTCGTTGCGAGGAGCCAACGGGTCCGGCCTGCCTTTGGCCGGCCCGATGATGAACTCCGCGACGAAGCAATCCATCTTTCTGCGCGCCTTCTGGATTGCTTGGCGGAGCCCGTCCTAGGGCGGCGCTTGGCGCCGACCGTCGGCTCGCAATGACGAGTGACGTTACCCCCCGGCCTGCGCAGTTGGGCCTTCAACGATGGGACAGAGCGGCCAGGCGCCTAGCTCGCCACGTTGGCCCCGCGCTCGATCGTGAACTCGACGTCGATCAGGCCGCGCGAATGATTCATGTCGGACTGCGACATCAACAGCGTGAGATCGCCGCCCTTCAGCGTGGCCAGCACTTCGGACAATCGCTCCGACAGCACCGGCGCTATGCCCTCGAACGGCTCGTCGAGCAGCAGGCATCTGGTGCCGATGCCGAGCGCGCGGCCGAGCGCGACCAGTTTTTGCTGGCCGCCGCTGAGCAGCAGCGCCTTGCGGTGGCGCATCTCGGCAAGTTCGCCGATCACCTGGTAGACGAAGTCCAGCCTCGCCCGGCGGTCGAGATGTTTTGCCACCCACAGCGGCAGCAGGATGTTCTCTTCCACCGTCAGCTGCGGCACCAGGCAGCGGTCCTCCGGCATGTAGCCGATGCCGAGGCTAGCGCGGGTGTGGCGCGGATGCGCGGCAAGATCGGCGCCATCGAAGCGGATCGCGCCTTGCGTGGGCTGAAGGTGCCCCATGATCGAGCGCATCAGGGTTGTCTTGCCGGCGCCGTTGCGGCCGACCAGGCTGACCATCGCGCCTCGCGCCACGTCGATCGAAAAGCCGCGCAGCGCCGGCATCGATTGAATCTCGACCACCAGATTGTCGATCGCAAGCAATGGCGCGGCGTTCATCGCCCGCCCCCGGTGACGTAACGGCGCACCTCCGGGTCGTTCAGCACGTCGTTCGGATCGCCGTCGGCAAGGATGCGGCCGCTATAAAACGCCACCACGCGGTCGGCGTAGCGGCTGACGATGTCCATGTCGTGCTCGACAAAGACGATGGTCGCGGCGTCCGGCGCCACCGCATGGATCACGCGGTCCATGACAGCGAACTTTTCCTCCGCGGAAACCCCCGAGGTCGGCTCGTCCAGCAGCAGCAGCTTTGGGCGGCGCACCAGCGCCATCGCGATATCGATCAGCTTGCGCACGCCGCCCGCCAGTTCCGAAACCGGCCGGTCGGCGAGATCGGCAAGTCCGAACCGCGCCAGCAACTCGATCGACGTGTCGCGTCGATCAGGCGCGTTCGCCGGCGCATGAAAGGAAAGCCCCTGGCTTCGCGCGCCGGAGAAGGCAACGCTGAGGTTCTCGCACGCCGTGAGTTCGATGAACAATTGCGGGATCTGGAACGACCTGGAAATGCCGAGCCGGGCCACGTCTCTCGGCGAGCGCCCTGCAAGGTCGAACCCGTCGAGCGCGATCGCGCCGCCGTCGGGTTTTGTATAGCCCGTCACCATGTTGACAAAGGTCGTCTTGCCCGCGCCATTGGCGCCGATCAGGCTCACCCTTTGCCCGGCCGCGATGTCGAGCGTCAAAGCGTCGGCGGCGACCACCGCGCCAAAGCGTTTTTCCAACCCGCGCACGGACAGCACCGCCTTCACGACACCGCTCCTTTTTCGCCCGCGAGTGGCGCGGGTGCGACGGGATTTTTCTTGTGATGCCGGTCCTTGATCCAGAGCGAACCGATGCCACGCGGCAGGAACAGGATGACGCCGAGCAGGAAGATGCCGAGCACCAGCTGCCAGGTGTTGGGCAGGTACAGGTTCGAGAACGAGCGCACCAGTTCCAGCGCCACCGACGCCACGAACACGGCTGCTACGCTTTGGTAGCCGGCAAGCACCGCCACGAACACGAATTCGCCCGAAGTGGTCCAGTAGGCGAATTGCGGATCGATGTGGCGCTGCGCCATCAGCGCGAGCGCGCCGCTGGCGCCGGCGAAAATCGCCGCGATAACGAAATTGATGGTGACGATGCGGTTGGCGGAAAGGCCGAGATATTCGACCCGCAGGTTGTTTTCGCGCACCGCGAGGCTGGCAAGGCCAAGCTCGGAGCGGAACAGGATGGTGGCGGCGATGCCGGCAAGGCCGGTGGTGACCACCGACACCGCATACAGCATGAAATCCGCCTCGCGGGTATCGGCGAAGACCATCCCGAACAGGCTGGGACGGCCGACATTGAAACCGTCGGAGCCGCCGAGCGCGGTCGACTTGAGCAGCGCGCCATACAGCATCATCGACAGCGCCAGCGTCAGCATGCCGAAGAAAATGCCGCTGTAGCGCGCGATCAGCGGGCCGATCACCAGGCCGAGCAGGCCGCCGCAGACCGCGCCGATGATGACCTGCGCCACGGCGTCGGTGATGCCTGACGCGTTGGCGATCAGCGCCACGCCATAGCCGCCGGCGGCGAAGAACAGGCCTTGCCCGAACGA
>NZ_DASYMN010000449.1:0-1666 GCF_036009065.1 Bradyrhizobium sp. | reverse complement strand
GGCTTGGTGTTGCCGGCGGATCGTCACAGTCCAGCGCCGGTGGCGGTGGCGGTGGCATCACCGGCGCGGAAGGCAACCCAACTTCCGCAAACGGCGGCAACGGCGGGTCTGGCGCATCTGGAATTGGCGGCGGTGGAGGGGCGGTGGCCGAACCCGCGCATGTCCCTCTTCCGGGCGTCGTCGAACCGGGGGCTACCGGGGGGCGGCAGGCGCCGGGAACTGATCGGTGCCAAGCACCTGCGCGTCGGGCACCAGGGCTGCGAATGCCAGCACGCTGACGAAGCCAGCGTGGGGCATGTGAGGTATATCGTTTCATCCACCTGATCGTCGGTCGGCTCAGGGACTACATCGAGATCAGCCGTGTCTCCTGCAAAGGTGAAGTGGCGCATGAGCGCCGTAATACCGGGTCTCATTGATCAGAACCCGTGCGCCCATTGGCGCAGTCCGATTGACATGATGCGCCAGGGCTGATCGACGAGCTTGTTCCAGGCCGTGCAGCAGTGATCGACGAGATCGTCGTACGATTGGAAGACGCGATTGGAGAGCCAGTTGTCGCGCATAAATTGCCAGACGTTTTCGACTGGATTGAGCTCGGGGCATTTTGGCGGCAACGCAATGATGGTGATGTTGGCCGGCACGACGAGGCGGCTCGACAAGTGCCAGCCAGCTTGATCGACCAGGAGGATGGCGTGAGCCGCGGGCGCGATCGCTTTGGCGATCTCCGCAAGATGCAGGTTCATCGCCTCGCTGTTGCAAGCCGGCAGGATCAAGGCTGCGCCCTTGCCCTGCTTGGGACAGACCGCGCCGAAGATGTAGGTGGAAGCGGTCCGCTGGTCGCGCGGCGCGCTCGGGCGGGTGCCGCGCTTGGCCCAGCGGCGGGTGATCTTGTTTTTTTGGCCAATACGGGCCTCATCGGCGAACCAGATTTCTATCGCGTCGCAGTCGACGCCTTTCGCGCGCGCGACCGTCTCCAGACGTTCCGGGAAGCTTTTTTAAAATTCTCAATCGCACCCGCCGCTTGAGCGTGGTGGCGCGGTCGGGCAGACAGTTTGCGGTAGCCCATAGACCGAAGCTCGCGGCTGAGTGTCTGCTTGGCGATCGTGATGCGGAATTCCTCGAAGATCCATTGCGCCAGATCAATCAGCCGCCAGCGCACCACACCATGCACTGCAGGGATCGGGCCACTTTCGATCATGCGGGCGATGGCCTGGCGCTGGGCATCATTGAGCTTGGGTGGGTGACCCGGCGACTTGCCATCCACCAGACCATCAGGACCCCGCGCGTTGAAGCGCAAGACCCAGTCGCGGACGATCTGAAGGCCGACCCCGCCAATCTTGGCCGCCTCGGTGCGCGTCGCGCCATCATATATCGCGGCAAGTGCCAGAAGCCGTCGAGCCTGAGCCCCGTCTTTGCTCTTCCTCGCCAAACCGCGAAGCTGTGGTGCATCGAAGTCGCGGCGCAATGGTATCGGAACCGACATGACGAACCTCCTGGGTTCGCCATCTTGAATCTGACTCGCCTCAATCTGGGAATCGACCACGAGTCATAATTTCAGAGACTCAGTATTAAACCCCGAACAGCTCCTTGAGCGTGCGTCCGGTGGTCGCTTTGGCCTGGGTAATAGCACGCTCTTCCGCCTTGTTCTTCGGTTCTGAAAAGCCGTGCG
>NZ_DASYMN010000448.1:0-3527 GCF_036009065.1 Bradyrhizobium sp. | reverse complement strand
TCGATCAATACGTCGTGGCACCGCATCTGCACCAAGGACCTCAACGTGCTGGGCTCCTGGGGATTCACCGGCAACGACCTGCCGCTCGGCGTCGACATGCTGTACCGGACCCGCGACAAATATCCGTGGCTGGAGATGCAGACGATCTATCCCTTCTCCGAGGAGGGGATCGGCCGTGCCGTCGCCGATGCGATGGCGATGAAGACGGTGAAATCGACTATCGTGCCGTGGCCGGAACTGGTGGACTGACTTAAGCGTGCAGGCTTTGGCGGATAGATTTGGAGGCTGATCATGGCAAGCCTACTTTATCACGACGGCAATCGCTCGTTTCAGGACGAATTTGGCAGCCGACGTCTTGCCGATCGCCTTGAAGAACAACTATCCCGCTCTGAGTTCACCGACGATGACAAGAGCTATATCGAAAGCAGCATCTATTTCTTTATCGCGACCGCCGACGCATCCGGACATCCGGATTGCTCTTTTAAAGGCGGCGCGCCGGGGTTTGTCCGGGTCACCGGACCATCGGAACTGGCATTTCCCGATTACGACGGCAACGGTATGTTCAAGAGTATCGGCAACCTCGCAGTCAATCCGCATGTCGGGCTTTTGTTCATTGCAATGCATGGCAAGCCGAAGCGATTGCGTATCAACGGCGAGGCCCGGACCGACCGTGACGATGCTTTGCTCTCCGATACCGTCGGTGCGCAAATGATCGTTCGCGTCAAGGTGAACGTGATTTTTCCGAATTGCCCGCGCTACATTCCTTCCCTGACACTCACCGAGCCTTCGGTGTATGTTCCGCACGCCGGCGTCACCCCCATCGAGCCGGCGTGGAAATGCTTTGATGCGTTCAAGGATCTCGTGCCCCCGCGCAGGGACCGGCAAAGCGACTAGAGCGTGATGAATTTAGGTTGAAGCGCGCGTCACCTCTCCCCCGCAGGGGAGAGGTCGAAGCCGCAGCGCAGCGCAGGCTTCGGGTGTGGGGTCTCTCCACGCAATTGGACTCGCGGATAGGCCCCTCACCCGCCGCGCATCTGACGATGCGCGTCGACCTCTCCCCTGCGGGGAGAGGTGAGCTGAGCGTCGCGGCGATTCAATTTTAGCGCAAGCCCTCATAGACCATGAGGCCGCGCGCGACCTTGAGTTTGCGCAACACGCGAGGCCCAAGGGGCTGCGGCGGATGGCCGAGGTAGCGCCACGAAGTGAGGTTGAAATCCCTGACCGCGCCATGACTGCCGCCGAACGGCGCCAGCAGTCCGGTCAGGCTCAGCGGCGTGTGGGCGCGGTGGTTGAATGGCAGCAGCAGCAATTCCAGATGCGCCACCGCGCCATCTTCGGCGGTCGCGGTAATGCCGGCCACCGCGGCCAGCATTTCCTCGGCGACGACGCCGACGATATCCTCGATCTCGCGGCGGCAGCCGGGGTTGAACAGCGCTGAAAAACTCGATCCCTTGCGGTCGCAGCCGAGCAGCGCGCAGACCCGCGTTCCGGCGACGCGAAACGGATAGCCGGCGGATGGGTCGTAGGACAGCACGAAGATGTCGCCGAGCAGTTCGCGCACGGCGCCAGGCTCGATCTCGCCGCGGTCGGGAGCGCGCGCGTGCCCACGCTGTTGGTCCCAATATGCGAAAAATTCCCGGCTCGACGGATGCTTCATGACTTAGTGATCCTGACCCGCGCCGTCATGAAAGAGACACATCTGTCCCGCTTTCACGCACCGCGCGTCCCCCTGTTTGTTGTGCAGGAGAGGTCTTGCAGCGTCCATGCCGCAGCCGCTTTTGCGCAGGTTTTGCGCAAGGTTTGTGGCGTTAACGTTAAGTTAACTATGCGGTTGGTGCTGCGGCCGAAGCGGGTAATGTCCGCGCCTCCTCGCCGGTTTTCTCCAGGGCCGGCGGGTACAGGTGGCGTCAAACAGTTTGGTCATCGCGCGGGAAGGGGTGGGTATGTTGCCCATTTCCTTTGTGCGGCAAGATCGGCATCGACAAAGGGAGGGCTTCTCAGGCCCTCCCTTTTTTTACCTCAGCGTCATGGCCGCATACGATTCACAACGCGCCGCGTGCCGCGGAGGCAGCAGCGCATGCGTAGCGGTGCAGAACCCGGGACCATACCAAACACCGCCCTTTGTTACGGCCCGGCTCCAGGGCATTCGCCGGGACGACGAAAATATTTTTGCGGAACCCAAAAATTCCTATTGATTGATTCCTATTTTCCTGTATATATTCCGTGTCCTGTTCGATGAGGGCCGCTTTCTAGAAGCGATCCTGCAGTGGACAGAGCGAAAGCTGGCCGGACCGGGGCGCCCCGGAACGGTCGACAGGCCGGTGGCCAGGTGGAGCGCCGGGAGGCGCAGCGCCTTGCCTAGGGCGCGCGCGGTCTCACCTTGCCGCGCGAGGTGGGTACGTTAATCCCGCCTCAAAGGATGCCCGCTGGCATCCTGGCGCCTCCCGCCGCTCCATCCCCTCGCTTGGGTTCGCGAGGGACTGGCAAACCTCGGACGCATCGCGCCGCGAGAATGCAGAAGCTTGGTTGGTTGAATCTGTGGATCAGAAATCAACGACGCGTCGACACAAATTCAGCGTGTAGGGCGCAATAAGCGGCGCGTCGCGACGCGCATTGCGCCGCCTTACGCGAAAGAGCGGCGGACAGATGGCGCAATGCGCTTCGCTTATTGCGCCCTACGCTCTCGAAGGATGGCCGCGGGCACTTGTGGCGATCCTTCGAGGCTCGCCGAAGACGGCGAGCACCTCAGAGTTTGTGAATCTATTCGAGTTTCGACGTTTCTGCGGGTCCTAAGTCTTTGATTTGACTCATGTCGGAAAACGCAAAAATCAATAGATTCACAAGCTCTCAGGATGACGGCAGTTGTTGGTCTTCTCGCCAGCAAAAGATGTGTGCATGCCCTAGGTCGAAGGCGGGGACGACGTCTTCATCGGAGCGCCGAAGCGGCTTCGTCCCCGCAGTCAAGCCCGCGCATCACAACGAATGCCGCGCCGCAGCCGGGGCCGCGTGCGTCCATTTGCGCCCGCAGCCCATGGCAGCGCCGGTTTTGCTCCTTGCGCCCTGGGGCCAAGCCGCCTATTTGGGCGCATCGCCCAGCACCGCCGCTTCACCGAGGTTGTCGACTCCTTGGATTCCCCGCCAGAACTCACCCACGACGCCCCGCGCGAACCGATCCTGACGCTGCCGGGCGCCTTGAGCGCCTATGTCCTGCTGCTCGCGGTGCTCCATCTGCGCGTGCTGCTGCCGCCGGATCTGGAATACTGGACCATCGAAGTGTTCGGCTTCATTCCCAAGCGTTATGATTCCACGTTGCTGGCGACGCCGTTTCCCGGCGGCTCGCCCGCCAAGGCGTGGTCCTTGGTGACCTATTCGCTGCTGCATGCCAATCTCAGCCACATCGGATTCAACGTGCTGTGGCTGCTGCCGTTCGGAAGTGCGGTGGCGCGCCGCTTCGGCGCAATGCGGTTCTTCCTGTTCATGGCGGTGACCGCGATTGCCGGCGCGCTGGCGCATCTGGTTACCCACGA
>NZ_DASYMN010000447.1:0-25273 GCF_036009065.1 Bradyrhizobium sp. | reverse complement strand
TGGCGGCCAAAATGTCGGCGCGCGGCAAGGGCCGCGAGAGCGACGCGCGCTACCGCAATCTGTGCCGGCGGCTCGGTTTCGGCATGCTTGGGGTGACCAGCGGCGGCCAGGTCGAGGTGATCGTCAAACCGGCCACCACCGCCCCGCGCCGCAACCCGAGGAAACGCTCGCGGCTGGTCGCCGAGCACAATCGCCGAAAGGGCGATCCGACCGCCGGCGGCAGCACGCGATCGCCGATCATGACCGCCTACCGCCAGCAGGCACTGGCCTGCGCGTCAGCAATGGCGCTGGGGCCGCGCAAACTGCGCGAGTTGCGGCCCGATATTCCGGATGCGCCGAAAATTCTGCAACACAACGTCTACGGCTGGTTCGACCGCGCCGAGCGCGGTGTCTACGTTCTGACCGATGCCGGACGCGCCGCGCTGAAGCGATGGCCGCAGCAACCGATCGACATCGCCGGCGCCGGCGCGTTGGCGCCGGCCTAGTCGTCGAGCATCGTCGATGGATGGGAGGGCAGCATGATTGTGGTGACCGGCAGCGTGGTGGCGCGCCAGGATACCTTCGATGAAGTGCGCCGGCTGAGCCTCGAACACGTGCATCGCTCGCGCCGGGAGCCGGGCTGCATCTCGCATGCGGTGCATGTCGATTGCGAGAACGCGCTGCGGCTGGTGTTCATCGAGCAATGGACCGACCGCGCAAGCTTGCTGGCGCATTTCGCAGTGCCTGCCTCGCGCGATTTTGTCCGGGCACTGCAGCCGCTGGCCGCCGGCGCCAGCACCATCGAACTTTACGACGCGACGCAGCTGGAAAAGCTCTGATGCATGGCTGCGTTGCCCTACTAATTCCCATATTGCATTGCAGCATCGGCTTGACTAGCTATCTCGAATGACTTGAGAGGCCGATATGAGCGAAGACTGGAAGACGAAATATGGAACGCGGCGGGTGCGGCGCGATCCGCCGACGCTCGATGAAGCCATCTTCGCTGCGATCGGGATCACCGACGATCAGGAGGCGCAAGCCGAGATCGCGGCCTCGCTGATGGGATTGCCGATCGAAGACGTACAGGCCGAAGTGAAAAAGGCCAACCGCGTTACAGCGGGACGTTCAACCACGCGCGTGATCGCGGGTGAACAGGGCGCGCAGCGCTCGGTCGTGGTCGAGCGCCGCATTGTCCGGAAATTCGGCAACGACAAGCGCACCGGGACGTAACGAACGCCCGGTGCACCGCGCCAAAACGCGCGCGTTGTTGTTTCGAAGGCGTGGCCTACGCCGTCCCGACATTCCCCATAACAGCTTCCATCAGGCGCGGCTGAAATTCATTGCCGCGCGCGCGGCGTCGGCCGCTGTTGTGACCGCAGGCGTTGCCGCTTCAGGCTGCGTCGGGTGCTTCAGATCGATACTTCCGGTCGATTCGCCATGGCGAAACGTCAGATGCGCGCCGAATTTGTGGGCGAGCGCCCGCATCGCTTTGTTGCGATAGCCGGTGGTGATCCGCAGGCTCTCATGGCCGCGCCCCTCGGCCTCGGTAATCAGCCGCTTGAACAGGACGCTGCCGACGCCCTTGCGCCGCGCCGAACGCTCGACGCTGAACGCGATCTCGGGCACGCCGTCATCAGACGAGTCCGGCTGATGCAATTCGGCGGCCCCGAGCACCTTGCCATCCTCGACATAGCCGATCACCACCGTGCCATCGGCCAGGCAGCGCGCCGCGTAGGATTCCACAAAGCTTTCGTCGGCCGCGCCGTTGAACCGGTCACGCCGGCTTTCGGGATCGAGCCTCAAGAGATGCTCACGCAGCAAAAGCATCTCGCGCGCCGTAAGAGTTCTGATGCTGCCGTTGGCAGGAAGTCCGTTCATTAGTCTTTCTCCTCGGTGAAGCCCTGAGGAGGCGTCCGAATCCCTAGACCTTCAATATTGTGCGCTGCACCATGAATTACAAGGCCTGTAACCGCCTGAAATTACGGCAGAAAGCTCCGATTTCGCGCAAGGTCTCGTTAACAAAGCTTAACATAAAAAGTTCCCGTCAGAGCACCATCTGGGTCTGCGTGACGATCGCGACCAGCTTGCCTTCCTCGGTCTGAAGCCGCGTTTGCCATACCTGCGTGCGCCGCCCGCGATGCACCGGGGTCGCAATCGCAACCACGGTCGTGCCCTCGCTGGCGCCACCAATAAAATTGGTCTTGCTCTCGATGGTCGTGGTGCCCTTGGCGTCGTCCGGCAGATTGATGACGGTCGCCGCGGCGCCCACCGAATCCGCGAACGCCATCAGCGCGCCACCATGAATGGTGTGGCCGAGTGTGCAGAGATCGGGCCGTACCGGCATCCGCGCCACCACGCGGTCTTTCTCGGCCTCGATGAATTTCACGCCTTTCAGCTCGGCAAACGGCATTTTCATCGCGTTGATTTTTTCAAGCGGCGTCATGATCGATCGTCCTCCCAGTTCGTCATACGCGGGCTTGACCCGCGTATCCATCCATCTTCGCGAGAGTCTTCAAAGAGGATGGATTGCCGGGTCAAGCCCGGCAATGGCGTTGCTATAAATGGCAGCGGGTCCAATATCTCCGCCATGCGCCAATTCCCTCCCCGCCGGATCGTCTGCCTGACCGAGGAAACCGTCGAGACGCTGTATCTGCTCGGCGAGCAGGATCGCATCGTCGGCGTCTCCGGCTATGCGGTGCGGCCGCCGGGGGTGCGCCGCGACAAGCCGCGGGTCTCCGCGTTCATCTCCGCCGACATTCCAAAGATCCTTGCGCTCGAGCCTGACCTGGTGCTGGCGTTCTCGGATTTGCAGGCCGATATCGTCGCCGATCTGGTGCGCGCCGGCGTCGCCATCCACGTCTTCAACCAGCGCGACATTGCCGGCGTTCTGGCGATGATCCGCACCCTCGGCGCGCTGGTCGATGCGGCAGAGCGCGCTGAACGGCTTGCGAAGCAGTACGAGCAGCGGCTGGCGGAAATCGCCGCAGCCTCTCGGCCCTCGCCAAAACCAAAAGTCTATTTCGAGGAATGGGACGACCCTCTGATATCAGGCATCGGCTGGGTGTCCGAACTGATCGAGATCGCCGGTGGCGAGGACATCCTGCCGAACCTGAGATTTCATCAGGCGGCGAAGGACCGCATCATTTCGCCGGACACGGTGCGCGACGCAGCGCCCGATGTGATCCTGGCGTCGTGGTGCGGCAAGAAAGTAGTGCCGGAGCGGATCAGGCAGCGGCCGGGCTGGAACGAGATTCCGGCGGTGCGCAACAACCGCATCGTCGAGATCAAGTCGCCGCTGATCCTGCAGCCCGGTCCGGCAGCGCTGACTGACGGGCTGGATGCGATTGTGAAGGCGTTGTGGCCGTAACCAATGACTCGTGCCCCGGACGCAGCGCAGTGCGCCGCTCTTCGCGGCGTGGTGCGCTGCAGAGCCGGGGCCGCAACGAGATGCAGCATCTGTGACGGTCCCGGCTCTGCGGAGCAGCGTGAAGGACGCTGCACCGCGTCCGGGACACGACGAGCTACACCGCCTCCACTCCGCACCACTCCGCGATGAACAGCGCGGTCGCCTTGGTGGATTTGCGCAGTGACTCCAGATCGACGTATTCATTAAAACCGTGCATCGCTGCACCGCTGGCGCCGAAACACAGGCTCGGGATGTTGTAGTTCAGCCCGTAGAAGCGGGTGTCGGTCAGCGCCGTGAACACCAGGTCCGGCGCGGTGCCACCATAGACCACGTCATAGGCCTTGCCGAACGCGGCTTCCGGCGCTGCGGAATCTTTCAGCTCATATCCCTCCGACAGGAAGCCGGACCATTCCACATCGGGCGGATTGTTGGAGAGGAAGCGATGGTCGCGCGCCGCCGCCGAGACGCAGGCCAAAATCTCGGCCTGGCAATCGGCAACCGACCAGCCCGGCAGGATCGCGATGCGGCAGTCGACGTCGCACCACGCCGGCACGCTGGAGGCCCAGTCGCCGCCCTTGATGATGCCCGGATTGAAATTGATCGGGTGCGTCACCGCCTTGAAATGACGGTCGGCCTTGGCGCGCTCGTTCCAGCCGGCCTCGAGCTTTTCCAGCGACTGGATCAGATGGTAGGCCGCGGTGATCGCGTTGGATCCGGAACCGGCCTCGAACACGTGGACGGGATGGCCGCGCACTTTCAGCCGGAACCAGATCACGCCGACCTGCGAGCGCACCATGTGGCCCGAGGTCGGCTCCGGAATGAAACAGCAATCGGCGCGGTAGCCGCGCTGCAAGGTCGAGAGCGCGCCGGCGCCGGTGCTCTCTTCCTCGATCACCGACTGAAAATGAATCCGCGCGGTCGGCTGCAACCCCGCGGCCTTGATGGCGTCGAGCGCGTACAGCGCGCCGATGGTGCCGGACTTCATGTCACAGGCGCCGCGGCCGTACATTTTCCCGTCCCGGACCACCGGCGCGAACGGCGGCGTATCCCACATCTCCAGCGGGCCGGCCGGCACCACGTCGCAGTGTCCCTGCAGGATCAGCGATTTGCCGGCATTGCTGGCGGGACGGTAGGTTCCGACCACCGTGCGCGCTTTCGAAAAATCATGTTCGATCGGGCCGAAGCCGCGCAGATCCTTCAGATCGTCGACATTGATGTGCCAATCGTCGACCTCGTAGCCGCGCTGGCGCAAGAGATCGCCGATCATGTCCTGGCACGGACCTTCGGCGCCGCGGGTCGAGGGAATCGCAACAAAATCCCTTGTCGTGGCGAGCTGCGCGTCGAAACCGGCATCGACGGCGTCGAGGATTTTGCGGTTGGTATCGTCGGAACGCATCGTCGCGGTACTCCAATTGGCGTCCGGATCAAACCATATTATTGGGGATTTGCAGGTTTTTTTTGATCGCTATGAGAATCGCGGACGGGTCCATACAATGGACGGAAAGCCGCATGGAGAACCCGGATGCCCGGCAATCGCAACCTCATGTTTCTCATCATCGGCGCCTTGGTCGTGGTGGTGGGCGTGCTCGGCTACAATCTCTATGAGGCCAAGAAGGAGCCGAAAGGCGTGCAGATCAACGTTGGGCCCGATGGTCTGAAGATCCAGAACAAGTGATGCGCATATGAAAGTCGCGCACATCATTTTTTCCGCGTTGCTGTTGCTCGGGTTCGCCATGCCCGCCATGGCGCAGCAGGTCGCGCGCGAACAGGACATCGCCGATCTCAGACTGGGCCAGCGCGTCATGGTCGATGACGGATCGTGTCCAGCAGGCCAGATCAAGGAAGTCACCGGCGTGAAACTGACCACGACCGGCGTCGCGCGCGCGCGAAAATGCGTGCCGCGGATGGGGACGAAGAAGTAGGCGCATCAACAAGAAAACCCGTCATCCTGAGGAGCCGCGCGTTTGCGCGGCGTCTCGAAGGATCGCCGCGGGCCGCTTGTGGCCGTCCTTCGAGGCTCGCCGCGATGCGGCGAGCACCTCAGGATGACGGCGCGGTGTTCGGCAACGCTAACGCCAACACACTATTTCTCCGGCTCGCTCGGCGGCACCGGCGATGTCTTGGCTCCGGCAGTGGCGCCGCCGTCGATCGGCAGCGTGATGCCGGTGACCCAGCGCGATTCGTCGCTGGCCAGATACAGCGCACCATAGCCGATATCCCAGCCGGTGCCTTCGGTGCCGAGCAGCGTGCGCTCGCGGCGGGCTTTGCGCAGTTCCGGCGTCATCCCGCGCGAGGCCACCATCGGCGTGTAGACCGTGCCGGGTGCGATGCAGTTGACGCGGATGCCGTCGCGGCCGTGATGCGCCGCCATTGCGCGCGTCAGCGCGACGATGGCCCCTTTGGAGGTCGGATACAGCAGGCTGGGATGCCCGCCCTGCAATCCTGCGACCGATGAGAGATTGATGATGGAGCCGCCGCCGCTCTTGATCATTTCGGGAATGGCGTATTTCGCCATCAGCATCATCGAGGCGACGTTGACGCGCATCGCGCTGTCCCATGCCGCTACGTCGACCTCGATGGCGTTGCCGCGCGGCCCAGTGATGCCGACATTGTTGACGAGAATGTCGAGCCTGCCCCACGCGTCGACGGCGCGCGCGACGATGGCCCGGCACTGGGCGGGATCGCTGACGTCGCCTTCGACGATCTGGCAAACGCCCTCTTCCGCTTCAATCAGGCGCCTGGTTTCTTCCGCCCACTGCGCGACGGTGTCGACCAGCGTCACGCGCGCGCCGTGCCGCGCCAGAATGACCGCGGTGGCGCGGCCGTTGCCGATTCCTTCCGCGCGAGATCCCGCGCCGGTAACAATGGCGACCTTGCCCTTGAGGCAATCGTCTCTGCGAATGTCGGTCATCTCTTTCCGGTCATGGCCGGGCTAAAGCGCGAAGACGCGCGTCGCGCTTTAGCCCGGGCATGACGAATGAGACGCTCAGGTCCGCGGCTCGCGCGGCTCGAACATGCATTGCAGCGTCGGCTTGGCGATCTTGGTGAAAGTCGCGGCGATCTGCGGCTGCTTGGACGCCGGCACCCAATCGTTCTCGATCGTCGGCACGCCGGTCTCGCTGATGCCGCGCAGCAGCGCCTCGCGAAGATCGGGATCGTCGACAGCCGCAACCGCATGGTCGTGCAAACAGCTGCAGACGGCTTCGGGATGGGCCCAGCGGTCGACCATATGGGGGGCGCACAAACGCACGAATTCGCCGCGCGGGTCCGGCAGTTTCTTCCACGACCATATCTGCGCCTGCGCGGAACTTGCGAAAACGACGGTGAGAAGCAGGGCGGCGAGCGAACTGGTGCGAAACATCGTCACATACCTTTTTTTTAAATTTCGTTGCGGTAAGCGCGATCAATTCGCGGCGATGACGGTCGGTGCGGCTGGCGTAGCGTTGTAGGAGAAGGCGCCGGCGCCCGGCAGGCTGCCGTCGGACGAACCAGCCATCGAGGGGCCGGCCAGAATGAAGGCGAAGGCTAGGATGAAGCTGATCGTCCGCATTAACTGTCTCCGGTCTCAGTCTGAGGCGCTGCGCGCCGTTTCGTTGGCAAATTGATACCCAACGGCTGTTTCCGGATGTCTGCTCGAAAACGGAAAATGGTTTCGTCGCTCAGGAGAATTGTTTCGTCGGAACATGATGACGAAACAATTCAAATAAAAAGCTCAATGATTTCAGTGCCATGATTTTAGGCGGTGCTCTACCCGCGACCTCGATCCATCAAGCGTTGACGATGCATGCAACTTTTCAGGGCGATTGCGGGTTATTGCATACCTCCAGAAGAAGGATTGCAGTGGTGGGCAAGGGCAACATTGGTGTTGGCAGCAAAACCTCGACCCACGAATCGATCGTCGAGCGTTTGGTGAGTAGCGGCGGCGCTACCGATCGGCGGCTCGATCAGAGCTCCTCGAAACGGAAGCGAGCCAAAGAGTGCGGCGCGATGTCGGAGCAAGGCGCCGACGGCGGCCGCAACGAACAGGTTCCGCAGAAACTGGTGCATCTGGTCGGCTATCGCGATCCCAATGCACGGCCGGATCCGTGGATTCGCCCGCGGCCGGTTCCGGTCGAACGCTAGCACGGCCTCTACTGGATGAAGTCGCCGCACTTCTGAACCGCGGAATCGGCCGCACCCCATGGCATGACCGGCACCGACGAGGTCGAATTCTTCGGCGAGCCTTCGATGATCCTGTCCGAATAGACCATGTAGACGAGCACGTTGCGCTTGGCGTCGCAGCCACGGACGATCTGCATTTTTTTGAAGAACAGCGAGCGCCGGCGGCGAAACATGTCGTCGCCCTGTTCCAGCTTGCCCTTGAAATGGATCGGGCCGACCTGGCGGCAAGCCAGCGAAATATCCGAAACCTCCTCGGCCAGTCCAAGCCATCCTTTGTAACCGCCCTTTTCCGGCACGGTGAAATGGCAGGCGACGCCATCGATCTCGGGATCGTCGAGCCCATAGGTGGCGAGTTTGTCGTTAGGACTGAGCAGCTTGAACACCGTCGAGCGCCGAAAGATCAGATCAGGCTCATCGGCCGCGAGCGCGGATGAGCCTCCGAGCGCCGCCAGCGCAAGCGCGACGAATATCCAGCCTCGAAAGCGCATGTCACAAGGCTCGCTGCGATGGCGTGTCATGAAGGTCTCCTTGAGTGGAGCCCCTCATGTAGTGCGGCGACGCCGCACCGGAAGATCGCGCGGCTGCCTGGTTAATGAATTGTGAGGCTTTTTTGCTACGCTGGCGGCGAAAACCGCAGGGATAACAGCGCCTGCCCTAGTGAACGCGAAGGCCGTCTGCGACACCAGACAGTGAAGCTGAATTCGGAGTGTTGGGAATTGGACGGGCATCGTGCTGTTTCTGCTGGGCGGCTGTCGCTGACCGGCAAAACTTGTTTTCTGGCTAATACGGCTTTTTCAAACGCGTTCTGCCGAATTGCTGTTTTGGCGGCCGCCGGAATTGTCGGCACTGCGTCCCCCACCGAAGCTGCGCCTTCCGTATTCTGGCCGGACTATTATGAGCCCTATTTGCCGCCGCGGCCTGCCCCCTTCCGCGTGCGCAAATCCATCAAGAAACAGGTCCTGAACAACGAGGATCTCGCGAAGGACGCCCGGAAGCCGCAGGGGCCGTTGATTATCGCGATTTCGATCGAGAAACAGCTTCTCAGGATTTATGACGCCAACGGCGCCTTCGCGAAGACGCCGATTTCCACCGGGATGCGCGGCCACTCCACGCCGATGGGCGTGTTCAGCGTCATCCAGAAGCGCAAATACCACCGCTCCAACATCTATAGCGGCGCGCCGATGCCTTACATGCAGCGCATCACATGGTCCGGGGTCGCGATGCACGCCGGCGTATTGCCCGGCTATCCGGCGTCGCATGGCTGCATCCGCATGCCCATGAATTTTGCGGTGAAGATGTGGGGCTGGACCCGGATCGGCGCCCGCGTCGTCATTGCGCCGGGCGAACTGTCGCCGGAGAGTTTTTCGCATCCGCTGCTGGCAACGCAAAAAACGCCTCCGACGCCTGTCCCGGTTGCCGCCGCGGAGCCGAACGCCACCGTCACGGCGAAATCCGACAAGACTGCGGTCGCGGACCCGGCCATCAAGCCCGCGCTTTCCGGGCCGCGCCTTGGATTGAAATCGACGCTTGGCCACGACCCCGTAAAATCAGCTGCAAGCGAAGCGGTCGCCGCTGCGGCATTGCGCGAACAGATCCACACCGCCGACGCCAGCAGCGCAATGTCGCAGCCGCGCTCGCCGCTGACCATTACCGATGCGCCGGTTGCGAGCAGCGGAAATATCGAGGTCGCGACTTCCGACGAAAAATCGGGCGGCACCCGATCCGCGCAATCCACCGCGGCCGAATTCCGACCCGCCGACGTCAACGCATTCGACCAAGCCGATGCCGCCGATGCCGGTCCGGATGCGAACAAGGACCAGAGTGGGCCGTCCGATCCGCAGAACGCCGCGGCTCCGAAGCCGCAGCCGGCAGCGGCGGCAGCGGCAGCCAAGCGCAGCGGACAGATCGCCGTGTTCGTCAGTAAAAAAGACGGCAAGCTCTATGTGCGGCAGAATTTCACTCCGCTGTTCGAAGTGCCCGTGACCATTGCCCCGGGCGAGCGCCTGCTCGGAACTCACCTGTTCACGGCGCAGGCCGACAAGGATGACGGCAATCTGCTGCGCTGGTCGGTCGTATCGATGCCCGTCGTCGCGCACGAGGCGACACAGCCGGACCTGGACGAACGCGCGGCGCGACGGAGAAAAACCACGGGCGCCGTCGAGGTTAAAGCCGCGCCATTGCCGGGCAGCGCCGCCGAGGCACTGGACCGGCTGACCATTCCTGCCGATGCGATGGCGCGCATCAACGACGCGCTTTCGACCGGCGCTTCGATCATCGTTTCCGATCAGGGCGTCAACGGCGGCGAGACCGGCGAAGGAACCGATTTCATCATTCCGCTGCGTTAGATCGAAATAGCCAAGACCCGTCACGCCCCGGGTCAAGCCCTATGGTAGGTACATATCTTTACAGGTCCGATTGGACCGCATGTCCACGCCAAAAACACGAATTTTTCCGATCCACACATCCCGCCGTCATCCTGAGGAGCCGCGCGCTTGCGCGGCGTCTCGAAGGATGGCCGCAGGCACTTGTGGCCCATCCTTCGAGGCTCGCCGAAGACGGCGAGCACCTCAGGATGACGGCGGTGTTGCTGATGGCGGAGATGTGAATCCAGTAGGGACAAGCCCGGCCATGACGAAAAAAAATATTCTGTAAACCGCTTGCTGGGCTAAACACGCCGGCATGGAGCAACCGGTCCCCGATTCAATACGCCAGCCAGCGACGGCGAAGGACACCTTCGACCGCATCACGTTTCTTGGCTGGCGAAACGGCCTCGCGGCAATCGTCGCGGGTCTTGGCGTTTCGTTTTTTCTGTTCGGCTACGCGCTGATCTACTGGCGCAACGCCGACATGGACTTCATGGTGGTCTACAACGCGCTTGTCCTCAACGAGGGCAAGCCGCAGCAATTCTTCGATCACCCCGCTTATATTACCATCCTGTCGGTGCAGCTCTGGTTCAAGTTGCTGCACGGCCTCGGGCTGCTCGACGCCTGGACGCTGTCCAGCATACCGCCGGCATCCAACCCGGCTGCGTTCGACGTCGCGATGACGTCGGCCGTTCGCGCCGCACGCCTGCTGGCCTGGCTGACGGCAAGCGGGTGCGTGCTGATTTTCGCCGGCCTCATCCGCATGGTCGTGCGCGACTGGCGCGTCGCGCTGATCGCGGCGTTTGCGTTCACGTTTTCGGGCGGCGTCGCGATCCACGCGCGCATCCTGCGCAGCGAACTGGTCGCGGCATTCCCGGTACTGTCAGCACTGCTGATCCTGATCGTGATCGGCCGCCGCGCCGGCGTTGCGCGGCCGCTCGGCATGGCGCTGGCAGCTTCGCTCTGCGTGCTCGGGATCGAGAACAAGGTGCAGGCGATCTTGCTGATCGCGGCTCTTCCGATCGTCATCCTGCCCTTCGGCGGTGCTTGCAGCGCCAGCGTCGCCTTCTGGCGGAATCCGGCGTCGGCATGGCCGGCCGCCGCTACTGCGGCACTCGCCGCCGCGGCAGCGGCGTGGGCGGCCTATCCGCTGATGGCCGTCGGTTTCGACCGCGCCGTGATCGACGCGGCGCAATTGCGGCCGCTGTTTTTCGGCCAGTTCGGCGTGTATCAGGCGGCGCTGCTGATCCTGATCGGCGCCTGCATGGCTGCCTATGCCGCGATCTGGCGGGTGGCCGCGGCCGAGACCCTTGCCTCGATGTTTGCCGTTGCCGCCGGCGCGTTGCTGGCGCTGCTCGCACTCAAACTCGAATTTGACGCCAGGGACGTCATCGCGGTCTTCAATCCGCTGGAAAAAATGCTGAGCTTTGCCGATGCCGGCACCGCCGAGCTCGCGAAGGGCGCCAGCCTGAAGGCAATCGTGCTGCCGCTGTTCGAAGGCATCGCTTCGGTGCTCGCGCGCTATACATTCGTGCTGCACTCCTCGCCGCGGCCCACGGTATTCCTGACCTGGCTGATCGTTCCCGGCATTGTCGTTGCATGGCGCCGCGGCGAACGGCAGGCCGCGATACAGGCGCTCGGGCTGCTGCTGGCCGCCGTCGGCATTGACGCGCTCGGCGTGCGCCGCGGCCTGAAATCGGAGTATTTTGTCTTCACCGATCCGCTGATCATTGTTGCCGGCGCGATCCTGCTCGACCGCATGAGCTCCTTTCGGTTTCACACATGGGCGTATCCGATCGCCGCGACGCTGGTGGGCCTTCATCTCGTCGTCGGGCAGGCCGAGCCGGTGAAATACGCGCTCAAGCGCGCCGGGCCGGAACCGGTCTGCGAATGGAGCAAATATCATCTTCCGCTGCTGCCGCTGCCATGGTGCAAGCCGTCATAACGGCATATTGAGCGGCGCACCTGCGCGAACTACGGTACCATCATTGCGAGCGAAGCGAAGCAATCCGGCCGGCCGCGCAGACGGGCTGGATTGCTTCGCCCCTCGCAATGACGGACAGGAACTGAGCGATGATCGACCGCAGGACCATCATGATGGCGGCGCTGGCCGCACCGGCTTGCCTGAGAACCGCCATGGCGCAGACACCCATGAGCCGGATCACCGCCTACGGCTTTTCGTTTCCGGCGCTTGAGGGTGGCGATATCAGGCTCGCCGAACTTGCCGGGCGGCCTTTCCTCGTCGTCAACACCGCATCGCAGTGCGGTACACGCCGCAATATGCCGGACTGCAGGAGTTGTGGACGGAGTTTCATGGCCGCGGCTTGATGATCATCGGCGTGCCCTCGAACGATTTCGGCGGACAGGAGCCGGGCGGCTCAAAAGAGATCGCAGAGACGGCGCAGCACCGATATGGGGTCAGCTTTCCGATCGCGGCCAAAACCGTCGTGAAGGGCGCGAATGCGCACCCGTTCTACAAATGGGCGGCCGAGGCGCGGCCGAAGGATCTGCCGCGCTGGAATTTTCACAAATACCTGGTCGGCCGCGACGGCTACATCGCCGATGTGTTTCCGGAATTGGTCGAACCATCAGACACGCGAATCAAGACCGCCATTGCGCGCTCGCTGGCGGATAGCTGAGGGCCGTTCACGGAAGCCGCCCGACAATGGCGAATCAACCATTGGGGATAAAAGACGTCACAATGGCGGCGCAACCTCGATTGAGCTAGGGTGAATGAGGGCGATACGGCAACTGTGCCCCGGCGCAAGGCCGCGTTCAGGCCCAACAAATCCGAGGGGAATCCGATGCGCATTGCGGCAGGTTTGATCTTTGCGGGCGCGCTTTCGTTTGTGGCGGCGGGCGGCGCCTTCGCGCAGACGCCGGCTGCCAAGGGACCCGCTCCGGCGGCGCCGGCCGCCAAGGGCGCCGCGCCGGCGCAGCAGGCAGCCCCTGCTCCGCCGCCTCCTCCCGCGCCGCCGCCCGGCCCCAAGGTCGCCTGCAACAATACTCCGGACGCGCTCGGTGTTGCCCGCGTCGTGCAGATCGATACCACCGGAGGGCCCGGTTTCGGTTTCGAACATTTCAAGCAGCTCGATTTTCTGAGGGACAAGGAAGTCGTACTGACGTTCGACGACGGACCCTGGCAGGTCAACACGCCCTCGGTGCTGAAAGCGCTGGCGGACCAGTGCACCACCGGCATCTTTTTCCCGATCGGCAAGCACGCGACCTATTATCCCGAAATCCTGAAGCAGGTGGCGGCGGCCGGCCACACCGTCGGCGCGCACACCTGGTCGCACGCCAACCTGAACGGCAAGAAGCTTACCGATCAGCAAAAGAAGGAGGAAATCGAGAAAGGCTTTAGCGCGGTAAAATGGGCGCTCGGCGCAGCGCCGGCGCCGTTCTTCCGCTTCCCGGCGCTGCAGCATCCGCCGGAAATGGTGACCTATCTCGGCGAGCGCAACATCGGAATCTTCTCATGCGACCTCGATTCGTTCGATTTCAAGTCGAGTAAGTCCCAGCAGGTCGTCGACAACATCTTCAAGAAGCTCGACAAGCTCGGCAAGGGCATCATCCTGATGCACGATTTCCAGAAACATACCGTCGAAGCGCTGCCGGAGATTCTCCGCAAGCTGAAGGCCGGCGGCTACAAGGTGGTGCAGATGAAGCCCAAGGCGCCGGTACAAACCATCGCGCAATATGACGAAGAGCTGTTGAAGGACGCCAAGCTGCCGACAATGAGCTCCCGTCCGGTTTCCAGCGTCGTACAAACGATCTCGGAGTAGCGGTTCGCGCGCCGTCATGTCCGCGCTGCGCATCGAGGGCTACGTCATCGTGTCGGCCGACGGCATGCTTGCGAACGCGAAGCACGTGATGCCGGATTCGCTGAGGTTCAAGGGCGACCAGGAATTCTTCAACGCCGCGCTCGACCGCACCGGCCTGATCGTTCACGGCCGCCATTCATTCGAGGGCCAGCCGAATTCGCCGAAGCGAAAGCGGCTCATTCTCACGTCGAAGACTGCGGCGCTGGCGGCCGACCCTTCCAATCCTAATGCCGTGTTATGGAATCCCGCGGGCGCCACGTTCGACGAGGCCTGCGATTGCGCGGGCGTCCGTTCCGGCACCGTCGCGATCATCGGGGGCCCCGAGGTGTTTGCGATGTTTCTCGACCGCTACGATACGTTCTGGCTGTCGCAGGCGCCGCATGTCCGGCTGCCGGGCGGCCAACCCTGCCTGCCCGGGGTGCCGGAACGCTCGCCGCAGGCCATTCTCGCCGCACACGGCCTCAAGCCCGGCGAGCCGCAAATCCTCGACGCTTCCCATGACGTCAGCGTGACGCCGTGGCGACGCGCCGGCTAAAAGCCGTTCAGGTTGGAGCCCGCGTCACCTCTCCCCGCAGGGGAGAGGTCGAAGCCGGAGCGCAGCACAGGCTTCGGGTGAGGGGTGTCTCCACACGCTGGTACTTGCGAAGAGGCCCCTCACCCGGATCGCATCTGGCGATGCGATCCGACCTCTCCCCTGCGGGGAGAGGTGACCCTGAACGTCACGGCGGATGCGATATAAAGCGTCATGCTCTGGCTAGACGTCGGTATAGGTCGGATCGGACCTCGGTCCTCGGCCGATTCCCGCGATGATAAGCAGCCCCCCGAGCAGCGACACGTTTTTCAGCGCATGGACGATGTTGTTCTTCTGTTCGGCCCCGGCCTGATTCCAGAAATCGTGATAGGTGAAGGTCGCTGCGATCACGAAGATGATTAGCACGATCGCGAAAAAACGCGCTCCGAAATTCAGCGCAATCATCAGTCCGCAAATCAGCTCCAATGCGCCGACCGCAATCGCCAGCATTTGCGGCATCGGCATCCCGGTGATGCCTTCGAGCTCGGTGGTGTAGCCCGTCAGCATCCCCGGAATCACCACCTTGTCGGTGATCATCTGGGTGGTCGCGGTAATGTCCAGAAGCTTGAAAGCCCCCGAGACGATAAACAATATGGCGAAAAGAACCCGCCCGAAGGTGATAAACGCTGGCATGGCCGGCCTCGCTGGAACTGCGGCAATTAGATGCGCGACAACGGATCGATTATGGGCGCTCAAGCCGGGCTTTTCAAACGATCAAATGAATCTGCCGGAGGAAACATGATTGGCGGGCCGCATATCCGTTTTGGGCCGGATGCGGACCTAGGCGTTTTCGAACGAAGCAGCATACCAGCGAAGTATAACAAAACCGGCCAATGTCACGACTGCCAAATGTCCAAAACCAAGCCCCCAGCCGAGCGTTGGGTTATTGCCGGCAAGATCCAGGCAGAGGCCTACCCCAAGCGGACCAATGAAGCCGCCCGCATATCCGCACATGCTGTGAAGCCCCATCGTGGCTCCTCGCAATGCGGGGTCCGACGCCTGAACTGTCCCTGCAGTTAGCGCGGAGCTGTCCCAGAATATTGCAGCGACCCACACTACGATGAGCGCCGCGGCCACGACCATGGACATGCCGACGAACCAGCCCGTGCATAGAGCCAGAACCGATGCCGTCATCATTGCAGCCGTCACGACGCGCATTCGTCCGTAGCGCTGCGCGCTTTCGTTGCCTGAGACAGATACGGCAATGCCGATCAGGCCGGCCACGGTCAGCAGGATTGTCGGCGCCGGCAACCAGGACGGTGATCCGGCCTGCGCGGCGGTGATGGTCAGAAACGTGACAGCCCAGGCCCGTACCGCGGCCATTTCCCAGGTGTGAACGGTATAACCGGCAATCCACGCCATGGCACGACGGTTACGAAAGACCGGACGGAAGTCCAGCAGCGACCTGTCGGAGGACGAATGCTTTGGCGGGCCCTTTGGCATGACCCGCCAGGCAAGCAGCAGCGCAATGAGCGCCGAAAGGCCACCAAACGCAAACGCGGCGGATGGACCGGCGACAGTGTCAATAAGGCCGGCTACCGCGTAAGAGCTTGCGCCGGCAACGCCGACACCCGCGGCATGCAGCGACACGGCGCGCGATTGCGCATTGCCCTCCAAAGTGTCGGCGATGGCTTTGAGGCCTGGCATGTAGGCGCCTGCCCAACCTACCCCCGCGACCGCGCGAAGAATCAATGCCGACCAGAACCCGTCGGCGATAAACGCAAAACCCAGATGCGAGAGCGCCGTGAGGCCTGCACCTATGGCATAGACCCGCCGCGTCGGGATTCGATCCGTGAGCGAAACCAGCGCGGGAACGGCAACGACGTAGACTGCGAAGAAAACACCGATCAGCCAACCCGCTTCAGTTTTAGTGAGGTGCCAGCGATCGATATAGCCTGGCAGTAATGCCGGTAGCGTGAACGCTCCAATTTGCACCATGCCCTGTGCGGCGACCATTGACCAAATGAAGCGGCGCGCAGCGACAACCGCCATGTTTCCCAAACATCCCTAAAAAATAACGCCGCCTCGATCTAACCGAACAGGCTCGGCTGCTGGCGGCCCGCCCGCTCCTGCGCTTCGACCGCCGCGACCGCGGTCATGTTGAGGATGCCGCGCGCGGTCACCGAGGGCGTCAGGATGTGCGCCGGCCGCGCCGGCCCGATCAGGATCGGACCGACCGGGAGCGCGTCGGCCAGCACCTTGATCATCTGATAGGCTGCGTTGCCGGCATCGAGATTAGGCATGATCAGGACGTTCGCCACGCCCTTCAAGCGCGAATGCGGCAGGATCAGCTCACGGGCCGCCTCGGACAACGCGGTATCGCCCTGCATCTCGCCGTCGGCCTCGATTTCCGGGTAGCGCTCGGCAAACAGATTTGCAGCCTTGCGCATCTTGCGCGAGGATTCCGTGTCGTAGCTGCCGAAGTCAGAATGCGATACGAAGGCGATTTTCGGGGCGATGCCAAAGCGGTGCACGTGAACCGCCGCCCTTCCTGCGATATCCACGAGTTCTTCGGCGGACGGGTTTGGCCGCACCTGTGTATCGGCAATGAAAAACGCGCCCTTGCTGGAGATCATCAGCGAGAGCGCCGCGAAATCGCTGACGCCGGACTGGTATCCGATGATTTCTCTGATATGGCGGAGATGCCGCATATAGCTGCCCTCGATGCCACACAGCATCGCGTCGGCCTCACCGCGAACCACCGCCAGCGCCGCGATAACGGTCGCGTTGGTGCGAATCGTCGTACGCGCGACATCCGGCGTCGCCCCGTAGCGTCCCGCGGCCTTGATGTAGGACTGCACGTAGGACCGATAGCGGGGATCGTCCTCGGGATTGATAAGGTCAAAATCCCGGCCCGCCTTGATGGCAAGGCCGAACCGCTTGATCCGCACCTCGACCACCGAGGGCCGGCCCACCAGGATCGGCCGCGCCAGCTTTTCCTCGAGCACCACTTGCGTTGCGCGCAATACACGCTCGTCCTCGCCCTCGGCATAGATCACGCGCATCGGCTGCGTCTTCGCCTTCGCGAACACCGGCTTCATGACCAGGCCGGAGCGGAATGCGAAGCGCTCCAGCGCAGCGGCGTATTCGTCGAAATTCTTGATCGGCCGTGTCGCGACGCCTGAGGCCGTCGCGGCCCGTGCAACCGCAGGCGCGATGCGCAGAATCAAGCGTGGATCGAACGGGCTCGGGATCAGCGAACCCGGCCCAAAACCCTGGGCTTCGCCGCTGTCGAAGCCGGCAGCCACCGCATCCGAGGGCGGATCGCGCGCCAGCTGCGCGATCGCGTCCACCGCGGCGTGCTTCATGTCCTCGTTGATCGCAGTGGCGCCGACATCGAGCGCGCCGCGGAAGATGAACGGAAAGCACAAGACGTTGTTGACCTGGTTGGGAAAGTCGGAGCGCCCGGTGCAGATCATGGCGTCGGGCCGCGCTTTCCGCGCTTCGTCCGGCATGATTTCGGGGTCGGGATTGGCCAGCGCCATCACCAAGGGCTTGTCGGCCATCTGCTTGACCATCTCCGGCTTCAGCACATTCGGAGCGGACAGGCCGAGGAAAATATCGGCGCCGGGAATCACGTCGGCCAGCACGCGCTTGTCGGTCTTCTGCGCGTAGACCGCCTTCCAGCGGTCCATCAGCGTGTTGCGGCCCTCATGCACGACGCCGTCGATATCGCAGACCCAGATGTTGTTGCGCTGCGCCCCCATCGACACCAGCAGATTGAGGCAAGCGATCGCCGCGGCGCCGGCGCCGGAGGCGACGATCTTGACGTCTTCCAGCTTCTTGCCGTTGAGCAGCAGCGCGTTCTTGATCGCGGCGCCGACGATGATGGCGGTGCCATGCTGATCGTCGTGGAATACCGGGATCTTCATCCGCTCCTTGAGCCGGGCCTCGATCTCAAAGCATTCCGGTCCCTTGATGTCCTCCAGATTGATGCCGCCGAAGGTCGGCTCCAACGCTGCCACCGCCTCGACCACCTTGTCGATCGTGTCGGCGGCGAGCTCGATATCGAACACGTCGATGCCGGCAAATTTCTTGAACAGCACCGCCTTGCCTTCCATGACAGGCTTGGAGGCCAGCGGGCCGATATTGCCAAGACCGAGCACGGCGGTGCCGTTGGTGACAACCGCGACCAGATTGGCACGGATGGTCAGTTCGGCGGCCTGCGACGGATCGGCCGATATCGCCATGCAGGCCGCGGCCACGCCGGGCGAATAGGCCAGCGCCAGGTCGCGCTGGTTGGCGAGCGGCTTGATCGCGTGGATTTCAAGCTTCCCGGGGCGCGGAAACTGGTGATAGGCGATCGCCGCGGAATCAAGATCTTCAGAATACGACGACATGCATTTCCCCCGCGGCTTCCTCGTCCCCGGCTTGATGCGCCGATGGCTGGACTAAAGGCCAATTAATTGTCCGGCAGATTGAGCCGGATGTGAAGCTCGCGCAACTGCTTCGGGCTGACCTCCGAGGGCGCTCCCATCAGCAGGTCTTCGGCGCGCTGGTTCATGGGGAATAGCGAGATTTCCCGCAGGTTTGTGGTTCCGCAGAGCAGCATGACAATGCGATCGACGCCGGCTGCCATGCCGCCATGCGGCGGCGCGCCGTATTGGAACGCGCGGTACATGCCGCCGAAGCGCTCGACCACCTCCTTCTCGCCATAGCCCGCGATTTCGAACGCCTTCACCATGGCGTCGGGCCGGTGGTTGCGGACGCCGCCGGAGGCGATCTCATAGCCGTTGCAGACGATGTCGTATTGAAACGCCTTGATGGTCAGCGGGTCCTGGGTCTGCAATGCCTCGAGTCCGCCCTGCGGCATCGAGAACGGGTTGTGCGAGAAGTCGATCTTTTTCTCGTTTTCGTCGTATTCGTACATCGGAAAGTCGACGATCCAGGCCAGATCGAAACGGTCCTTGTCGGCCAGGTTCAACTCCTCGCCAAGTTTTGCGCGCGCGAGGCCTGCGAATTTCCAGAATTTTGAGGGGTCGCCGGCGACGAAGAACGCGGCATCGCCCTCCTTCAATCCAAGCGCCGCGCGGATCGCGGCGGTCCGCTCCGGGCCAATGTTCTTGGCGAGCGGACCGGCGCCCTCGCCGCCCTCGCGCCACATGATGTAGCCCAGCCCAGGCTGGCCTTCGCCTTGCGCCCAGGAGTTCATGCGGTCGCAGAATGCGCGCGAACCGCCGCCGGGTCCGGGGATCGCCCAGACCTCGTTCTTGGGATTCTCCAGCATCCGCGCGAACACCTTGAAGCCGGAGCCGCGGAAGTGCTCGGAGACGTCCTGCATCTGAAGCGGATTGCGCAGGTCCGGCTTGTCGCTACCGTATTTGCGTATCGCCTCGGCGAACGGAATCCGCGGCCAGTTTTTGGTGACCGGTTTACCCTTGGCAAAATCCTCGAACACCCCGGTGATGACCGGCTCCATCGCCGCGAAGACGTCGTCCTGGGTCACAAAACTCATCTCGACGTCGAGCTGATAAAATTCGCCGGGCAGCCGGTCGGCGCGCGGGTCCTCGTCGCGGAAGCAGGGCGCGATCTGGAAATAGCGGTCGAAGCCCGACATCATCAGCAGCTGCTTGTATTGCTGCGGCGCCTGCGGCAGCGCGTAGAATTTTCCCGGATGAATCCTTGACGGCACCAGGAAGTCGCGCGCGCCCTCCGGCGACGAGGCGGTCAGGATCGGCGTCTGGAACTCGAAGAAGCCTTGATCCTTCATGCGTCTGCGCATCGAATCAACAATTTGACCGCGAGTCATGATGTTCTGGTGAAGCTTCTCGCGACGAAGGTCGAGGAAACGGTACTTAAGCCTTATATCTTCAGGATATTCCTGTTCACCGAACACCGGCAGGGGCAATTCGCCAGCCGGGCCCAGCACCTCGATCTCGGTGATGAAAAGCTCGACCGCGCCGGTCGGCAGATCCGGGTTCTCGGTGCCTTCGGGACGGCGGCGCACCTTGCCGTCGATCCGCACCACCCATTCCGCGCGCAGCTTTTCAGCGTCCTTGAACGCCGGCGAATCCGGATCGGCGACGCACTGGGTCAGGCCGTAATGGTCGCGCAGGTCGATGAACAACAGCCCGCCATGGTCGCGGATGCGATGGCACCAGCCGGACAGGCGAACGTCCTGGCCGATATCGCTCTGGCGGAGCGCGCCGCAGGTGTGGGACCGGTAACGATGCATGGAAATCCCGAAAAAAGGCGTCGGAGGTCGGATGAAAGCAGGCCCCGAAGAGCGTCAGGGTTTACCCGACGCATTGCGGCGCGGCAACCGAAGGCCGGCACTTTCGAGCCTCTGAAAACCGATCAAAGAGTGAGAAATGATGGAAAAAAAGGCCATTGCCGCGTGATTGCCAATTCCCGGCGCATCCTTATCTTGACCCTCATGACGGTTCACTTCCCCTTCGACAACACCTATGCCGCACTGCCCGACGGCTTTTTCGCCCGGGTGGCGCCGACGCCGGTGGCCTCCCCGAAACTCGTCAAGCTGAACCGCCCGCTGGCGCTGCATCTCGGCCTCGATCCGGACTGGCTGAGTAGCCCGGAAGGCGTCGAGATTCTCGCCGGCAAGCGCGTCCCCGATGGTGCCGATCCCATCGCCATGGCCTATGCCGGGCACCAGTTCGGCCATTTCGTGCCGCAGCTCGGCGACGGCCGCGCCATCCTGCTCGGCGAGGTGATCGACGCCGATGGCGTCCGCCGCGACATCCAGCTCAAAGGCTCGGGACCTACGCCGTTTTCGCGCCGCGGAGACGGCCGCGCCGCGCTCGGCCCCGTGCTGCGCGAATATATCGTCAGCGAGGCGATGGCGGCGCTGGGCATTCCGACCACCCGCTCGCTCGCCGCCGTGGTGACCGGCGAAAACGTGGTGCGCGAGACGCTGCTGCCGGGCGCGGTGCTGACCCGCATTGCGTCCAGCCACATTCGCGTCGGCACCTTCCAGTATTTTGCCGCGCGCAGCGACGTCGCCGGCGTGCGCCGGCTCGCCGATCATGTCATCGCCAGGCACTATCCGGACATTGCGGATGCCGAACGCCCCTATCATGCGCTGCTGGACGCGGTGATCGGCCGCCAGGCGGAACTGGTGGCGCGCTGGCTGCTGGTCGGGTTCATCCACGGCGTCATGAACACCGACAACACCTCGATCTCCGGCGACACCATCGACTACGGCCCCTGCGCCTTCATCGACAGTTACGATCCGGCGACGGTGTTCAGCTCGATCGACGAGATGGGTCGTTATGCCTACGGCAACCAGCCGCGCATCGCGCTGTGGAACCTGACCCGCTTTGCCGAGTGCCTGCTGCCGCTGTTCTGCGACGACCAGGACAAGGCCATCGCCGAGGCGCAGTCGGCACTCGGCGGCTTCGCCGAAAAATTCGATGCCGCCTATTACGACGGCCTGCGCCGCAAGCTCGGCCTGTTCACGACGCGTGCCGACGATCCGGAACTCGCGAATGATCTGCTGAAAGCCATGGCGGAAAATGCGGCCGACTTCACGCTCACTTTCCGGCGCTTGAGCGACGCCGCGCTGGGCCCGGCGGGCGATGCGCATGTTCGACAATTATTCGCCGATCCCGCTGCCTATGACGCCTGGGCGGTACGCTGGCGGCAGCGCAGTTCAGACGAGCCGCAGGATGCCGCAGCCAGGCGGGCCGCGATGCGCGCCGTCAACCCGGCTTTCATTCCGCGCAATCACCGGGTCGAGGCGGTGATCGAAGCGGCGGTGAACCGGCACGATTTTGCGCCGTTCGAGGAGCTTCTGGCTATCCTCGCCCAGCCATATGAGGACCAGCCGGCATTCGCCGCTTATGCCGAACCGCCCGAACAGCACGAGCGGGTGCTGCAGACCTTTTGCGGCACGTGAAATCGTTAACCGTCCGGCAATTTTGCTGACGCGGCCGGCGCACCTCGCCAAGGCGCGCCTTTCGGCGCTCCGTCTCCCTCATGGTTCAAGGGGAGAGAACTAAGCCCAACTCGCGCGGCGGGCGCGGGAACGCGGGCGCTGTATGCATCTACCAAATCAGCATTTGAGGCGAGATCTCCCACACTCTCAAAGTCGTCCCCGCCAACCGCGGCGCATGCCCGTTCGCAGCCAGGGCGAACCAGCCGAAAAGCGCCTGTTCAGCGCCATTGCAAGCGTCTAATTTGCTGCAGGACCCTTGACAGATCAGCGCTTTCGGCAGAACGCCCTTTTTGGAAGCGTTATGGACCGTCCATGGACTTGATTACCACCACCGCCGAACTCACGGCCGCCTGCGACCGCCTTGCCAAGCACGCGGTCATCACCGTCGATACCGAGTTCCTGCGCGAGACCACCTATTATCCGCTGCTGTGCGTGATCCAGATGGCAAGCCCCGAGGAAGCCGTCGTGATCGACGCCCTCGCTGAGGATATCGACCTGCAGCCCTTCTTCGACCTGATGGGCGATGAGAAGGTCCTCAAGGTGTTTCATGCCGCGCGGCAGGATATCGAGATCGTCTGGCATGAAGCCGGCATCCTTCCGCATCCGATCTTCGACACCCAGGTCGCCGCCATGGTGCTCGGCTACGGCGACAGCATCGCCTACGACCAGCTGGTCGAGCGCATCACCGGGCACCGGCCCGACAAGACCCACCGCTTCACCGACTGGTCGCGCCGGCCGCTCACCGCAGAGCAGATGCATTACGCCGTTTCCGACGTCACCCATCTGCGCGACGTGTTCGCGGCGCTCGATGTCGACCTCAAGAAACGCGGCCGCAGCGACTGGGTCAGCGAGGAGATGGAAGTCCTGACCTCGCCGAAAACCTACGACTTTCACCCGGAACGCGCCTGGGAGCGGCTGAAGTCCCGGGTGCGCAAGCCGAAGGAGCTCGCCGTCCTGATGGAAGTCGCGGCCTGGCGCGAGCAGGAGGCGCAAAGCCGCGACGTGCCGCGCAGCCGCGTGCTGAAGGACGACGCGGTCGGCGATATCGCCACCCATGCGCCGACCAGCCTGGAGCGGCTGGCAAGCCTGCGCTCGCTGCCGAAGGGATTCGACCGCTCGAAATGGGGCGCCGATATCATCGCCGCCGTACAGCGCGGGATCGCCCGCGACCCGCGCGCGCTGCCCAAGATCGAAAAGCAGCGCAACAATTCCAACGGCGCGGCGATCGTCGAGCTTCTGAAGGTGCTGCTCCGGATGACGTCGGAACGCCACGCGGTCGCCACCAAGGTGATCGCCACCGTCGACGACCTCGAGCAGATCGCGGCTGACGATCATGCCGATGTCGCCGCATTGCACGGCTGGCGCCGCGAGCTGTTCGGCGAGGCGGCTTTAGCGCTGAAGCACGGCCGGCTGGCGCTTGCGATCGAGAAGGGCCGCGTGGTGCGGGTGGATCGGGAGTAGCCATTTCCGTCATTGTGAGCCAACGGGTCGGCGCAAAGCGCCGCCCGATGACAGGCTCCACGAAGCAATCCAGAAGGCCGCAAGCAAGGCTGATTGCTTCGTTGCTTCGCTCCTGGAATGACGATTTCGCGCGCTATCGGGTCGCCGCTACGCTGCGATGCCAACGCGTGCGACGGATTTCATGCGCGCCGGTTTTCCACCGGGCGGGTCTTGCGGTCCCCGATCCAGTGCCGATAACGCCTCGAGTACTTCATCGATGGTCACCAAGCGATGAGACCCGGGCAGCTCTCGCAGCGCCGGATTCGATGCCACGGCAGCCGCATCCGATGCCCAGGATGCAAGGATGGCACGCTTCTCGTGAATCGATATGGTCGTATCTGCCACGACCTCACGGGGATGATCGTACACCGAAGCGGGATGCAATATCGCATTCAGGTCGATAATGTTGTCAGCATGGTCGATCATCGGATGATTCTCCTTTCCTCTCCTTTTCACGCTGCTGAGTTTTCGCCCCCAAGGGGGCGGCGCTCCCGCCCGGCAGGCCGGGGCGGGAGCCAATCCATTAAAAACGGTTACGCAGCCTTGCCTTCGAGCTGATGCACGTTGCCGGCCGGGCCGCCGTTGATCGCGATTCGCCGCGGCTTCATTGCTTCGGGAACTTCCCGGACCAGCTCGATTTTCAGCAGCCCGTTCTCGAACGCGGCGTTTTTCACCTGCACGTAGTCGGCGAGGTTGAACTGCCGCTTGAAGGGCCGCGCGGAAATACCTCGATAGCAATATTCGCGTTCGGTGTTGGCCACCTTGCCGCCCTCGATGGTAACCACGTTCTGCTCGGCCGTGATGGAGATTTCATCGGGCGAAAACCCGGCAAGCGCGAGCGAAATCTCGTAACGATCGTCGCCCAGCCGTTCAATATTGTAAGGGGGGTAGTTGTCCTCGCCGGCCCGGTGAGCGGTTTCAGCGAGGTCGAAAAGGCGATCGAAGCCAATGGTCGAGCGCCAAAGCGGTGAGAAGTCGTAAGTGCGCATAGCCAGATCCTCCAAAGAGCAAAATGGGTACGAGCGGCACCGGACACGACCGGTGCCCGTCTCAAGTCCCTGACCCGTTCCGGCGTCGGGGACACCACCTCGCGGCGGCGATGCAATAATTAAAAAAAACGGATTTTGGTTTCAAGAGGCGGCTAAAAAAATTTTTGCCGCATTTCCCGTTCAGCGCCGCACGATGGTCCCGGTGCGGCCGACCAGCCGCGCCAGCTGCTTGAAACGGCTGCCGACGCGATCGGCCACCAGGTCGACCATCCGGTGCTCGAACACCAGCATCAGTTTGCGGCCGCGGCTGCGAAAATGCGTCGCCGGCAATACGCCCGGGCGCGCCGCCGAGATCAGATGCGCGACACGGAACGCCGCACCAAGCACGCGCGCGCGCTCGACCATCGGTAGCGGCACGAGTTCGCGGATCTGCGCCGGCGGCTCGTTCTGCTCGCTCAGGCCCGCATAGCGATAAAACACCGCCAGCGCGACAAACGCCCTGCCCTGATGGCTGACCGCGCCGAAATTGCCGTTGGTGATCAGGCTCATGGTCTGTTCGCCGCGGTGGTCGGGATGAACCCGCCAGCCG
>NZ_DASYMN010000446.1:0-7220 GCF_036009065.1 Bradyrhizobium sp. | reverse complement strand
TGCGTAGGGTGACTGGCCGTCGGTGGTGTAGCGCCGTTCGATTCGCATGGTCGTGCCCCGTTCTTGTTCTGACCGGGCCGCTTGGCGGTGCCGGGGTGGTTTTCCTTGAGCGAATTTTCATCCGCGGTTCAGCCGGTGGACCCGACTTCTGTTTCCCTGGAGCATGTCCTGACGGAGCGCCGGCTCCGATTTTCAGGCCATACTTTAACGCTTCAACTCAAAACCTGAGCCCATTCCGGCCCGTTTTTTAGCGCCCGGAAAGCTCCCGAATTCAGGGCATGAAAACCCGTCACCGGTTTGCCTCTGAGGCTGACGGCGTGGTCATTCTGGGAACCCTTTTGGGGGCGTCCGGCGGGACCGAAAACTAGCCGGCACCGAACAGTCCAAAGCTAGAGCAACTCGCTTGCGCCCGTCAAGCACTAGTACGAGTTCCTGAATCAAATACTAAATATGGTGGAAAATTGGAAAAACCAAGGGGGTGGCCGCGCCCTGATTGCCGCCAAGTATCGGTGAGTCCTCAGGGATTCGGAAGCGAAAAGAATCTTTTCGGGAGCGCGGATTTTGACCTTCTCCCGCTGTTCACAGGACAACTATTTATTGTCCGCGAGGGGTTGCGCGCGAAAGACTCAGGCGCCGCGGCGAATGTCCGGGCTGGCATGCCCGCCGGCCAATGGCTTCCAGGCCCGATAACCGGCATGTTGGCGCCGATTCCACCGGTACCTAACTCCCATGACCATCCAAAAACAGCCGGGCGCGCGGGCTCGAATCGCGCCCGCAGGCCTGATGTTCCTCGCCATCACCTCGCTGGGGTGGGGCTTTAACTGGCCGGTCACGAAATACCTGCTGAGCGAGCTGCCGCCGCTGACCCTGCGCGGCTCGACCGGCGTGATCGGCGCCGGCCTGCTGGCCGCGCTTGCGGTGATGCGCGGACAGAGCCTGAAAGTCCCGCGCGAGCTGTGGCCGCGCCTGTCGCTGGCGGCTGCGCTGAACGTCGGCGCCTGGATGGTGCTGATGGGCCTTGCGCTGCTCTGGCTTCCCGCCAGCGAGGCCGCGCTGATCGCCTATACCATGCCGGTCTGGGCCTCGATGCTGGCGTGGCCGGTGCTCGGCGAGCGGCCGACCGTGCTGCGCGCAATTGCGCTGGTGATGGCCTTTGCGGGCCTGGCGGCGATCATGGGCGGCAATGGCATCACCGCGAGTGCGGCGAAACTGCCGGGGATCATCATGGCGCTGGTGGGCTCGATCGGGTTCGCGCTTGGCACCGTGCTGGCCAAGAAGCTGCCGCTGCAATTGCCGCCGATCACGGCTGCCGCCTGGCAGATCGGAATAGGATGTTTTCCGGTGGCGGTGGTGGGGCTTTTCATCGAGCATTCGAATTGGGACGCGGTAACCAATATCGGCTGGCTGCTCGTGATCTATTCGACGGTGATTCAGTTCTGCGTTGCCTATGTCGCCTGGTTCGCCGCACTGGCGCGGCTGCCGGCCTCGGTCGCGGCGATCGGCACCATGGCGGTGCCGGTGATCGGGGTCGTCGCTTCCGCCATCGCGCTGCACGAGCCGCTCGGCCCCGGCCAGATCGCCGCGCTCGTCTTCACGCTGGCCGGCGTCGTGCTGGCGACGCGGTCATAATGAGTGGGGGACTTTCCACGAGTCGTCCCCGCGAAGGCGGGACCCATACCCCCTGGCGCTGATAGTGATAGAAGGCATTTACTCCAGTGCCGAAACGAGACGACACGGAGTATCGGTCCCCGCCTTCGCGGGGACGACAGGGGACCTGTGAATCGTGCAATCCATAGCCGACGGACGCGCCCGGATCTCCCCGCTCGGCCTGCTGTTTCTCACCATCACCTCGCTCGGCTGGGGCCTCAACTTTCCGATCATGAAGAATCTGCTGAGCGAATGGCCGCCGCTGTCCTCGCGCGGATTGTGCGGCGTGGTGGGCGCCGGCTTGCTTGCGCTGATTGCGGTGACGAAAGGGCAAAAACTGCAGGTGCCCGTGAAGATGCGGGGGCGCCTGCTGCTGGTGTCGCTGCTCAGCCTCGGCGGCTGGATCGCGTTCCTGGGGCTGGCACTGCTCTGGCTCAACGCCAGCGAGGCGGCGGTGATCGGGACGTCGGTGCCGATCTGGGTCGCGCTGCTGGCCTGGCCGATCCTGGGCGAGCGGGTGTCGCCAGGACGCGCAACAGGGCTCGCGATTGCGCTATGCGGCATCACCTTTCTGATCGGCGGCAACGGGTTTGATGCCAGCCTGGAAAAACTGCCGGGATTGCTATTCGCGATTGCCGGCGTGATCAGCGTCGCACTCGGCACCGTGCTCACAAAACATTTCCCGCTGGCGATGCCGCCGGTTTCGCTGGCCGCGTGGCAGATAGGCCTCGGCTGCCTGCCGATCGCGGTTGTCGGGCTTGCGGTGGAGCAGCCGCAGCTTTCAGCACTCTCGAGCGTCGGCTGGGCGTCGATGCTCTACATGACGGTGATCCTGTTCTGCGTCAGCTATGTCTGCTGGTTCGCGGCGCTGGAGCGGTTGCCGGCCGCCACCGCATCGATCGGCACGCTGATGGTGCCGGCGATCGGCGTCGTGGCATCGGTCGCGATGCTGCACGAACCGTTCGGGTTGCGGGAAATCGCGGCGCTGGCGGTGACGCTCGGCGGCATCGCGCTGGCGATGCGGTCATAGTTTTGCGGACACCGCCGCCAGCGGCACGCGGATGGAAAAATGCGAGCCGCGCGCGAGATCGGATTTCACCTCGACCGCATGGCCCAGCGCTTCCGAGGTCCTGCGCACGATCGAGAGACCCAGGCCCAGGCCTTCGCTGGCCGGATCGATCTGGTGAAACGCATCGAATACCGCGCCCAATTGCCCGGCCGGAATGCCCGACCCCGAGTCCAGCACCTCGATCGATACAAAGCTGCCGCGGCGGCGGCAGCCGACCAGCACGCGGCCGCTGCTGGTATATTTGATGGCGTTGCCGACCAGGTTGCCGAGGATGGCGCGCAGCATGGCGGGATCGCTGACCGCGCGCGCGCGCGAGCGCATCAGGATCAGCCGCAGGCCCTTTTGCTCGGCGTGCAGCCGCCACGTGTTGACGATGGAATCGAATACTTCGGAGATCGCAAACGTCTTGATCCGCGGCGCGCCGAACCCCGCCTGCAACGCCGAGGTCTCCGCGAGTTGATCGAGTTCTTCGGCCATGCGCAGGCCGGCATTGACGGCGTAGCCGAGCCTCTCTTTGTCCCTGGGATCGGTGAGCTTGCTCTGGATGCGCTCGATCGCCATCACCATGACTTGCAGCGGCTGCTTGAGGTCATGGCCGGCCACCGCCATCAGCCGGCTGATGTTGCGTTGCAGACGATCGGACAGCAGCAGCGCGCGGCGGAATTCCATCTGCGACATCACCTGGCGCGCCAATGCCGCGAGAACCTCGCGCTGCTCCGGCGTCAATTGCCGCGGCTTGGTGTCGAGGACGCAGATGGTGCCGATCGGCAAGCCGTCCGGCGTGCGCAGCAACGCGCCGGCGTAAAACCGCAGATGAGGGTCGCCGATGACCAGCGGATTGTTGGCGACGCGCGCATCTTTGGTAGTGTCGGAAATTTCCAGAAACGAGTGCTCGAGCAGCGCATGGGCGCACATCGATTGGTCGATCGGCGTTTCGCGCATGCCGAGGCCGACTTCCGACTTGAACCACTGCCGGCCTTCGTCGACCAGGCTCACGATGGAAATCGGCGTCTGGCAGACATAGCTTGCGATTTTCGTAATGTCGTCGAAGGCCGGCTCGATGGCGGTGTCGAGAATCCCGTAGGAGCGCAGCGCCTGCAGCCGCTCTGCCTCGTTGGGATGCAATGCTGCCGTCTTATGCTTGTCCGAAACGCTCAACCGACCCAACCCGCGCGACGCTTCATGTTTGGCAAACCTATCGGGTTTTCGGGCGATGTCGAACCGGTCTTGCGTCAAAATAAAAGGACGGCGCATCGCGTGCGCCGTCCTGGACCATTGGCCTTGCAATCCGGCTACGGGCAGGGGTGCCGCAAGCCATCATTGCCGAGATACGTACCCGAGGCCGGATCGTAGGACCGGAAGCGCTGCCGGCAATAGGCCACGTCATCGCCCCCGGTATCCGGGGCCACCGCCACCACGCCGTCATCATAATACTGGTCGTCGTAATAGGCCGGGCCGCCATAGCCGTATCCGTACGGATACTGCGAGGCGATCGCCCCGCCGATCACGGCGCCTGCGACGGCGCCCGGAATAAATCCGCCGCCGCCGCGACGATAGTAGCCGCCGCCGCGGTAACCGCCGCCCCGATAGGCATATCCGCCACCCCCGCCACCGCCGCGATAGATGGCGCCACCTCCGCCGCCACCGGCGCGGAATCCGCCACCACCGCCACCGCGGAATCCACCGCCACCGGGAGGCGCAACGGCTACACCACCGCCGCCACCGCCGGCGCGGAAGCCACCGCCACCACCGCCGCCTCCGCCTCCACGGAATCCGCCGCCGCCACCGCCACCGCCGGCGGCTGCGGCACCGCCACCTCGACCGCCTCCGGCCGCGCCGGGAGGCGCTTGGGCGTAGGTCGGCTCAGGCGTCACCAGTGGCAACGCCAGCGCCACAATGGCAGCGGTACTTAAAACCTTGAGATTGATCATCGAAAGCGGCTCCATTTGCGGGGACACAGCCCAACCCTTTCGAGGGGCAGACGTTCCCGAGCCTCGCACCGATTGTGCGCGGCCAACCGTGACGGATCGCAACTGTACCCGGCATGAACGGATTGCGCCGTTTCCGCGACATTCGGTCACGAAATTCGCGTGCGAAGTTGTCAGCAAAGCGGGATCGCCGCGATGGCTGGCGCAACTGGACAATCGGCCGCGCCGATGGCATCAGGGTCTTACGCTTCGCGCACCAAACGGCATGGCCCATGAAACTGTTCTTGCTCAAAATTTTCACGTGGTGGAACGGCCAGACCTTTGGCACGCAGTTGTGGACCTGGCGGTTCGGCGAACTGGTCGGCGAGGACGAGCAGGGTAACCGCTACTACCGCACCAAGGGGCGCAAAATCGATCCATCGCTCGGTTTCGAGCGCCGCTGGGTGATCTACAATGGCTACGCCGAGGCGACGCGGGTGCCGCCGTCCTGGCACGGCTGGCTGCACCACACCGTCGACGTGCCCCCGACCGAGGAAACCTACAAGCCGCATGAATGGGAAAGGCCGCATATTCCCAATATGACAGGCACGCCCGCGGCTTACCGGCCCCCGGGTTCGACGCTGGCGAGCGGCCGCCGCCCCGCAGCCACCGGCGATTACCAGCCGTGGACGCCGCAATAGGCCTTGTAGGGTGGGTTAAGCGCGAAGCGCGTAACCCACCACGGTCGTTCGTCATTTGCGTTAGCCCGGCGGGTTACGCGCCTTCGGCGCTAACCCACCCTACGGTCCTGTTTCGTTGAACCATTCTGTTGGAAATGCTGCGCTTTGCCCACGGTGCTGCCGCAAAAAAGCCCGCTTGCGCCGTCCATTGTTGGGACACCTGACATCGGAAGGGGGCGACCGGTCATGCGCAGGATTTCCAATCTTCTCCTTGGCGCGGTCATCGGCGCGGGCCTGACGGTCCTCGCCATCCAGCCACCGAGCGCACTGGTCGCAGCGGCCAAGGCCGCAGCAAGCACCGATACCTACTCGCAGCTCAATCTGTTCGGCGACGTGTTCGAGCGGATCAAGGCCGGCTATGTCGAAAAGCCCGACGACAGCAAGCTCGTCGAAGGCGCCATCAATGGCATGATCACCTCCCTCGACCCTCATTCGCGCTACATGAACGAGAAGGCCTGGCGCGACATGCGGGAGACCACCAGCGGCGAATTCGGCGGGCTGGGCATCGAGGTCACGATGCAGGATGGCCTCGTAAAGGTGGTTGCGCCGATGGACGACACGCCGGCTGCCAAGGCCGGCATGATGTCCGGCGACCTGATCACCGGAATCGATGACACCGCGGTTCAGGGGCTTACGCTGGAGCAAGCCGTCGCCAGGATGAAGGGGCCGATCAATACCAAGACGCGGCTGAAAATCATGCGCAAGAGCGCGGAGCAGCCGATCGAGGTTTCAATCGTGCGCGAAGTCATCCGGGTGCGGCCGGTGCGTTACCGCACCGACGGCGGCGATATCGGATATGTTCGGATCACCACGTTCAACGAACAGACCACCGAGGGACTGAAAAAAGCCATCCGCGACATATCGAACCAGATCCCGCCGGAGAAACTGGCCGGCTATGTCGTCGACCTGCGCAACAATCCCGGCGGCTTGCTCGACCAGGCGGTTTCGGTGTCCGGCGCGTTCATGGCGCGGGGCGAGGTCGTCTCCACGCGGGGCCGCAATCCCGAGGAGACCCAGCGTTTCACGGCGCGGACCGGCGACCTGACCAAGGGCAAGCCGCTGGTGGTCCTGATCAACGGCGGATCGGCGTCTGCGTCGGAGATCGTGGCGGGTGCGCTGCACGACCACAAGCGCGCCACCCTGATCGGGACCCGCACGTTCGGCAAGGGCTCGGTGCAGACCATCATCCCGCTCGGCCCCGGCAAGGGCGCCATGGCGCTGACCACCGCGCGCTACTTTACGCCCTCGGGCCGCTCGATCCAGGCGAGGGGCATCGCGCCCGACATCGAAGTGCTTCAGGACGTGCCGGAAGAGCTGAAGACCCGCGCCGACAACAAGGGCGAAGCCTCCATGCGCGGTCACCTCTCCGCCGAAGGCGCCGAGCAGACCGGCTCCCAGTCCTACGTTCCGCCGCTCGAGAAGGACGACAAGGCACTCGGCGCTGCCTACAACCTGCTGCGCGGCGTCACGGTCAATGCGAAGGCGCCGTCTGCCAAAGCGGCAATTCCGAACTGAAGCAGCACAGCATTGTAGGGTGGGCAAAGGCGCTCTTGCGCCGTGCCCACCATCGATACACACCAACGTCATCCTGAGGTGCTCGCCGTGCTTTACGGCGAGCCTCGAAGGATCGGCCACAAGCGCTACGGCCGTCCTTCGAGATGCCGCGCAAGAGCGCGGCTCCTCAGAGTCTGATTCAAAATAAGTGACTCAAATCACTGGAGTTCGAGACACGGAAAGTCAGCCCACTTTCAGATGCGACTTGTTGAAACCCGTTGGAGCATCGCAATAACTGCAGATTTGCCTGAGGTCAGATCCCCGCAACACCGTCGTTCCTAAGTAGTTGAAATGACTCGGATA
>NZ_DASYMN010000445.1:0-19679 GCF_036009065.1 Bradyrhizobium sp. | reverse complement strand
CGCACCGACGTGGCGCTGATCAAGGTCGAGGGCGGCTCCAACTTCCCGTTCGCCAAATTGTCGGACAGCAAGCCGCGCATCGGCGACTGGGTGCTCGCGGTCGGCAATCCGTTCGGCCTCGGCGGCACGGTCACCGCCGGCATCGTCTCGGCCAGCGGCCGCGACATCGGCAACGGTCCGTATGACGATTTCATCCAGATCGACGCGCCGGTGAACAAGGGCAACTCCGGCGGCCCGGCGTTCGATACGTCAGGTGAGGTGATGGGCGTCAACACCGCGATCTACTCGCCGTCCGGCGGCAGCGTCGGCATCGCGTTCGCTATTCCGGCTTCCACCGTGAAGACGGTGATCGCCCAGCTCAAGGACAAGGGCTCGGTCAGCCGCGGCTGGATCGGCGTGCAGATTCAACCGGTGACCGCGGACATCGCCGACAGCCTTGGCCTGAAGAAGGCCGAAGGCGCGCTGGTTGCCGAACCGCAGGCCAACGGCCCGGCGGCCAAGGCCGGCATCGAATCCGGCGACGTCATCACCGCGGTGAACGGCGAGACGGTCAAGGATGCCCGCGAACTCGCGCGCACCATCGGCGCTCTTGCGCCCGGCGCCGCGGTAAAACTCAACGTGCTGCATAAAGGCAAGGACACCGTGGTCAACCTGACGCTCGGCCAGTTGCCGAACTCGCTGGAGGCGAAAGCCGACACCGACAAGAGCGATCGCGATACCAAGAAGCGTGGCAGCGACGTGCCGAAGCTTGGTCTCACGCTCGCACCTGCCGACAGCGTGGCCGGCGCCGGCAAGGATGGCGTCGTGGTCACCGAAGTCGATCCGAAGAGCGCCGCGGCGGAGCGCGGCTTCAAGGAAGGCGACGTGATTCTCGAGGTCGGCGGCAAGAGTGTCACCAGCGCGGGCGACGTGCGCGAGGCGCTCGACGCGGCGCGTACCGACAACAAGAACAGCGTTCTGATGCGGGTCAAGAGCGGCGGCTCATCGCGCTTCGTCGCGGTGCCGCTGGCCAAGGGCTAGGCGTCAGAACGCTATGGATTGCAGCGCATTTCCGGAAATGCGCTGGTAGCGATGGAGAGTGTTGCCGGCATTAGTCGCCCCCGCCGACGGCACTTTCCGGGAGACGGGCCAAAAGCCCGTCTCCTAGAGTTACCTTCCGGTGGAATATGCCCCCCTCCGTCGGAAGGGAAGGGCGGTGGAGTCCCCCAGCTTCACCGCCCGCTCTTTTCTCGCAAGTGTCGGAATCGTGGCTCGCCTTGCATGCTGACGGTGACCGTACCATGTTGACAGAGAGCCAACCCGCCGTGAGCCAAGCCGACAGCCAGATGCGCCTCTTGATCATCGAAGACGACCGCGAGTCGGCCGACTATCTCGTCAAGGCGTTTCGCGAGGTCGGCCATGTCGCCGATCTCGCCAGCGATGGCGAAGAGGGATTGTCGCTCGCGGACGGCGGCGATTACGACGTCCTGGTGATCGACCGCATGCTGCCGAAACGCGACGGACTGTCGGTGATCGGCACCTTGCGCGAGAAGGGCAACCGCACCCCGGCGCTGATCCTCTCCGCGCTCGGCCAGGTCGACGACCGCATCAAGGGCCTGCGCGCCGGTGGCGACGATTACCTGCCAAAACCCTATGCATTCGCCGAATTGCTGGCGCGGGTCGAGGTGCTGTCGCGCCGCAATGTCGGTCCGGCCGAGGAAACCAGCTACCGCGTCGGCGATCTCGAACTCGACCGGCTGTCGCATCGCGTCGCCCGCGGCCAGGACGAGCTGACGCTGCAGCCGCGCGAGTTCCGGCTGCTGGAATATCTGATGAAGCACGCCGGCCAGGTGGTGACGCGCACCATGCTCCTGGAAAACGTCTGGGACTATCACTTCGATCCGCAAACCAACGTCATCGACGTCCACATCTCCCGCCTGCGCTCGAAGATCGACAAGGGTTTCGAGCGCCAGCTGCTGCACACGATCCGCGGCGCCGGGTATATGATCAGGGACGGGGTGAGGTAGGGACGTTTGCCGTAGATGGATGCGGCTGGTGTCGCTGTCGCTTTAGCCGCCGCTTTTTCAAATCCTACTTCGCTGCCTCACCCGTCTTGCCCTTCGGTTTCGGCGGCGCCGCCTTGGCCGCGTCCCCCTTCGGCTCGCCCACATTGCGCGCGTTCCCCCACGGGTCGACCGGACCTTTTTCGGGGACGCTGTCGAGCGATCTCTTGTAGGCTCGCGCGGCTTCCTTTTCCCGCTCCATCTCGCCCCAGGTCTTATCCTTGTCCTTTTCACCGTAACGGGGCACGGCCGGTTGTTGGGCGGAAGCCGGCGTGGCGGGTAACGCCACCGCCGCGGCCAGTAGCGTCGACAGCGCCGCGGCGATGAAAGCTGTTACGCGCATCCTTCCTCCCGGCCTGTGTTGCGGTCGCTGCATGATCCGATCATAAACGGAAATGCCCGCCACGTGAATGATTTGTCACTTCTGGACCCCCGTGAAAATGGGTAATGATCAGCGCCATGAACGGCTTCCAGCATTTTCATTGCCCGAGATCCGACCCATGACGGCCTTCGGCAAGCTGATCCGCACCACGGCGTTTCGCCTGACGCTGGTGTATCTGTTTTTGTTCGCGATTTTCGCGGCCTCGCTGCTGGGCTATTTCGCCTGGAATACGCGGCGGCTGATCAACGAACAGATCACGACTAGCGTGAACGCCGAGGTCGGCGAAATCAACAATATCTATGCGCGGCGCGGCTTGAACGGGCTCACCCGCACCATCGGCAACCGGGCGCTGCGGCCCGGCGCCAATCTCTACCTCGTGACGGCGCCGAACGGGCAAACGATCGGCGGCAATATCGAGTCGCTGGCGCCGGGGGTGATGGCGACCACCGGCTGGTCGGAAACCTTCTACCGGCGGCTGGAGGACCAGGACACGGCGGACCACCGCGCGCTGGTCAATGTCAGCGAACTGAGCAACGGCTTCCGGCTGCTGATCGGGCGCGACCTCGAGGAACGGCGGCGGCTGTTCGGCATCGTCGCCAAGGCCGCGCAGTGGTCGGTGCTGGTCGTGATCGTGCTCGGGCTCGGCGGCGGCATTTTTGTCGCGCGACGCGTGTTGCGGCGCATTGACGCCATGACCGGCACCACCCAACGCATCATGGCCGGCGATCTTTCGGGACGGCTCCCCGTAGGGCGCAGTGGCGACGAACTGGATCGGCTGGCGGAAAACCTCAACGCCATGCTGGAGCGCATCGAGGCGCTGATGGTGGGGCTGAAGGAAGTGTCCGACAACATCGCGCACGATCTGAAGACGCCGCTGACGCGGCTACGCAACCGCGCCGAGGAGGCGCTGGCAAAGGCGAGCAATGAAGCCGAATATCGCGCGGCGCTGGAGCGCACCATCGAGGAATCCGACGGCCTGATCCGAACCTTCAACGCGCTGCTGATGATCGCGCGCGCCGAGTCCGGGCAGGCGCGCGGCAACATGGACGATTTCGACGCCGCCGACGTGGCGCAGGGCATTCACGAACTCTACGAGCCGCTGGCCGAGGACAACGGCCTGACGCTGCATGTCAAGACCGAGCCGGCGCGGCTGCATGGCAATCGCGAACTGGTCAGCCAGGCGCTGGCAAACCTGGTCGAGAACGCGATCAAATACGGCCAGCCTACGCCGGCGCTGCAGCCTTTAAGTGCTGAAGCCACCGGCACTGAGGCCGCCGCGAATAAGGCTAAGGATATCCTGATCGAAGCCCGCCGCGATGGCGATCAGGTACTGCTCAGCGTCACCGATCGCGGCCCCGGCATTCCGGAAGCCGATCGCGCCCACGCGGTCGAGCGCTTTGTGCGGCTGGAGGCGAGCCGTACCCAGCCGGGCTCCGGGCTCGGCCTGAGTCTCGCCTCGGCGGTGGCGACGCTGCATGGCGGCGCGCTCAAGCTCAGCGACGCGCACCCGGGATTGCGCGCCACGCTGGCGATTCCGGCGCTCAGCGGCAGCAGCGACAGGGTTGCGGTTCAAACACCGGATGTGCCACAGAAGGTGGCATGACCTCATCCGCGAAGGGCGACGCGGACCGACCTTGTCTGGCCGCGCGTTTTGTCGAAGGCCCGCGTCTGTTCGCGCCCGCTGAAGCACAACGACGTCTTGCAGGCTGGCTTGGCGATCTCGCGCTCGAGCAAGCGGGCGCGATCCGCGGTTTCGCCGACCAATTTCCGCAAGCGCGAACGATCCTCGAAGGCATCGCCGAAGCCTCGCCGTATCTGTTCGACCTGATGCGCGCCGATGCCGCGCGGCTGATCCGGCTGCTCGACAGCGATCCGGACTTGCATCTCAGCGAGCTGATCGAGCGAACCGCTTTCGCCGTGGCCGCAGCAGCCGACGAAGCCGAGGCGATGCAACTGCTCCGCCGCATGAAGTCGGAAGCAGCCCTCCTGATCGCGCTGTGCGACATCGGCGGGGTCTGGCCGGTGATGCGCGTCACCGCTGCGCTGACCGATCTCGCGGTGGCCTCGGTACAGTCGGCGCTGCGCTATCTGCTGCGGCAGGAAGCCGCGCGCAGCCGGCTGTCACCGCCGAATACTGATCGTCCCGAAGACGGCAGTGGCCTGGTCGTGCTCGCCATGGGCAAGATGGGCGCGGGGGAGCTAAATTATTCCAGCGACATCGACCTGATCGTGTTCTTCGATTCCGGCGCGCCGACGCTGGCACCCGATATCGAGCCGCAGCCGTTCTTCGTGCGGGTCACGCAAGGGCTGTCGCGGCTGCTGCAGCAGCGCAGCGGCGACGGCTATGTGTTCCGCGTCGACTTGCGGCTGCGGCCGGATCCGGCCTCGACCCAGGTGGCGATTTCGATCGAGGCTGCGCTGCATTATTACGAGCGGGAAGGGCGCACCTGGGAGCGCGCCGCCATGATCAAGGCGCGGCCGTGCGCCGGCGACCCCAGAGCCGGCGAAGCGTTGCTCGCCGACATCGCGCCGTTCGTGTGGCGCAAGCACCTGGATTTCGCGGCGCTCGCCGACGTCCACGACATGAAGCGGCGGATGCAGACCTTTCGCGGGCAAAGCGAGATTGCCGTCGAAGGCCACAACGTCAAGGTGGGGCGCGGCGGCATTCGCGAGATCGAGTTTTTCGCGCAGACCCAGCAATTGATTGCGGGCGGGCGGCATCCGGAATTGCGGGCGCGGCCGACGCTGGAGGCGCTCAAGGTGCTGGCGTCGAGCAACTGGATCACCTTTGCCGCGCGCGACGAACTCACCGCGGCTTACCAGTTCCTGCGCCGGGTCGAGCACCGGCTGCAGATGGTCGCCGACGAGCAGACCCACACCTTGCCGGAACAGACCGGGGCGGTCGAGCGTTTCGCGCGCTTCTTCGGCTATGAGGGCCGCGATGCCTTCGCCAAAGATCTGCTCGGCCATCTCAACATCGTGCAGGGTCACTACGGAAAACTGTTCGAGGGCGATCCGGCCGGCACCGCCAAACTCCCCGCGTTCGACTACGGCGCGGGACCGGCCGACAAGCGGCTACTCGAATTTCTCGCCACGCTCGGCTTCAAGAATCCGGTGATGGTGGCCGAGACCGTGCGGCAATGGATGTCGGGCGACCTTCGCGCGTTGCGCGTGGAGGCGACGCGGAACGCATTCATCGAGTTCATTCCCGCGCTGATCGACGGCCTTGCGCATGCCGAACAGCCTGATAACGCGGTGGTCGCGTTCGATCGCTTCCTGCAGGCGCTGCAGCGCGGCGGCCGGCTGATCTCGCTGCTCAGCCAGAACCGCGAACTGGTCGCGCTGGTGGCGCTGATCCTTGGCGCCGCGCCGCGGCTCGGCGACATGCTGGCGCGGCAGCCGCAATTGATGGACGGGCTGATCGATCCGCGCTTCTTCGGGGCGATGCCGGACCAGCGCGAACTGTCCGCGCGGCTGACCGCGACGCTGGCGGACGCCAATTCCTACGAGGAATTCCTCGATCGCTTGAGGTTGTTCGGCCAGGAAAGCCTGTTCCTGATCGGCGCGCGGATTCTGTCGGGCACCGTCTCCGCGCAGCATGCCAGCGTCGCCTTCGCCGACGCCGCCGAAGGCATCGTCCACACCGTGCACGGCCTGGTCACCGGCCAGTTCGCCGCCCAGCACGGCAGGATCAAGGGGCAGCAGACCGCGATCCTGGCGATGGGCAAGCTCGGCAGCCGCGAGATGACCGCATCGTCCGACCTCGACCTGATCCTGATCTATGATTTCGATCACGAAGAGCCGGATTCCGACGGCGCACGCCCGCTGCAGGGCGCACAGTATTTCGCGCGGCTGACGCAGCGGCTGATCAGCGCTTTCACGACGCGGACCAATTACGGCGTGCTCTACGAGGTCGACATGCGGTTGCGTCCCTCGGGCCGCGCCGGCCCGCTGGCCTCCCGCCTCGATTCTTTTGCCGAGTACCAGAACAAGGAAGCCTGGACCTGGGAGCACATGGCGCTGACGCGGGCGCGGGTGATCTCGGCGTCGGACCAATTCCGCAGCAAGATCGAAGGCGTCATCCGCGAGGTTCTGACCCGGCCGCGCGAGCGTGCGTTGATCGCCAGCGACGTCGCGGAGATGCGCCGCGCCATCGCGCTGGAGAAGGGCGAAGCCGAAATCTGGGATCTGAAATACGCTGCCGGCGGCATGATCGATATCGAGTTCATCGCCCAGTACCTGCAGTTGGTGCACGCCGCGGCCCAGCCGGAACTTCTCAGCGTCGGCACCATGCAGGTGCTGGACAACGCGGCGCGGCTCGGCGTGCTGCCGCCATCGGCGGCCGAGGTGCTACGCCCGGCCGCACGACTCTATCACGACCTCACGCAAATCCTGCGGCTCTGCGTCAGCGGCAAATTCAAGCCGGAAACGGCGGGCGAAGATTTGCTGCGCGTGCTGGCGCGCGCCGGCGACGCGCCGGACTTTTCCTCGCTCGAGGCAAGAGTGCGGGAGACGCAAAGCGAGGTGAGGCGGGTGTTTTGCGAGGTGGTGGAAGGATGATCGCCGTTACGGGCTTGCGCATCCAGATCGGCTGTTGCTCAACTGAACTCGGGTAAACCCGAGTTCGGTGGCGCATCCATAGATGCTTGGTTGCGCATCATGGCCCGGCCACGTTTCCGGCACTACGCGCACGTTCCGACATCATCCTCATCGCGGATATCTAATACTTCTGATTGTATCTTGCGTCATACTCGCATTAAGAGTAAACCTCAGACAATGGTACCTAAGCGGGAAAGCGAGCTGATGCTCATCTTCACCGAGGATCATTCCGCGATAGACTCGCGCGGACGGTACCGCGTGATACAGAAAGTGTCGCCGCGCGTCGTGATTGTCGAGCCGCTTGGCGATGCCACGAAGGAGGAGATGGGGACGATAGAGGGCGTCGATGTCGTGCTCGAACCGGGCGAAAGGCTAGTCAGGGATGTTAGTGGAGCATTCAGCGACGCCGAGATGCTCTTCATCGAAGCGTATGCTCAACGGTCCCGAGACAAAAGGCGATTGGGTGATGGGCTGGACTGGGATGCGGATGGATTTCTTCCGCCAGATCCACCTGGAAATAATAACTAATTACTACAGGCGCGCGCCGCCGTTGAACGGCGAATGGAATACACCACCTCATCGAACAATCGCTCGGAGCGAGCGGTTGATTCTGATGAGCTCTTGGCCAATCAATTTACAGGAGACTCATTATGGCTGGCGATATTGGAATCGAAGAAAAAGTCATTGTTGTTTCCTCGCAGGCTGGCGCCGTTGCTGGCGCCGTTGCGGCGAGTGCGCGTCAGCAAGGGGCTCGCGTCTTTCATCGCTACGGGCCGCGAGTGCTGATCGGCGAAGTATCCGAAGATCGCACGCAACAAGTCCGTTCTGCCCTGGCCACCGCCGATGTAGCCGCGGCACCCAGCGAGCTGCCATCAGGCACGACCGAAGGTCTTGATCCGATCGGCGCTCTCGGCCTCGCCGCGTTCAGCCTCCGCCAATCACCCGAGTACATGGCGGCGAAAGAACGGCGGCCCCACCAAAACGCTCAGTGGGATACGGGCGGAACGCTGCTTCCTCCCGATCCACCGCCGCACCTTCGACAGCTCGTAGCCTCTCCGGAGACTGCTCGCAGCGTGGAATCGGCCGCGGTCGCTGGCACCACCAGCCAGCAGATGACCGGCAGCATCGCAGTCGGAATCATCATCGTCTCCGGTCCGACCCCTGATCTTCAATTCAGCGCACAAGAAATCCAAAAGGTCATCGCCGAGGTTCAGAACGGGCTCGGATGGCAGGCTTCCCAGAATCATCCGGCCAACATCACCTGGATCTACGACATCCACACGGTGCAGGTGAACGTGCAACCGGGAACGGGCGGGGATAAAGAAGCCCTTTGGCGCGATCCAGCAATGGTACAACTCGGCTATCAGGGCAATTGGCAGGGTGTGTACGACTACATCAACCATATCAAAACACAGCTCGGCACGCAGTGGACCTATGTCGGCTACTTCACGAAATATCCGCTCGACTGGTTCGCGTACGCGAACATCGGCGGACCGCGCCTCGTCATGCAGTACGCAAACGATGGCTGGGGACCAGACAATATTGATCGCGTCTTCGCGCACGAGACCGGACACATCTTCCAAGCGCCTGACGAGTACTCAGCCAGCAACTGCAACTGCGGCGGATCGTGGGGCATCTACGACAAGCCGAACGGCAACTGCCAACTTTGCGCGCCGGGCGGCGGCGTCGATTGCATCATGCGTTCGAACAGCTGGGCGTATTGCCACTGGACACCGTGGCACTACGGATTCCCACTGGTCGGGCCTACCGATGCCTTCGGTGCCATCACCGTGGATGGCGGCCGGCCATACGTTTTTGTGAAAGGTAGTGACAGCAATCTATGGGTGAACTGGTGGAGCGGATCGGCCTGGGACTGGTCATACCAGGGCACGCCCAGCGGCGTCAGCCTCGACAGTTCGATGGGCGCCACCACAGTGGATGGCGGCCGACCGTACGTTTTCATCAAGGGAAGCGACGGCCATCTATGGGTGAACTGGTGGAGCGGCACGGCATGGGGCTGGTCAAACCAGGGCACGCCCAGCGGCGTCAGCCTCGCCAGTTCCATGGGTGCCATCACCGTGGACGGCGGCCGGCCATATGTTTTTGTGAAAGGTAGCGACGGCAATTTGTGGGTGAACTGGTGGAGCGGCACGGCATGGGGCTGGTCAAACCAGGGCACGCCCAGCGGCGTAAGCCTCGACAGTTCGATGGGAGCCATCACAGTGGACGGTGGCCGACCGTACGTTTTTGTCAAAGGAAGCGACGGCAATCTTTGGGTGAACTGGTGGAACGGGTCGGCCTGGGGCTGGTCAAACCAGGGCACGCCCAGCGGCGTCAGCCTCGCCGGTTCTATGGGTGCCATAACGGTAGACGGCGGCCGGCCATATGTTTTTGTGAAAGGAAACGACGGAAATCTGTGGGTGAACTGGTGGAGCGGCAAGGCATGGGGCTGGTCAAACCAGGGCACGCCCAGCGGCGTCAGCCTCGCCAGTTCGATGGGAGCCATCACAGTGGATGGCGGTCGACCATACGTTTTTGTGAAAGGGAGCGATGGCAATCTGTGGGTGAACTGGTGGAGCGGGTCGGCTTGGAATTGGGCCAATCAGAACACGCCGTCGCCTTAGCGATTTCCGAAAGAACGCGAACGGCATCGCGTACACCAAGGCGAGGACATTTGCTGCCGCGTGGAAGGCGTTTTCGAGGCGCGAGGTCGCCGACCCGTTGGGTCGCAATGATGGTTTCGAGCTTAAGCGATTTCCTTCGCATCGCGCCGCCGGTAGACCATCAGCATCAGGGGGGCGAGACGGCGCAGCAGGCCATGCGCGACGATCGGCATCGGTGCCGTGAACGGCAGCGCAAGATCGTGTTCCGCAATACCGCGCACGGCTTTGGAGAGCTCATCCCCGAGCGCGATCGAGAGCGCGACGGCACGGCCGTTGCAGCCGGTCCAGCCATAGGCGTCGGGTCCGAGGCGATGGATGCGCGGCAGGAAATCCGTGGTCATTCCCACATAGCCGTTCCAGACATGGTCGAAGCTGACGTCTCCGATCTGCGGCCACAGCCGTTTCAATCGTTCCGCGACCCGGGCCTTGATCCTTTCCACCTTGTTGCCCGGGCCGATCACGGCGCCTCCGGTGACGAGACGGTCTCTAGCATCGTAGCGGGTGAAGTAGAGCTCACCGTGCGTATCGGACATCGCCTGCCGGCCGGGAATGATGGTTTTGCGCGCGCTTTCGGACAGCGGCTGCGTTGCCATCTGCCAGGACAGAACCGGCATGACTTCGTGGGCGATATCAGGCGCCAGCGATTTCGAGAACTCGCCGGTATAGGCGTTGGTTGCCACGATCAACGCCCGGCCGCTGATCTGTCCCTCCGCTGTCTTGACCACCCATCGATTGTGGTGCCGTTCAAAACTGATGGCGGGCGAGCGGGCGTAAATCCGGCCGCCGCGTTCGACCACAACGCGCGCCAGGCCGCGTGACAACGCGAGCGGATTGATATGACCGCCGGACTTGTTCCAGAAGCCGCCGAACCATGCATCCGATCCCAGCATCGTGCGGGTCTGTTCGCGCGACAGCAACTCGACCGGCGCGCCGAATTTCGACCACTGCCGCACCCTGCGTTCGGCTATTCTGATGCGCCCCTGCGAATGCACCGGCTGCACCCACCCCGACTGTTCCTGCTCGGCCTGAATTTGATAGCGTTGCGCGAGGTCGAACAAATTCGATGCGCTGTCGCGCAGCAACGCGACGAACCGTTCGCCGACCGCACCATGTTTGGCAACGATGTCTTCCGGGTCGGGCCGCGACAGCGTGGGGATGACCTGGCCGTTGTTGCGGCCCGATGCGCCCCAGCCCGGCGCCATCGCTTCGATGATGGCGACATCCACGCCAGCTTCCCGTAGATGCAGCGCAGTGGACAGGCCCGTAAAACCTGCGCCGACCACGACGACATCGGCTTCCGCAGCCCCAACGAGCTTCGATAGTTCGGGCCCGGCAGGTGTCACCGCAGCCCACAGTGAATCCGGCCAGCCAACGTTTACGGAATCCATCGTCAGAATTTCCTTGATTGCCGGCGGCTTGCGCGTCCTGGACCAACGCTTTAGCTTAAGTTACCAATCGATGGCGGGGAAACATAAAGAGTGGCACTGAAAAATGTCATTGGAATGGATCACGCCGTCGTCGTGGTCAAGGATCTCGACAAGGCCGCCGGGAACTGGAAGCGGCTTGGATTCACCGTTTCACCGCGCGGCACGCACAGCGCCAAGATGGGATCGGGCAATGCCACCATCATGCTCGATCCCGACTACATCGAATTGCTCGGGGTGCTTGCTGAAACGGAGCATAATGCGCCGACGCGGGCGTTTCTCGCAAGACGCGGCGAGGGCATCGAGCGCATCGCGTTTACGGCGGTGGACTCCACGGCCGGCGCCGAGGAAATTCGCGCGCGCGGGTATGAGCCTGTCGGACCAGTCGATTTCGAGCGGCCGGTGACGATGCCGGACGGCCGCCTGTCGGCAGCCCGGTTCAGAATCTTTCTATGGCCGATCGCCGAGGCCCCGGGAGGCCTGCGCATTTTCGCCTGTCAGCACAAGACGCGGGAAACCGTGTGGATTCCGGAACTCATGCAGCATGCCAATGGTGCGAAACACCTGGAGCAGGTACTCGTCGTTTCGCCCGAGCACGCAAAGGATGCCGCGCATCTCGCGCGCATGATCGATCGCGAGGTCAAGGCCGAACCGGATGGCGCCGTCGCGGTGCTGTCGGGTTCGGATCGCGCCGATTTCGTATTCCTGACAAAAGATCAGTTGGGCCGGCGCTATCCGGAGGTGCCGCTGGCGGGGCTGCCCGAGCGCGGAGGCGCCGCCCTCGTGATCGCAACATCCGATCTCGCCGCCGCGGAGAAGGCGCTCGGCAGCGCAGGCGTGCGCAGTGGAGACGCCGTTTGCGTCGTGCCTGCTGCAGCCAACGGCACGTTGCTGGCCTTCGTCAGGGCATAGCGCGCGGTGTGTCGCCGAGGTCCCAGAACAACCCGGCCATGATGGCAAGGGCTTCTTCCGTCACCGACAGAAGAATGTGCTCGTCGGGCGCATGCTGCGAGCAACCCGGATAGGAGTGCGGCACCCAGATCGTGGGCAAGCCCAGCGCTTCCGAAAATACATCGTTGGGTAGCGATCCGCCGAAATTCGGCAGCACGGCGGCCTGCTTGCCGGTAGTTTTCTTGATTGAACTCACGGCCCAGTCGATCCAGGGACTGTCGAGGTCGGTTCGCGACGCCGCAAAGCTCTGGGTGGCGCTCACACGCACCATTGAAAGTCCGCTGCGATCGAAATGCCGCTGAATGGCAGGCGCCACCTTGCCGATCTCTGTTCCGACCACAAAGCGGAGTTGCAGCACGGCTTGCGCGGCTCCGGGAATGGCATTTGCCGGACTCTTGATGTTGCCGGCCGACATCGCCAATACTTCGAGCGTATTCCACGCATACAGCCGCTCGGCTGCCGTCAGACCTTCCTCGCCCCAATCGGGCGAGATTTTCGGCTCATCGGGCAACGGTGTGATTTCGACACCGCCAAGCATGCTGCGGATTTGATTCGAAATCCGCGGCGGCTTCAGTTCATCGAGCAGCAGACGCCCCTTCTCATCGATCAGCGACGCGATCGCTCCGCCTAGAATCGTCGCGGGATTGGCGAGAAGTCCGCCCCAGTTGCCGGAATGGTGCGAACCCTCGCGCAGATCGACGTCGAGATGAATTCGCAACCCCCCGCGGCAGCCAAGAAATATCGTCGGGCGGTCGGCCGCGAGACGCGGCCCGTCGGACGCCAGAAACAGATCGGCGGTCAGTTCGTCGCGCAGGGCCTCGCAGACCTGCCTCAGATCCGGAGACCCGATCTCCTCGCCCATTTCGACGATGAATTTTGCATTGAAGCCGAGCCGGTCACCGCGGGCCTGATGCACGGCGCGTAGCGCCGACAAATTGATGCTGTGCTGCCCTTTATTGTCGGCGGTGCCGCGCCCGTAAACCCGATCGTCGACCCGCGTTGTGCGCCATGGATCGAGACCGCCCCGCCACGCGCCTTCCATGCCATCGACGACATCGCCGTGCCCGTACATCAGCACGGTGGGCGCGGACGGGCTTTCATGGTACTCGGCCAGCAGGAAAGGGCTGTTGCCGGTCGGCGATTCGATCTGCCTGGTCGAAAAACCAAGCTCTGAAAATGCCGGCTGCAATTCGTCCTCGAGATAGGCGCGCAGTGCATCGGCGCGATGCGGATTCTGGCTTTCGGTCTGGTAGGCGACCCTGCGGCCGAGCTCGATCAAAAACTCGCCGCCGTGAAAGTGCCGACCCACGCGGCTGATGGCTTCGGCCCGGCTCATGAATACCCAATCCGTCCAATCGCTTTAGGATAACCCGGCGCGCGGCGGCGAACCAGCCGCCGGACAATAAATCGCCGTTTTTCCTCCCTTTCTGGCGAGAAGCTGCTATATGTCCGACATCACCGCGCGCTTCTGGCCGTTATCGGTGACTGAGAGTGTTGCGCTCCCGCCTCAACCAGATCAGGCGGCAAATGTGCCCGATAACGCCAATTCCATCTTCATGGGTGGCTCCTGCCTCCGATGTTGCTGCCGATCTTTTTGGCGGCGCTGATCGCCGCCGCGCTCATAATTCAGTCGTAGTGCTACCAGAACTGCATCATCTTAAAAAACAAAGGGAATCCGCATGGCCAAAGGCGAGCAAAAGGGTAATCGAGAGGCCAGGAAGCCAAAAAAAGAGAAGATCAAAACAATAGCCGCGGCGCCCAGCCAAAAGACCGCAGGATGGCAGCCGAGCTTCGGTTCTGGCAAAAAGAAATAGTGGCACAGTGCTGCCGGTCAGTACTGGCAAGGTGTTGGCTTGAAGGGAATTTGCATGAGAATCACTGTCGCAGTGTTGGTGCTGTGCGCATTGGCGCAAAGCGCTCTCGCCAAGGAACCAGACTGCCGCAGCATCGAAAATGCGAGCGGGCGCCTTGCTTGCTATGATGCGGCGTCTCCTCCGAAAGCGGCAAAGCCCGCGGCCGTCCAAAGCGATGCCTCGCGGCCCGAATACAAAGACCCATTCATCGCGGAAGACGCCCGAACGACGGCTAAGTTAAAGAATATCTGTCGCGGTTGCTGAAAGCAGCCTTTCGCGGGCAACGAAAACACTGTCTAAGCAATTTCGACCACACCGTAATATCCGCCCCGTCGCCTTGCGATCCGCTGCTGAAGTAGCCATTTGACTGGTTAGCGTAATCGGATGCTGCAACGGCCCGAAACGCAACGCCTTAGCCACGCCAAAACTTATCACGGTATCGACCAACGGCATATCGCTTCGATATGCGCGTTTCGGGTCAGGACAGCCTATGGCCATCGAACATGCCGCGGTGCAGGTCGTGCGGAAGCCATGGGGGGTCGCCGATCTCCGTCCCTGGAGCAGCATTGACGGCTCTGGTGAGGCCATCGGCGAGCTGTGGTTTCAGCGTGCCGATAAAAATGCGCCGATCCCGGCACTGTTGCTCAAGTTGCTGTTCACCAGCGAACCACTGTCGATCCAGGTTCATCCGGACGATGCCTTTGCGCGCTCGATAGGCCTGCCGAACGGCAAAACCGAAGCATGGTACATCCTCTCGGCAACACCGGACGCGCGGATTGCCGTTGGATTGAAGCGGCATCTCACGCCGCAGCAATTGCGCGCGTCGATCAAAGACGGCTCGATTGCCGGTCTTGCTCAATGGCGCCCGGCCCGGAGAGGCGACGTCATTTTCATTCCTGCAGGGACGATCCACGCCATCGGCTCCGGCATCATGCTTGCCGAGATTCAGCAACACAGCGACGCCACCTTCCGCCTGTTCGACCATGGCCGGCAGCGCGAGTTGCACGAGGACAGCGCCGTCGCTGTTTCCGATGCCGGGCCGGCTCAAACCCAGGCCGTTGCACGACGCCTCAGCGATGAGCGCTGGACCCTTATCGCAAGCCCGCATTTTGTACTCGAACGGTTCAACCTTCCCGCGAATTCGACCTGGGCGCTCACGGCCGACAAGGAAACCTGGATGCTCGCGATCGAAGGGCTTGCAAAGATCGGAGCGACCAACACGACTGTCGGAGACGTCATTTTCGTCGAAGGCGATCGTGCCATCATCGAAGTTGGTCCCGATGGGATAAGCGGTCTGATCGCTTATCCCGGCCCGGACCCCATTATTTCCCTGCTGCAAGAGGCTGGAGAGCAAATGACCAAATCTGTTGTCCCGTCGGCGCAACGCCCGACGAAATCAAACGAGGTTGTCGAGGCTCAGACATGACGCCGCTCCGCCGTATCGCCGTTATCGGCAATTCGCTGCCCCGCCGCTGCGGCATCGCGACCTTTACCACCGACCTGCGGCAGGCGATATCGACGTCGCGGCACAACATCGATACCTGCATTGTGGCGATGACCGATCATGGACAGGCGTATGAGTATCCGGCGGCGGTCGCTTTGCAAATCAAGGACGGCAATATCGACGAGTACAAGCGTGCAGCAGATTTCCTGAACGCCGGCCGGTTCGACGCCGTGTGCCTGCAGCATGAATTCGGAATTTTCGGCGGCGAAGCCGGCGCGCACATCCTCGCGCTGCTGTCGCGCCTCACCATGCCGGTGGTGACGACGCTTCATACCGTGCTGGCCGAGCCGACGGCGGTGCAACGCGCGGTGCTGGAGCGCATCGTCGAGGCGTCCTCGAAGGTCGTCGTGATGGCAAAAAAGGGCCGCGAGTTGTTGCGCAGCGTCTATCAGGTGCCGGACGACAAGATCGAGGTCATCGCCCACGGCATTCCCGACGTGGCGTTTGTCGGACCCGATGCGGCAAAGGCAAAACTCGGATTTGGCGGACGGTCGGTCATTCTGACGTTCGGCCTGCTGTCTCCCAACAAGGGCATCGAAGTCATGATCGACGCCATGCCGTCGATCCTGAAACGCCGTGCGGACGCGGTTTATGTGGTGCTCGGCGCCACGCATCCAAATCTGGTCCGGGAGCAGGGCGAGGCCTATCGCGAGAGCCTGATGGCGCGGGTGCGCGCACTCGGCGTCGAGGACCATGTGGTGTTCCTCGACCAGTTCGTCGATCACGCCAGGCTGCTCGAATTCATTTCGATGTGCGACGTCTATGTCACGCCCTATCTCAACGAGGCGCAGATGACGTCGGGCACACTCGCCTACAGTTTCGGTTTGGGCAAGCCGGTGGTCTCGACGCCTTACTGGCACGCGCGAGAATTGCTGGCCGATGGGCGCGGCGTTCTGGTTCCTTTTGGAGACGCCGCTGCAATCGGCGGCGAAATCGCGGAATTGCTCACCGACGACGTTCGCCGGCAGGGGATGTGCCAGCGCGCCTATGCGGTCAGCCGAACCATGACATGGGCGCGCACCGCCGACCGTTACATGTCCGTCTTCGAGAATGCCCGGCAGGGTCATTGGCTCAAGGTCATTGCGCGTTCCGACAACGTCTCGCCTGAATTACACAGCCCTGCAGCGCCTGACATGCAAATCGGTCATTTCCTGTCGATGTGTGACGATACCGGCCTGTTCCAGCACGCGGTACATTCGGTGCCCGATCGTGCGCACGGCTACTGCGTCGACGATAACGCCCGCGCCTTGCTGCTGGCCTGCGCCCTCAATAATCCCGGCGAGCAGCGGCTGTCCGAAGTCCTGACGGCGCGCTTTGCCGCGTTCGTCCAGCACGCGTGGAATCCGGACACCAGGCGGTTCCGAAACTTCATGGGATTCAACCGCGCATGGCTTGAAGATACGGGCTCGGAGGACAGCCACGCGCGGACGCTGTGGGCGTTGGGTGAATGCGCGCGCAGAGACGCCAGCCCGTCGCGGCGCCGATGGGCTGCCTGCCTGTTCGCCGAGGCATTGCCGACCGCGGAAGCCTTTCGCTCGCCCCGCGCCTGGGCGTTCACGCTATTGGGTTTAAGCGCCTATTGCGCGGTAGCCCCGGATCATCTCCATGCCCAGGACGTCCGGCATTTTCTTGCAGACCGGCTGATGTCGGCTCTGGCGGCGGTTGAGACGCCGCACTGGGTGTGGTTCGAGGAAGGATTGTCCTACGACAATGCGCGTCTGTCGCAAGCGTTGATGCTGACGGGCATGGCGACGCAAAAGCCCGCTTATGTCGAGGCCGGACTAAGGTCGTTGCACTGGCTTATGAGACAGCAAACGGCGCCTGCAGGGCATTTCCGCCCGGTCGGCACGGCCGGTTTCGGGGACAAGCGGAAACACCCTCGCGCCTTCGATCAGCAGCCTGTCGAAGCCACGGCGGCGATCGCGGCCTGCCTCACGGCGTGGCGGGCCGATGGCGACGCCGAGTGGAAAGCCATCGCGACGCGGGTTTTCGGCTGGTTTCTCGGCAGCAACGATCTGTCCGTGGCGCTGGTCGATCCGCACACCGGCAGTTGCCGCGATGGATTGCACCCCGATCGTGCTAATGAGAATCGCGGGGGTGAGTCGGTCTTGTCTTATCTTCTCAGCCTTGCCGAGATTCGTCAGCTCGCGCGCGTCAATGCCGGCCTGACAAAACCCGCGGCGCTTCGCGCCGTCGGCGCCTGAGTTTCAACTCACTCCAGCCGGTCGAGGCACCTTGTTACAAGCCACCTTCCTGAACCGGCAGGCGCTCTATCTGCGTCCCGACCCCACGCGGGTGATCGTGCGCCCGTTCAAGCCTGCGACCGAACCGCGCGATCTCAACCCGACCGACAAGACACGCGCCAACCATATCGTCGACCGGGTTCTCGCGCTGGATCCCGAAGCTGCTGCCAGCCAGCTCGCCGATGTCCTGGCGAATTTCCTCGGCCGCCATCGCAACCTGCTGGAGACGTTTGAATCCCGCGCCGACGAGATGGAAGAAGCCCTGGCGGCCCACGGCAGCTTTTCCAGCATCCAGCGCCAACTGATCGGCGCTTACTTTCTCAACGAATATTCGTTCGAAGCCTCGGCCCTGTTCAACCCCAGCATCGTGCCCCACCCTGACCAGTCAACCGCGCCGAAGGGCGGGCTGCGCTTCATTCTCAGTCTCCGCGCCGTCGGCGAAGGCCATGTGTCGTCATTGACGTTTCGTGCCGGCACCATCGCAGCCGACGGCAGCCTGGCCGTCGATCCGACGGCTCGACTGGCCTCGAGCCCGCGAATTGAATACCGATTGCCGGGTCCGATGGGGGACGAGGTCGGAGTGATCTTCGAGCCGAACGACGACATCAGCGAGCGCATCATATTTCCGGTCACCGAATCTCAATCCAACGGGATCGAGGACGCGCGCTTTGTCGAATTCAGCGATGGCGGCCGGAAAACCTACTATGCGACTTATACCGCCTACAGCGGACGCGCGATCCGGTCCGAATTGATTGAAACCAGCGATTTCCTGTCGTTCCGAATGTCGCCGCTGCGGGGTAGCGCCGCGCGCAACAAGGGCATGGCGCTGTTCCCGCGCAGGATCGACGGCAAATATGCGATGATCGCGCGGCAGGACAACGAGAATCTGTATCTGATCTATTCGAGCGACCTTTACACGTGGGATGGCGGTCAGGCCATTCTGAAGCCGGAGTTTCCCTGGGAGTTCGTGCAGATCGGCAATTGCGGATCGCCGATCGAGCTCGACGAAGGCTGGCTGCTGCTTACCCACGGCGTCGGCCCGCTCCGGAAATACTCGATCGGCGCGGCACTGCTCGACAAGAACGATCCCTCCAAGGTGCTGGCGCGCTCGCGCGAGCCGCTGCTGCGGCCCGAACTATCCGAGCGCGCAGGCTACGTCCCCAACGTCGTCTATACCTGCGGCGCGATGCGGCACAACGATCAGATCATCTTGCCGTACGCGGTTTCCGACACGTTTTCCAATTTTGCGACCATCAAGATTTCGACGCTGATGCAATCGATGGAAAGCTGACAGTCATCTGTTGGAGAAGCGATGCCAGCCGTCGTCGACAGATCAAAGGAGCGTTTATGGCTCGCGAAACAACGTACTTCGTGCAGGCATTCAACGCCGGCAAGGGTGGAAACCTGAAGGCCGATGCGGCGATTGCCTGCAAATCGGCGAATGGCGCGCTTCGAACGGCGGAGAGACTGGCGCTGAGCAAACTTGGCGTCGTCGCCTTTTCATCCACCGGCGATCCCGAGATGGGTGACTATGACGACGAGCCGACCGTCATCTTCCGGAACGGGCAGTTTCCAGCGGCTTTCGACTAGGATCAAATCCGAAACGTGCGGGTCTTATCGGCTCCCTCCATGGACTCGATCGGGGAGGGCTGCGCTTTTTTCGCCGGCCTGCGTCGCGCGTTCACCTTCTCCGCTATGCTGCCCAAAATCCCCTTCGGCAGGAAGATGATGAACACCACCAGCAGCACGCCATAGACCAGATTGTCCCAGCCGACCGCCTTGGTCCCAAAACCGATGCGCAGGACTTCCGCCAGCATGATGGTGATGATAGCGCCGACGGTCGGGCCGAGCGACACATAGAGGCCGCCGACGATGACGGCAAACACCATCTGCAGCGACACCGAGATGCCGCTCACCGTGTCGGGGGAGATGAACATCTGGTACTGGCAGTAGAGCGCGCCGGCGAGCGCCGTCATCAGCGCCGATATCACCGTGATCTTGAGTTTTTCCGCCGTCAC